>CAZGTQ010000253.1:0-19461 GCA_964528575.1 uncultured Planctomycetaceae bacterium | reverse complement strand
CCGGCCGCCCCCGCGCCGCTGACCGTGTTGCGCGTGATCGTCGCGTCGCTGCCCGTCGCGACGATCCCGTTCGCGGCGGGCGCGTCGACGGTGCACTCGCGGACCGTGGACGCGCGCCCGACCCAGATCGCGTCGCCGCGCGCTTGGAGAAGCTCCCGTCGCACGGCGCAGCGCTCGGCGACCGAGGCCTCGCGGACGTCGATCCCCACCACCGTCGTGTTGGAGACCGTGCAGGCGGTCGCGAAGCTGCCGTCCGTCAGCTCGATGCCCTTGTTCGTCGTTCCGAGCACCGTGCACCGCTCCAGCCGGCTCGCGTCCGCGAAGAACGCGACGTCCGAGTTGAGCGCCCTGCAGCGCTCGGCCTCGCTGCCGGCCGAGAGCCTGAACGCGTCCTCGAAGTTCACCGACAGGCAATCGATGAGCGACGAAGCCTCGGCCGAGAACGCGGTCGCGCCGCCAGCGCCAGTCGTCCGGCAATTCCGCGCGACGGACCCTGAGGCCAGCAGGAACGCGGTGTCCTGCTCGACTCCGCCCGCGACGCAGTCCTCGAGCGTCGTTCGGAAGGCGTTGAAGCCGACGGCCCCGTTGTCCGTGGCGATGCACCCGCGGACGAGGTTGCCCGTCGACAAAATGAAGCCGGCGTTCGCGTTGTTGCGCGCTTCGCAGGCCTCGGCGAACGAGCCTTCGAGGCTGAAGCCGTTCGTGTTGCCCTCGGCGAGCACGCTGCGGACGTTGCTCTGGTTCCCCATGGAGAGCCCGGCGCCCCAGTTGGTCACGCGTCCGTTCGCGACCGTGAGGTTGGAGCGGTCCACCTGGAGCCGGATCCCGGTCCCCGTGCCGTCCGCGCCGTAGAGGGTGAAGCCGCCGAGGTCGAGCATGACGTGATCGGCGTCGACGATGATGCCGTTCATGCCGGAGACGCCGGTCAGGTCGCTCGCCAGCCGGTACAGGCCCGGCGCCGTGAGCGTCACCGGCACGCCGACGATCAGCGTCGCAACCGCGTCCGGCGAGACGAAGGGCGACTGCGCGGACGCGCGGGCGGGGGAGGTGAAGGGGGCGGCGAGCGCCGCCGCGAGGACGGCGGCGGCGAGGAGAGCGGGACCGATCAGCTGCTTCATGAGGGACTCCTTCGGGGTTGTGGTCCCTCATCCGCGCCCTGCGCCGGCCGTCACGCGCAAACGGCCGATTCCGTGCCGGCGCGCCCGCGCTCTTCCCCCGCGGACCAGTGCGCCGCCCTGAGGACCTTGCCCCTCCTCCGCGCGAGCCGCGGTGCCACACCGGATCCGAGCGCTTCCTCAGCGCGGCTCGCCGAGCAGGTCCGCGATCCGCGCCAGCGACCGGTAGAGGATCGTCCGCACCGCTCCCTCGCTCTTTCCGATCTGCTCCGCGATCTCCGCGCGCGAGAGGCCGGCGAGGTGCGCGAGCGTGACGACCTCGCGCTGCTCCTCGCTCAGCTCGTCGAACGCGGCCTCGACGCGCTCGAGCTCCTCGCGCGCCATCAGCCGCGCGCTCGGCGTCGACATCGTGCGGTAGCGGCCGAGCAGCTCGCGCTCCGCGTCGGGATCGAGCTCCGCCGGCACCTCGCGCAGCACGTCGCGCTTGCCGGCGAGCCAATACGCTTGCCGGTTCTTGATCTTGCGCAGCGCCGTGACGAACAGCCAGCGCTTGAACGCGCTCTCGCTGGGGTGCTGCAGCCGGTCGATGTGCTCGAGCACCTCGCGGCAGACCGATTGCACGAGGTCGGAGGTCGATTCGCGCGCGCGCACGAGCCGCCCCGCGCGCAGGCGCACGAACGCGTGGAGCTCGGGCACGAAACGGCGCATGAGCGCGTCGACCGCGGCGGAGTCGCCGCGCCGGGCGGCCTCGGTGAGCTGGAGCAGCTCCTCGTCGGGCGCGTCGTCGGGAGAAGCGGGCATGGCGGACGGGGCAATCTATAGGATGGCAGGCCGTGTCCAGCGTCCGCGACGAGAGCGATCCGCTCCACGACCTCGTCTTCCGTTGCCTCGAGAAGCTCGAGGACGAGGGTGCCGGCGCGGTCGAGGCGCTCCTCGCCGAGCACCCCGACCTCGCATCCGCGGCCCGCGAGCGCCTCGCGAACCTCGGCGACGCGGGGCTGCTCCCCGGAGCGTCCGACCGCATGCCCGAGCGCCTCGGCGACTTCCGCCTGACCGAGATGCTCGGCGGTGGCGGCATGGGCGTCGTCTGGGCGGCGCGCCAGGAGTCGCTCGGCCGCGAGGTCGCGCTCAAGCTGATCCGCCCCGAGCAGCACTACTTCCCCGGCGCGCGCGAGCGCTTCCGGCGCGAGATCGAGGCGCTCGCGAAGCTGAACCACCCCGGCATCGTTCCGATCTACACGGTCGGCGAGCAGGACGGCGTCCCCTACATCGCGATGGAGCGCGTCCGCGGCTGCACGCTCGCCGACGCGCTCGTGCAGCTCGACGAGCGCGACCCCGCCGAGCTCGCCGGCGCCGATCTCGACGCGGCGATCGCGGCGTGCGTCGGCGAGGAGCGCGGCGAGCGCGAGCGCGCGCCGCTGTTCGACGGTACGTGGGAGGAGACGTGCCTGCGCATCGTGCGCGAAGTCGCCGAGGCGCTCGAGCACGCGCACCGCGTCGGCGTGCTGCACCGCGACGTGAAGCCGTCGAACGTGATGATCACGCGCGGCGGCCGCGTGCTCGTGCTCGACTTCGGTCTCTCGATCGTCGAGGGCGGCCACCGGCTGACGCGGACCGGCTCGACGCTCGGCTCGCTCCCGTACGTGCCGCCGGAGATCCTAGTCGACGACCGCGTCGCCGCGGGCGCCGAGGGGGCGCAGTTCGATCGGCGCGGCGAGGTCTACGAGCTCGGCGTCACGCTCTACGAGCTGCTCACGCTGAAGCTGCCCTTCCGCGGCATGAACGCCGCGGTGCTCTCGCACCTGATCGTGAGCGGCCAGGCGCGCCCGGTGCGTCGTCTCAATCGCGCGGTGTCCCCGGAGGCCGAGACGATCTGCCAGGTCGCGATGGAGCGCGAGCCAGCGCGCCGCTACCCGTCGGCGGAGGCGCTTGCGCGCGATCTGACCAACGCGCTCGAGCGGCGGCCGATCGCGGCGCGGCGCACGAGCGCGTGGCTGCGCACGCGGCGCCTCGTGCAGCGTCATCCGGGCTGGTCCGCGGCCGCCGCGCTCGCGCTGATCGTCGCGACGCTCGGCCCGACGCTGTTCGCGTGGCAGACGCTGCGGGCCGCGGAGCGGGTCGAAGCCGAGAGCGCGCGCGCGACCGCGTTCCTGGGCAAGTCGCTCGGCGCGATCCGCGAGATGCTCGTCGTCCTCGGCAGCGAGGACACGCGCGACGTGCCGCACCTCGAGCGCAAGCGGCGCGAGCTGCTCGAGGGCGCGCTCGTCCTGTACGAGGAGATCGCCGGCGCGCAGCGCGGCGCGCCGAGCGAGAGCGCGACGGGCGCGCTGCTCGCGGAGCACCGCATGGAAGCGCTCGAGGTGCTCGGCGAGATCCACCGCGGCCTGGGCCGCACCGCAGATGCCGAAGAGGCGTTCCGTGAGCTGCTCGACATGACGAGCGAGCGTCTCGAGCGCGATCCGACGCATACGCGCTCGCGCATCGCGGCGGCGCGCGCGCACGAGGGGCTCGCCGAGATCGCGTCCGCGTCCGGCGACGCCGCTGCGGCCATCGCGCAGTGCGACGCCGGAATCGCGGTGCTCGCGGCGGTGGCCGACGAGGAGCGCACCGGCGCGGACGTCGCGCTCATCGTCGTGGCGTTGGGGTTCGAGCGCGGCCGCGCGCTCTTCGATCGCGGCGACGTCGAGGGCTCGCTCGACGCCTTCCAGTCGACGCTATCCTCGGTCGAGGCGCAGCTCGAGCGCGATCCCGACGACACCGACTTGCGCCGGCTGCGCGCGACCCTGCTCGTCGGCCTCGGCGCAGTCCAGTCGCAGGCGGGCGAGTGGCCGGCCGCGCGCGCGTCGCTCGAGCGCGGCGCGGCGGCGCTCGAGGAGCTGTTGGCCGTGACGGCCGACCTCGTCGCGGTGAAGGACCGGCTCGTCGTCGCGCTGCTCGACCTGGGTCAGCTCGCGCGCAACGAACAACGGCTCGCGGACGCGCGCGCGCACTTCGGGCGCGCGCTCGAGCTCCAGGAGGATCTCGCGCGCAGCTTCCCCGCGTCGCCGCAGCGCACGTACGACCTGGTGAACGCGCTCATCGGGCTCGGCCAGCTCTACGTGTACGACCCTGCGGACGTCGACGCGGGCTACGCGATGCTCGTGCGCGCGCGCGACCTGCAGCGCGCCCTCGTCGAGCGGCATCCGGACGAGCTCGACTACGTGCTCGTCGAGGGGATGGCGCTGGCGAGCATCGGCACGGCGTGCCTGCATCGGGCGCAGCTCGCCGCCGACGACGCCCAGGCGTCGCAAGCGCACGCCGACGAGGCGCTCGCGGCCTACCGCGACGCGGTCGAGCGCTACGAGCACGCGCACGAGCGCTCGCCCGACGATCCCGAGATCGTGCGCGCGCTGCGGCGCGGCCGCCTGGGCCGGGCGGACGTCCTGCTCGCGCGGGGCGCCTACGCGGACGCCGCCGGCGACGTGCGATCCGCGGCCGAGCTCGCGCCCGACTGGCGCGACCTGCGCATGCTCGCCGGACGGCTCGTCCTGTGCGCCGCCCACGCGGAAGTCGACGAGACCGTCGACGAGCGCGAGCGGGCGGCGCGCGCCGCGGCGTATCTCGACGAGGCGCTCGGGACGATGGTCCGCGCCGCCGACGCGGGTTACGCCGACTTCGAAGATCTCGCGGGGTCGGAGCGCCTCGCTCCGTTGCGCGCGCGCGCGGGCTTCGCCGAGCTGCGCGACCGCGTCGAGCGCGCCGCGGCGGCGACGGCGGAGTAGCCGCGCGCCGCGCCGGGCGTGCGCGGGGAGGTGTACGACGCGCTCTACGGCTGCCGCTGAACGGGTTCCATCCCGACGTCGAGATCGGCGAGCACCGCCGCGAGGCGCGCGTCGAGGTCCGCGCGGCTCGCGCCGCCCAGATTGACGATGCCGTAGCGCGCGCTCTCGCCGTCCTCGAGCGTCTTGAAGTCAGTGAGCTCGTCGCCCGCGTCGCACTCGAGCCAGACGAGCGTGCCCGGGTTCGCCCGCTCGATCGCGCGCAGCCGCGCCGCGTCCGGCACGCGCGTGACGCGCACGGGGCGGAAGACGCGCAACGGGAAGCTCGCCGCCGCTCGATACGCCCCGCGGCCGCGCGCCTCGGGGACCGGCTCGCCCGCGGCGAGCGCAAGCGCGACTTCATAACTGCTGCGGCCGTCGACTTTCGCGTAGAGGTCCGCGAACTGGCCGCAGCCGCGCGGGTTGATCTCGACGATGCCGAAGCCGTCTGTCTGGGGGTCCCAGATCATCTCGACGTTGAAGAGCGTCTCCCGCAGCCCGACGTGGCGCGCGACCCGCAGCGCAACCTCGCCCATGCGCCGCTGGACGTCGGCCGGGAGCGCCGACGGGTAGTCGAAGCGCACGAAGCTGCGCGTGCCCGGCCGGAAGCCGGAGTCGACGATGCCGAGGATCCCCTCGCCCGTCTCCGAGCACCAGCCCTCGACCGTCGCCTGCTCGCCGCGCAGGATCCCCTCCGCGACGAACGCGCGGCCGGGCTGATCGATGTCGAAGTGCTCGACGAGCCGCGCGAAGATCGCGAGGTACTCGCTGCGGAACCAGTCGCAGCGCTCGGAGAACACGAACGCGTCGAGCTCCGCTCGGCTCCCGATCACGCCGGACATGACCGAGAAGGCCCCTTTGACCGGCTTGATGAAGCACGGATAGCGCGGTACGTCGTCGAGGGTCTCGGGCCGGTCGGGATCGACGAGCGTGAAGTCCGGCACCGCCTCGGGCACGACCTCGCGCTGCAGCAGCCGCGAGTAGTACTTGTGCGACGCGCGCAGCACGATCTGGGGCCGTGTGCCGGCGAGACCGAGCCCCGTCGCGATCGCGCCGGCGGCCGTCGCGCCCGGATAGTCGCTCAGGCTGAACACCCCGTCGATCGAGCCGCGCAGGCGCTCGCACTGCTCGGCGACGTAGGCGGGGATGTCGAGGTCCCACGCGACGTCGTCGTCGCTCGGCTCTGCGAAGACGACCTCGTAACGGCTGTCCCAGGTGGCGCGGCACCCTTCGAGCTGCGGCCGGTCCCAAGAGGTCTCGAAGACGAGGAGGATCCGCTTCGTCATGGCACGTTAGCCTAGGCCGGCCGTGCGAGTCGTCGAAGAGTTTCCGCACCGAGTGCGCGCGATCGAGAACCTGTGGATTCCGTTGTCGGACGGGTGCCGGCTCGCCGCGCGCGCGTGGATCCCCGAGAGCTCCGCTCCCGTCCCTGCGATCGTCGAGTACATCCCGTATCGCAAGCGCGACGGGACGCGCTGGCGCGACGAGCCGATGCACGGCTGGTTCGCGGGCCACGGCTTCGCGTCGCTGCGCATCGATCTGCGCGGCTCGGGCGACTCCGACGGCGTCCTGCTCGACGAGTACCTCGAGCAGGAGCAGCTCGACGGCGTCGAGGCGCTGCGCTGGATCGGCGCGCAGAGCTGGTGCTCGGGCGCGATCGGCATGATCGGCAAGAGCTGGGGCGGCTTCAACGCGCTCCAGGTCGCGGCGCTGCGGCCGCCCGAGCTGCGCGCGGTCGTCAGCGTGTGCAGCACCGACGACCGCTACGGCGACGACGCGCACTACATGGGCGGGTGCCTGCTCAACGAGAACATGACGTGGGGAGCCGTGCTCGCGACGATCAACGCGTTCGCGCCCGATCCGGCGATCGTCGGCGACCGCTGGCGCTCGATGTGGCTCGAGCGCCTCGAGCGCGCGCCGCTGTTCGCCGAGACCTGGCTGCGCCACGCCCGGCGCGACGCGTATTGGCGCCACGGCTCGGTCGGCGAGGACTTCTCGCGCATCGCCTGCCCGGTGCTCGCGATCGGCGGCTGGGCCGACGGTTACACGAACGCCGTCCCGCGCCTGCTCGCGGGGCTCACCGTGCCGCGCCGCGGCATCGTCGGCCCGTGGGCGCACGTCTATCCGCACCGCGGCGTCCCCGGCCCGCCCATCGGCTTCCTGCAGATCGCGCGCGCTTGGTGGCGGCGCTGGCTGTGCGGCGAGGACGATCCGCTGGCGGAAGGTCCGCTCTACCGCGCGTGGATGCAGGAGAGCGTGGCGCCGAGTACGTTCTACGCCCATCGTCCGGGGCGTTGGGTCGCGGAAGAGCTGTGGCCGTCGCCGTCGGTGCGCGCGCGCGAGCTCACGTTGGGGCAGAACCGTCTCGTCGCGCCCGGCGAGGAGCTCGGCTCGGACGCGCCACTCGTCACGCGCTCGCCGCAGACGACCGGTCTCGCGGGCGGGAGCTGGTGCGGCTTCGGCAAGGCGGGGGAGGCGCCGGGCGAGCAGCGCGCGGACGACGGCCGCAGCCTCGCGTTCGACTCGGCGCCGCTGCGCTCGCGGCTCGAGATCCTCGGCGCCGCAGTGCTGACGCTCCAGCTCGCGGTCGATCGTCCGCTCGCGTTCGTCGTCGCGCGTCTGTGCGACGTGCTGCCCGACGGCCGCTCGACGCGCGTGACCTTCGGCCTGCTCAATCTGACTCATCGCAACGGCCACGAGCGCGTCGAGCGCGTCGTGCCGGGCGAGCGCTACCGCGTCGAGATCGCGCTCAACGACGTCGCGCACGCCTTCGCGGCCGGCAACCGCGTGCGCCTCGCGCTCTCGACCGCGTATTGGCCGATGGTCTGGCCGTCGCCCCGGCCGGTCGAGTTGACGGTGCTCCCCGGCGTGAGCCGTCTCGCTCTCCCCGAGCGCCCCGCGCGCGCGGACGACGACGCGCTGCCGCCGTTCCCCACGCCCGAGGCCGCGCCCGGCCCGGCGGTGACGGAGCTGACCGCGGCGAGGACGCGCCGCACGATCCTGCGCGACGTCGACACGGGCGAGACGACCTACACGCTCGCGCTCGACGTCGACGAGGCGGGCGAGCCGGCGCTCGAGCGTCTCGAGTCGATCGGCCTCGTCCACGGCCATTCGATCGAGGAACGCTTCGCGATCCAACCGTCGGACCCGCTCTCGGCGCGCGCCGAAGCGGTGCACCGCGCGACGCACCGCCGCGGCGCCTGGAGCACGCGCGTCGAGACGACGACCAGCCTGCGCGCGACCGAGGACGAGTTCGTGCTCGACGCCCAGTTGCGCGCCTTCGAGGGCGAGCGCGAGGCGTGCGAGCGCTCGTGGAGCGTGCGCATCCCGCGGGACGGGGTGTGAGAACTGCACTGCTTCGTGTTGGGCGGTCTCGGCCAGATCGCCGCACGCGCCCGTTCCGACGTCCGCGCGGTGGGCCGCGCCTTCGAGCAGGACGACGTTCGTGTCCCCGCAGTGGACGCCGGCGGGGCCGTCGGGCCAGCGCATGCGATCCAGGTACGACCGGGCCTCGTGGAGGACGGCCGTCAGACCTGCGTACACCGCTGGGCGGGCGCGGGGAGACGCGCTGCGGAAAGGTGAGTTGGCCAAGCGAGGGTGGGCGATTCGTCCTGCTTCCCTGAAAGCGCTTGGTCAAGGAAGGCAGTCGTCGCTCCAGGCGAGCGACCTCCAGCCCAGTTTTCAACAGAAGGGCGTGACCTCCGCATCGGGCTGGACATCGCGACTCTCGCTACGGCGGCTCGTGGACATCATCGTCGTGGTCGCAGGGGACAGCGACTTCATCCCCGCCTTCAAGTTCGCGCGCCGCGAGGGCCTCCGGGTGTACATGGAAGACCTGGGCTCACGGTTCGTGAAGCAGGAGCTTCGTGCTCATGCCGACCTCGTTCTAGGGACCACTCTTTCCGACGGGCAGTCCGGCGAGGCGGACGGTTCGTTGTCCGGGTGAGCTGGAACCCCTTCCACGCCAGAACCCCTTCCACGCCAATAGTCAGGGGCGTGGTTGCGAAGGGGATAGTCCCGGCGTTTTCCGCCGCGGGATGGCGGCCGGCGTGCTCGAATCGGACCCGCCCCAACACGGAAGCCGGACAGCTCCGGGGGGGCGCCATGAGCTTCGGCCTGCTCCTCGCCCTCCTCGCCCTTTCCCCTCAGGACGCGCCCGTCGCGCTCTTGACGCGCGACGCCGTCGCGATCCTCGACGGCGGGGAGCGGCGCGTCGTCCCCAGCAGCGCGGACGTGTCGACGTTCGCGTGGGACCGCGATGGGCGGCACCTCGTCGTGACGCGCGGGGGACGGGTCGAGCGGTTGCCGCTCGACGGGGGAGCCGCGGAGGTGCTCGCAGCGGGCTGGGACGAGGTGCGGATGCCGGACGTGGCGCCCGACGGGACGCGCGTCGTCTTCGCGGCGAGCGGCGGCGCGCTCGCGAGCGACGGATGGCACGTCGTGCTCCTCGAGCGCGCGAGCGGCGCGACGCGCTTGCTCGGCGACGGCTACGACCCGTGCTTCGATCGCGAGGGGCGCAGCGTCCTGTACGAGCGCTACCCCGGCCGCGACCTCTGGCGCGTCGACGTCGCGGGCGGCGAGCCGCGGCGTGCGTTCGAGCCGGCCGCGGACCGCTACACCGTGCAGGCGGATCCGTTCGCGCAGCGCGTCGCGTTCTCGTCGGAAGGTGCGCTCGTGCTGCGCGACCTCGCGACCGGTGCGGAGCAGCGCGTCGGCGCGCCCGGCGCGTACGAGCGATTCGCGTCGTTCGCGCCCGACCGGCGGCACGTCCTGTTCTTCCGTCAGGCGGCCGAGGGCGCGGACGCCCCGCGCCGGGCGATCGTCGAGCGCGATCTCGTGACGGGCGCGGAGCGCGTGCTCGCGAGCGACGACGTCGATCTGGCGGCGTACGCACCGCCCGACCTCGCGCGCTTCGTCCGCCGCTCGGCCGCCGCGCGCGGCGAGCGCGCGGCCGAACGGTGGCTGCCGGTCGACGGCGAGCGCGACCCGGTGCTGCGGCGCGCGCTCCTGCGCGACGCGCAGCGCGGCGAGGACGCGCTGCTCTTCCTCGCGGGCGTGCGCGAGCTCGCGCCGGCCGAAGCGGCGGCGCTGCGCGACTTCCGCGGCGCCGCGGTGCTGCTGCCCGACCTCGAGTCGCTCGACGCGGCAACCGCGGCGTTGCTCGCGGAGCTTGGGTGCGGCCTCTTCCTCGACGGGCTCGCGACGCTCGACGAGAGCACGGCGCGCGCGCTGGCGGCATGGCGGGGGAAGGGCGAGCAGGTCTTCCTCTCGCTCGACGGCCTGCGCGATCCGCCGGTCGAGGTGCTGCGCGCGCTCGGCACGTGCCGCGGCTGGGGCCTCTCGCTCGAGGGGCTCGAGCGGCTCACGCCCGAGGCCGCCGGCGCGCTCGGTCCGGTCCACGTCGCGACGCTCGACCTCGACGGGCTCGCGACACTCGAGCGCGCGACGGCGGAGGCGATGTCGCGCTGGCACGCGAAGTTCCTCTCGTTGCGCGGGCTGCCGTCGCTCGAGCCCGGGCTGCTCGCGCTCGTCGAAGCCGGTTGCGCGGCGCTCGTGCGGTAGCTCTCACCACCTCGTCGCGAACAGCGGACAGACGGGATCGTCGCGCAGCAGCCGAAGACCGACTCGCTCGCACACGGACGCGGGCAGCTCGAGGAACGCGTCCGGATCGTCGTACGCCTCGGCGCGGTGCCCCATCGCAACGACGGCCGGCGAGCCAGCGTCGCGCAACAAGTCGAGCACGCCGCGCAGGAACACGACGCAGAACCCGCGTCCCGTGAGCTCCGGTCGCAGCACGATGCACGAGACGCCGACCGTCCCCGCCGGAGCCTCGACGTCGCGGCCCCAGCGGAAGCGCTCGAGCGGCGCGCACTGGCACCACCCGGCGGGACGGTCGTCGACGTAGAGCAGGAAGCCGTCGTGCTCGCCGCGCGTGAACATCGCGGCCCTGTGCTCGCGTCCGCGCGTCTCCCAGTCGCGGTGGTAGTGCGCCGTGCACGAGCAGGCGCGGCTGCACGCGCGTGAGTCCAGCACGGCGTGGAAGTCCGCGACCCTCGTCTCGTCGAGCGTTTCGATGCGGTGCGCAGTCACGGGGCCGGCCCGTCTCGAGTGCGGGCCGATTCGTCTCGGCAGGGTAGCAGCGGGAGCGCGCCCGCACGCCGCGACGCCGCCGCTGTCACGACGTCGTAAATGCGCGACAGGACCGCGGCGCCCCTGCGGATGCGCTTCCGAGGCGGGGTCGTCCCGTCCCCGGCCGCACCGATCCCCAGGAGGCACCCCGTGCACCGATCCGCTCCCCTGTCTCTTTCCCGTTCCTGGCTCGTCCCCGTCTTGGCGGTTCTCGCACCGGCCGCGGCGCAGGCCCAGGTGAAGCTGTTGCCCGCGGACGGCGCTGCGGAGGATCGCTTCGGGGCCTCTGTCGCGCTCGATGGGCCCTTCGCCGTCCTGTCCGCCCCGTCGGACGACGACCTGGGCGCCGACTCCGGCTCCGCCTACGTCCTCGAGCGCGTCGGCGCCGCGTGGGTCGAGCGAGCGAAGCTGCTCGCTCAGGACGGCGCCGCCGGCGACTCGTTCGGCACGTCCGTCTCTCTCTCCGGGGGGCTCGCCGTCGTCGGTGCGCCGCAGGCCGATGCTCTCGGCGCCGACTCCGGTGCGGCGTACGTGTTCGCGCTGGCGCCGGGCGGCTGGACCCAGGTCGCGAAGCTCACGCCGCAGGACGGCGCGGCCGGCGACTGGTTCGGCGCCGCCGTCGCGGTCCACGGCGAGCGCGTCGTCGTCGGCGCGCGCGGCGCGTTCGACTTCTTCGACGGAACGGTCGTTGCGGGCTCCGCGTACGTCTTCGAGTCGACGCCGAGCGGATGGGTCGAGCGCGCCAAGCTCACGGCCTCGGACGGCTTCGCCGGCGATTGGTTCGGCGCCGCGGTCGGGATCGAGGGCGGCACCATCGTCGTCGGCGCTCCGTACGAGCCCACGCCGTGGAGCCAGTCGCCGTTCAAGGGCGCCGCGTACGTCTTCGAGGAGGCCGCCGGTGCATGGTCGCAGACGGCGAAGCTCCTGCCCGCCGGCGCCGCCGCCGACGATCACGTCGGCGCGTCGGTCGCGATCTCGGGCGAGCGCGTCGTCCTCGGCGCGCCCGACCACGACGACCCGGTCCTCGACGGCGGTGCCGTGTTCGTCTTCGACCGCACGCCGGCGGGTTGGGTCGAGCAAGCGCAGCTCGTCGCCGAGACCCCCGGCGGCGGCTACGGCTTCGCTTCGACCGTCGCGCTCGAGGGCAGCCGCGTCGTCGTCGGCGCGTCGAGCGACTTCGGCGCCAGCTTCTCCTCGGGCGCAGCGTACGTCTTCCGCGAGGTCGCGGACGGCTGGGTGCAGAGCGCGAAGCTGATCGTGGCCGAGACCGAGAACGGCGATCAATTCGCCGGCGCCGTCGCGCTGTTCGGCGACACGCTCCTCGTCGGCGCGATGGGCGACGACGACTTCGGCTCGTTCGCCGGCGCCGCGTACGCCCTCGACCTCCCGAGCGCCGCGTGCACGTTCCGCGGCGGCGTGCTCGGGACGAACCCCGCCGACTTCGAGTGCGCCAACGCGCCGCGACTCGGCGGCGCGTGGCGTTCGCGCGTGTCGACCACGCCGCTGCGCGGCACGACGGTGCTCACGCTGCTCGCGGTCGGCCTCGGCGGCCCGACGCAGGGCGAGTCGTTCCTCGACTTCGAGCTCCTCGCGCTGCCGCCGTTCGGGCCGGTCTTCGCGAGCGAGAGCGGCCTCTACTCGATCCCGCTTCCGTTCGGCCCGCACCTCCTCGGCGCGGAGCTGACGACGCAGGGAGTGCGCGTCGAGCTCCTCGGCTCCGAGCCGTTCGTCGTGCTGACCAACGCGCAGGACCTCCTCCTGGGTCTGTGAGCGCGTCCGGACGCGCCAAGGCCGAGCCCGCCGGCACCAGAGCGGCGGGCTCGGCCGATCCTGTTCGAGCGCCTGCTAGCATGCTCCCGATGGGCGCGTGCCTGGTCCCCGAACGTCTCGTCGCCCTCGCCGCGGGCGTGGGCGGCGAGGCCGAGCTCCTCCATGCGCGCACGTGCGCGCGCTGCGCGCGCCGGCTCGAGCGCACGCGCGCGGAAGAGCGGCTCTTCCGCGAGCTGCGCTCGGAGCTCCACGACGTCCCCGCGGACGAGGTCCCCGGCTACGACGTCCAGGACGAGATCGGCCACGGCACGCAGGGCGTCGTGCTGCGCGCGCTCCAACGCTCGACCAAGCGCGTCGTCGCGCTCAAGGTGCTGCGCGGCGCGAACGTGTCGCCGCACGCGCTGTGGCGCTTCGAGCGCGAAGCGCTCCTCGCGTCGCGCCTGCGCCACCCGGGCATCGTCACGGTCTACGACTGCGGCGTGCTGCGCGACGGCGCCTGGCTCGCGATGGACCTCGTCGAGGGCGTGCCGCTCGACGCGTGGGTCGAGCGGGAGCGCCCGGAGCGCGCGCGCTGTCTCGCGCTGTTCCTCGAGCTGTGCGACGCGGTCGCGCACGCGCACCGCGCGAGCGTCGTCCACCGCGACCTCAAGCCGTCGAACGTGCTGGTCGACGCACAGGGACGGCCGCGCGTGCTCGACTTCGGCGTCGCCGCCGCGGTGGGCGAGCATCTCGCGCGCGCGCACGAGGGCGGCTCGTTCGTCGGGACGCCCGCCTGGGCGGCGCCCGAGCAGGCGCGCGGCGACTCGCTCGACACACGCACCGACGTCTACGCGCTCGGCCTGCTCCTGTGGACGCTGCTGACCGGCGCGCTCCCGCGCTCGCGGCGCGGGGCAGCGGCGGAGGTCCTCTCACGCGTCGCGGTGGGCGACGATCCGACCGCCGAGCTCGCCGACACGCGTCTACCCGCGGACCTGCGCGCGATCCTCGCGGCCGCGCTCGCTCCCGACGTCGTCGATCGCTACCGCTCGGTCGACGCGCTCGCGCGCGACGTGTGCCGCCATCTCGCGCGCGAGCCGGTCGAGGTCCGCCCGCGCCGGCCGCTCTACGTCGCCGGCCGCGCGTGCGCGCGTCACCGCAAGGCGCTGGTCGTCGCGTCCCTCGCCGTGATCGCAAGCGTGCTCGGCTTCGGCTACCTGCAGCGCGAGCACGAGCGAGCGGCGCTGGGCGAGCACGCGGCCATGCGTCTGCGCGACGCGCTGTACGAGATGGTCGGTTCGGACGACTACGTCGTGGCGACGGTCGCGTTGCCGGGGGCCCGGGCCTCGATGCCGGGCACCCAGGACGTGCTCGGGGACGTTCCGCAAGCGGAGCCCGTGCTCTACCAGGCGCTCGGCGAGCGCGCCCTGGAGCGCGGGCGGCTCGACGAGGCCGAGATCCACCTGCGCAAGGCGGTCCGAGCCGCGCGGGAGCTCGGCGACGAGCGCGTGGCTCTGCCCCAGGCGCTCGAGGGGCTGAGCCGAGTCCTCGTCGAGCGTGGGAGCCCCGAGGCGGTCGCGGGGCTCGAGGAAGCGCTCGCGCTGCGGCAGGCCGCGCTGCCGCCGCTGCACCCGGGCGTCGCCCTGACGGAGCTCGCGCTGGCGCGGGCGCTCGCGCTCGTGCACGAAGAGGGATCGCTCGCGCGCGCCGAGGCGCACGCGCGCTCGGCACTCGCGACGTGCGAGCAGCTCTTCGGCTTCGACGACTCGTGCGCCTCGCGCGCGCGGGTCTGGCTGGCGAGCGTGCGCGCGCGGCGCGGCGCAACGGCCGAGGGCGAGGCGCTGCTGCGCAACGCGCTCGACGAGCTTCGCGCCTGCGGCGAGCCGGTCGTCGACGCCGAGCTCGAGCTGGCGTCGCTCCTCGCGCGCACGGGCAACGTCGCGGGAGCCGAGCGCGCGGGGGCGCGCGCGGCGGCCGAGATCGGTCGCTCGGCCGGCGCGCTGGGCGAGCGCGAGATGCTCGTGCAGTACGCCTGGCGCGAGGCGGCGCGCGGCGAGAGCATGAACGCGGAGCCGCTCGTGCGCCGCGCGCTGGCCGTCGACTTGCGCGAGGGTCGGCGCGGGCGGCCGGCGAACGCGCTGGAGCTCGCGGTCGCCGAGCGGCTCGCGGGCTCCGTCGTCGGGGAGCCCGATTACGGCGAGGCGTTGGACCTGTTGCTGCGGCGTGACGGGGAGCTCGCGCTCCATCACGTCCACGTCGCCGAGATCCTGGCGCGCTCGTTGTGCGCCATGGGGCGGGAGGCGGCCGCGCTCGCGGTCGTCGAGCAAGGCCTGCGCTTCCGTTGCGACGGCGATGGCCCGGGGGGCCGCGAGCGCGAGGCGCTCGAACGGCGGCTCGTCGAGCTCAGCGCCGGTGAGCGGTGACGACGGGTCGACCAGCGCGACGCTCCTCGAGCGTGTGCGCGATCCCGCGGACGCGGAGGCGTGGCGGCGCTTCTTCACGCTCTATGCGCCGCTCCTCGAACGCTATGCGCGCGCGCTCGGGCTCGGCGGCGCCGACGCGCTCGAAGTGCGCGACGAGTGCCTGGCGGTGGTTGCGGCGCGGATGCCCGCGTTCCGCTACGCGTCCGACCGCGGCGGCTTCCGAGCGTGGCTCCACGCCCTCGCGCGCGGCAAGGTGATCGACCGGCTGCGCCGTTCCGCGGCGACGCCCGCGTCCGCTCGCGATCTCGACGAGCACGCCGCCGTCGCGCTCTCGCCCGACGAAGCCTGGGAGCAGGCCTGGCGGCGCGAGCACCTGCGCTGGGCCCTCGATCAGGTCCGCCGGCGTGTTCCGGAGCGCGCGTACGCGGTGTTCTCGATGCTGCTGCTCGACGAGCTCGACGTCGCCGAGGTGCGCCGGCGCACCGGGATGAACGCCAACCAGGTGTACCTCGCGAAGTCCCGCGTGATGCGCCGCGTACGCGATCTGCTCCGCCGGGAGGGCGTGGGGGACGACGCGCCCCGTTGAGCTCCGCTCCCGCCCCACGCGGCGGCGCGGACCCCGCTACACTGGCCCCGCGGCGTTTCCCTTGTCCCCGAACGACACACGACTGGCGAAGGAGCTCTTCCTCGAGGCGCTCGACCTCGCCGACGAGGAGCGCGCCCGCTTCGTCCAGCGCCTGCGGGCGGAGCGGCCCGAGCTCGCGGCGCGGGTCGCGCGGCTGCTCGGCGCGCACGGGGCGGCCGACGCGCTCCCGCGCGTGCTCGACGCGGCGAAGACCAGCGTCCTGCGGACGATCGAGCGGACGGAGGGCCGCGCGGGGACCGTCCTCGGCGACTACGAGCTGATCGAAGAGGCCGCGTCCGGCGCGTCGGGCGTCGTGTACCGAGCGCGCCAGCTCTCGCTCGACCGCATCGTCGCCGTCAAGGTGCTGCGCGCCGGGCGCTTCGCCGGCGCGCGCGAGGTCGAGCGCTTCCGCGCCGAGGCCGAGGTGGTCGCGCGGCTCGACGATCCGCACGTCGTGCCGGTGCACGAGATCGGCGAGACCGACGACGGGCACTACTTCAGCATGAAGTGGATCGAGGGCGGCAGCCTCGCCGAGCGCGCGGCCGACTTCCGCGCGCCGCGCGACGCGGCGCGGCTCGTGCTCCGCATCGCGCGCGCCGTGCACCACGCCCACCAGCGCGGCGTGCTGCACCGGGACCTGAAGCCGTCGAACGTGCTCCTCGACGCCGCAGGCACGCCGTACGTCGTCGACTTCGGCGTCGCGAAGCGGATCGACGAGGCCGATCCGAGCGGCACCGCGTGGATCGCCGGGACGCCTGCGTACATGGCGCCCGAGCAGACGACGAAGGGCGGCGATCTGTCCGTCGCGACGGACGTCTGGGCGCTCGGCTGCATCCTGAGCGAGCTGCTCACCGGCACGCGCGCGTTCGACGGCGACTCGGTGACCGACGTGCTCCTGCGCGTGCGCGAGGCCGACCCCGCGCTGCTGCCGAACGGCATTCCGCGCGACCTGCGCACGATCGTCGCGACGTGCCTCGCGAAGGACCCAGCGCGCCGCTACCCGTCGGCGAACGCGCTCGCGCTCGACCTCGAGCGCTGGCTCGAGCACGAGCCGATCCTGGCGCGCCCGACGTCGACGCCCGAGCGCCTCGTGCTCTGGGCACGGCGCCGCCCGCTCGTCGCATCGCTCGCGGGAGCGGTTGCGCTGCTCGTCGTCGCGCTCGCCGTCACCGCGACGTGGGCCAGCGTGCAGTTGCGCGAGCACCTCGCGCGCGCGCTCGACGCGGAGGCCGCCGCGAACGAGCGTCTGCGCGCCGCACTCGTCGCGCAGGCGCGCGACCGGCGCCACGACGACCGCGCGGGACACCGCGGGCGCGGGCTCGAGCTGCTCGCGCAGGCGGCCGCGATCGAGCCGGGCGCCGACGTGCGCGACGAGGTGATCGCGTGCCTCGCGCTGCCCGACGCGACGCTCGAGCGCGAGTGGCAGCGCGTCGACCAGGCGGTCGCGGCGGCGTTCGACGCGGAGCTTGCGCTCTTCGCCGACGCCAACCGCGCCGGCGACGTGACGGTGCGCCGCGTCGCCGACGACTCGGTCGTGCGGCGCCTGCCGAGCCCCGGGACGTCCGCGTGGGTCGCGCGCTTCTCGCCCGACGGGCGGCGGCTCGCGGTGAAGTACCACGACGCGAGCTCGAACGCGAACGCGCGCGTCGTGCTGTGGGACGTCGGCTCCGGCGCGGCGCTCGCGCAGCTCGACGTGCTCGCGGACGGGCTCGAGCTCCGCCCGGACGGATCGCTCGTCGTGATCGCGAGGAGCGGCGAGCTGATCGAGATCGACCTCGAGACGGGAGCGTTGCGGCGGCGCGCGGACTTCGGACGTGGGCTGCTCTGCTGCCGCTTCGATCCCTCCGGCGAGCGGCTCGCGATCGGGCGCTTTCCCGACGTCGCGCTCGAGGTCCTCTCGTGGCCCGCGCTGGAGCCGCTGCTCGTGCTCGAGGGCGAGCCGACGATCTTCGACGTCGACTGGACGCGGGACGGCGCCTCCCTCGTCGTCGGCCGGGCGGACGCGTCGGCGACGCTCGTCGACCCGGTGACGGGCGCCGTCCAACGCTCGTTCGTCGGTCACCGCGCCGACGTCGTCGACGTCGAGGTGTCGCCGGCGGCCGAGCTGCTCGCGACGCGCGCGTGGGACGGCACGACGCGCGTGTGGAGCCTCGCGACGGGCGAGATGGTCGTGCGGATGGAGGCGCGGCTCATCGGCTTCGGCCGCGACGGCCGCCTCGCGTGCTCGACGAACGAGCGCTACGGGCTGTGGCGTCTCGACGAAGGGCTCGTGATGCGCGCGCTGCACGGGCACTTCGCGAAGGCGCCGCAGGAGATCGCGTTCTCGCGCGACGGCGCGCTGCTCGCGAGCGCCGGCGGGGACGAGGTCTGCCTGTGGGACGCGCGCACCGGTGCGCGGCTCGCGCGGCTCGACTTGGTCGGCGCCGAAGCGGCGCTGTTCCATCCCGACGGCCGGCTGATCACGGTCGACGACGAGGTCGGCATCCGCGCGTGGCCGCTGCCGCTCGACCCGGACGCGGAGCCCGAGACCCTGCTCGCCGTCCCCGCGCGGTGGGCGGTCGTCACGCCCGACGGCCGCTCGCTCGCGTACGTCGCGTCGGGTCGCGTCGGCGTGCTCGCGCTCGACGGCTCGGCGCCTCCGCGCGAGCTCGACGCGTATCGCGGCGTGCACTGGTGCGCCGTCGACCCGAGCGGCCGCTGGCTCGCCGCCGGCAACTGGCACGGCGTCGACGAGCGCGCGCGCGTCTGGGACCTCGCTTCGGGCGAGGTCGCGGCGCGCCTGTGGCCCGAAGCCGGTGCGGTGCGTCCGGCGTTCGCCGCGGATGGAGAGCTGCTCGTGCTCGGCAGCGGCTCGCGCTACCGCATCTTCCGAACGGGTACGTGGGAGGAGCTCGAGCCGATCGAGCGAGCGATCGAGTTGGCCGCGGGCTCCGCCACGTGCGCGGCCGGTCCGGGCGGCGTCCCGGCCTTGCTCGGCCGCGCCGGCGTCGTCGAGCTGGTCGATCTCGCGACCCGCGAGCGCATCGCGCGGTTCGAGTCGCCGGGCGGAGCCGGCGACGGCGCGCTCGCTCTCGATCCGACGGGGCGCTTCCTCGCGGCGACGTCGCTCGCTCAGCGCGTCGAGCTGTGGGACCTCCAGCGCACGCGCGACGAGCTGGCGCGGCTCGGCCTCGCGGGCTCGGCGCGCTGGCCGTTCGAGTAGGTCGCGGGCGAGGCGAGCGCGCCCCCCGCACGTCCGTCTCGCCCCGACGTCCGGTGGGTTCCCTGCTGACGAGGGCGGCCTCCGGGCCGGCGGGTGGGCCGCTCCTTCGGCTCCTCGGCGTCGGGTACGATCGGCGCGATGCGCGCACGACGACTCCAACTCGCGCCGGCGCTCGCGCTCGCGGCGAGTCGTGCGGCCGAAGCGCCCGCGAGCGGCGGTGCTTCCGAGCGCGGAGCGGCGCCGTGGACGCCTGGCTGGAGTGCGGGGAAGTGAGCACGACGCGGGCGCCTGGCGTGGGATCGAGTGTTCTGCTGCTCGTCGTCGTCGCCGCCGGCGCCTGCGTGGCGTCTTGTCCGGCGGTGCGTGAGCCGCTCCGCCCGGGCGCGCCGCCAGAGGACATGCTGCTCGGTGCCGCGGGCGGCGC
>CAZGTQ010000252.1:0-5470 GCA_964528575.1 uncultured Planctomycetaceae bacterium | reverse complement strand
ACCAGCGCGCCGACGGGATCCCGTTCGCGTGCGGCTTCGAGGGCCGCGACCCGACGGGCGCACACGTCCTGCGCCGCTGGTGCGGCGGCCTCCCGCCCGGCGTGCACAGCGGCGCCCCGGGCCGGCTCATGCCGCTGCGGTAGGTGGCGCGGCCGTGAGCACGGTGACCGGGCTGCGGGCGAGAGCGGTTGGCCGAGCGGCGGGGAGCGCGGCGCGCTGCCTCACTCGCCGATGAAGCGGCCGTCCGGCGCGAGGATGAAGTCGTCGCAGAGCGGCTTGAACGCGCGCCAGCCGCCGTCGTCGACCGAGCCGATCACGCGCAGGGGGCCGTCGGGGTTGCGGTCCCACTCGACGAGGACCTCGATGCAGTAGGTGACGCCCGACGCGCCACGCAGCTCGGCGACCTGCGGTTCGCCGCGCAGTGCGGTCAGGTCGGCGTACGAGCGCGCCCGCATCGTCTTCAGGTGCTCCCGGAGGAGCGCGAGGGCTTCGGCGTGGTCCATGGCTTCGCTTCGCGCGCCATGAGAACCGATCGCGATGCCGCGGTCGAGCCGCTCGTCCCGCTCACCCAGCCGTCGCGCGCAGCTCCCGCGACGGGCTGATCCGCCCGAGTCACGAGCACGCCGAAGAGGACGCCCGAGGCGGCCGACAGGAGGATGTGCTTGCGGCCGTTCGCCCCCGCCTTGCGCTCCCTCCCCCGCGCCGCTGCAATGGCCCCCCCGAGCGGGAGTGGATCGGTGCTGGTGTGCCGCCCGGCCTTCAAAGCCGGTAGGGTTCCGTGAACAGCGGGACCGGTGGGTTCGATTCCCATGCACTCCCGCCACTCTCCGCCCCCTCTTCGAACGTCGCGTCCGAACGTCGCGCCCGTGGCCGAGCTCCCGCCCTACACGATCCGCGAGTACCAGCCCGGCGACGAGCGCGCGATCCTCGCGACGTTCAATCGCGTCTTCGCCGCGATCGACCCGACGTTCGTGCCCCGTACGCTCGAGGAGTGGCGCTGGCAGTACCTCGAGAACCCGTCGGGGTGGCGCATCTGGCTCGCCGTCTCCGACCTCGACGGGAGCGTGATCAGCCAGTACGCCGGGATCTCGCAGCGCGTGCGCCTCGAAGGCCAGCCGGCGCGCTTCAGCCAGGCGGTCGACTCGATGACCGACCCGGCGTACCGCGGCGGGCTGAAGAAGCCGGGCTTCTTCGTGCTCACCGGCTACCCCTACGCCTCGAACTACGGCGGGCCGCCGCCCGAGCACGACACCGTGATGTGGGGCCTGCCCGTCCCGCACGCATGGCGCATCGGCAAGACCTACCTCGACTACGAGCTCGTCCGCACGCAGTGCAAGCTGACGCGGCCGGTCGAGCAGCTCCCCAGCGACCTCGCCGCGTCGCCCGGCGTCGAGATCGAGGAGGTGAGCTCCTTTCCCGACGAGGTCGAAGCTCTGTGGCGGAGCGTCGCCGAGAGCCACGGCGTGATCGCCGTGCGCGACGCGGCGCAGCTCGACTGGCGTTTCGTGCGCCGGCCGGGCTACAGCTACCGCATCGCGCTCGCGCGCGCCGGGGGCGAGCTGCGCGGCTTCACGGTGCAACGCAAGGGCGCGTTCGACGAGCGCGAGGACTCGCTCGTGTGCGAGTGGCTCGTCGAGCCGGGACGCGAGGACGTCCGGCGCGCGCTCTTCCGCTGGCACCTCGAGCGAGCGCGGGAGGACGACGCCGAGCACCTGACCGCGCTCCTGCCGGACACGTGCCCCGACTGGATCCTCGCGCAGGAGCTCGGCCTGCGCGTGCGGCGCACGAAGTACTTCCTCGTCGCGCGCAACTACGTCAAGCGCTACACCATGGCCTGGCTGCGCAAGCACTGGTACTACACGCTCGGCGACACGGATCTGTGCTGAGCCAGCCGGGCGATGAGCGACTACGAGATCCGCGAGTTCCGGCCGGGCGACGAGGGAGCGCTGCTCGCGGCGTTCAACCGCATCTTCGCGGACGCCGATCCGTCGTTCCGCCCGCGCACGCGCGCCGAGTGGGACTGGGCGTTCCGCGACAACCCCGCCGGCTTCCGCATCTGGCTCGCGTTCTGGGAGGGGCAGGTCGTCGCGCAGTACGCCGCGCTCCCCTGCCGCGTCTGGATCGACGGGCGCGAGAGCACGTTCGCGCAGATCGTCGACTCGATGGTCGATCCCGAGCACCGCGCCGGGCTCAAGCGGCCGGGGCTCTTCGTGCGCACCGCCTGGCCGTTCTTCGACGAGTACGGCGCGCCCGGCCGCGACGTCGTGCACTACGGCTGGCCGATCGAGCCGGCCTGGCGCGTCGGCAAGACGTTCCTGAACTACGAGGTCGTGCGCACGCAGCTCTTCCTCGCGCGCGCCGCCGACGCCGGGCCGGCAGAGATGCCGGAGGGGGTCGAGCGGATCGAGCGCTTCGACCACTCGGTGCGCGCGCTCTACGAGCGCTGCGTGCCCGAGCTCGGCGCGAGCACGATCCGCGACCCGCACTTCATGAACTGGCGCTACGTCGACAACCCCTACCACGAGTACGTCGCGCTCGGCGTGCCCGACGGCGCGGGCGGCTGGCGCGGCGTCGCGGTGCACCGTCACGCCGACTGGGTCGAGCGCGGCATGGGCGTCGTCGTCGACTGGCTCGTCCCGTCGGGCGACGTCGAGGCGGGGGCGCTGCTCCTCGAGGCGCTCGTGCGGCGCTCGCGGGCGACGGGCTCCAGCGTCACGACGATGATCATGCCCGAGTGGTCGCCGTGGTTCGAGCGCATCCAGGAGCAGGGCTTCCACGTGCGCCCGAGCGGGTACTTCATGGTCGCGCGCAACTTCGAGCGCAAGTACGACATGCTCTGGCTGCGCGACCACTGGTGGTACCAGATCGGCGACACCGATCTGGTCTGAGGGCAATGTTTGACGGCAATGTCTGACGGCAGCGTGTAACGGCAACGCGTGAGGCGCCTCGCGATCACGATCGTGACTCCAGCGCCGCGCGGCTCGCGCGGCGGCAACCGCGTGACCGCGTTGCGCTGGGCGCGCGTCCTGCGCTCGCTCGGCGCGCGCGTGCGGGTGCGCGAGCGGGACGCCGGCGAGCCGTGCGACTTGTGCGTCGCCCTGCACGCGACGAAGAGCGCCGAGTCGGTCGAGCGCTACCGCGAGCGCGTGCCGGGCGGCCCGCTCGTCGTCGCGCTCGCCGGCACCGACGTCTACGGCGGCCCGCACGGCGGCCTCGACGAGCGCGCGCTCGCCTCGCTGCGCGCCGCCGACCTCGTCGTCGCGCTGCAGCCGCTCGCCGCCGACGCGCTCCCGGCCGACCTGCGCGCGCGCGTGCGCGTCGTGCTCCAGTCCGCGAGTGCCCCTCGGCGCGCCGCGCCCGCCGCCGACGCGTTCGAGGTGTGCGTGCTCGCGCACCTGCGCCCGGTCAAGGCCCCGTTGCTCGCGGCGCGCGCCGCGCGGCTCGTCCCTGCGTCGTCGCGGCTGCGCGTGCTGCTCGCCGGCGCCGCGCTCGACCCCGCGCTCGCGGACGAGGCGCGCGCCCAGGAGCGCGCGAACCCGCGCTTCGTCTGGCTCGGCCCGCGTCCGCGCTGCGCGGCGCTCGCCGTGCTCGCGCGCAGCCGCGCGCTCGTCCTCTCGTCGCGCGCCGAGGGCGGCGCGAACGTCGCGTCCGAGGCGATCGTCGCGGGCGTGCCGATCCTCGCGACGCGCATCGCGGGCAACGTCGGCCTGCTCGGCGACAACCACCCCGGCCTGTTCCCGGCGGGCGACGAGCGCTCGCTCGCCGACCTCTTCGTGCGCGCCGAGCGGGAGCCGGAGTTCCTCGCTGAGCTCGCGAGCAGGAGCGCCGCGCTCGCGCCGCTCTTCGCGCCCGAGCGCGAGCGCGCGCGCTGGGCGCAGATCCTCGCGGAGCTCGGCCTCGCGGTACGCTGACGCGATGGACCGCGCGACGATCGCCGCCTGGCTCGAGGACGCGCGCGCGCGAACGCTGGAGCTCACGAGCGACTTGGACGACGCGCAGCGGATGGGCCCGCGGCTCGACGTCGTCAACCCGCTGCTGTGGGAGGTCGGCCACCTCGCGTGGTTCCAAGAGCGCTGGACGCTGCGGCACCTCGATGGGCGTGCGCCGCTGCGCGCGGACGGCGACGCGCTGTACGACTCGACCGCGGTCGCGCACGAGACGCGCTGGGACCTCCCGTTGCCGAGCTTCGACGAGACGGTGGCGTACGCGCGGCGCGTGCTCGACGAGGTCGAGGAGCGGCTCGCGCGCGTCGCGTTCGACGAGCGCGAGGCGTGGTTCCACGCGCTGGTCGTGTTCCACGAGGACATGCACGGCGAGGCGTTCACGTACACGCGCCAGACGCTCGGCTATCCCGCTCCGCCGGGCGCGGAGCGCGACGCGCCGGACGCGGGGCCGTGCGCCGGCGACGCGCAGCTCCCCGGCGGGACGTTCGAGCTCGGCGCGCCCGTCGGCGCGGCGTTCGCGTTCGACAACGAGCAGCAGGCGCACGTCGTCGAGCTGCGCCCGTTCCGCCTCGCGCGCGCGCCGGTGACGCAGGGCGAGCTGCGCGCGTTCGTCGAGGACGGCGGCTACGAGCGCGACGAGCTGTGGACGCCGCGGGGCCGCGCGTGGCGCGCCGCGGAGCGACGCACGGCGCCCGTGTACTGGCGGCGCGAGGGCGGGTCGTGGCTGCGGCGCAGCTTCGATCGCGAGGTCGCGCTCGAGGAGCATCGCCCCGCGCTCCACGTGTGCGCGCACGAGGCCGACGCGTACTGCGCGTGGGCGGGCCGACGGTTGCCGACCGAGGCCGAGTGGGAGCACGCGGCGTCGCTCGCTCCCGGCGCGGCGGCCAAGCGCGTGCATCCGTGGGGCGCTGCTCCGCCCGACGCCGGGTGCGCGCGGCTCGACGGCGCGCGGCTCGAGACGGCCGACGTCGGCGCGCACGCGGCGGGGGACAGCGCCGCGGGCTGCCGGCAGATGTGCGGCAACGTGTGGGAGTGGACGGCGAGCGCGTTCGAGCCGTACACAGGCTTCGTCCCCGGCCCGTACGCGGAGTACTCCGAGCCCTGGTTCGGCGACCACCGGGTGCTGCGCGGCGGTGCGTGGGCGACGCGCGGCCGGGTCCTGCGCAACACGTGGCGCAACTTCTACACGCCCGACCGCGCCGACGTGCTCGCCGGCTTCCGCACCGCGGCGCGCGACGAGTGAGCGCGCGACGAGTCAGCGCGCGACGGGTCAGCGCTCGATGGGTGAGCCCGCCGGCGCCGTGGTCTCCGGCTCCGGCTCTGCGAGGCGCTGCTGCTCCGCTACGACGACCGCCTTCGCGAGCGAGGCCTCGGTCGCCGTCGCCTGCGCGCTCGCCTCCTTGACGAGGCTCTTGCGCGCGTACGCCTGGAACAGCGCGTCCTTGGACGCGAGCAGCTCGAGCAGCGTCTCGTCGCACGTGCCGCGCGCGAGCAGGCGGTGCACGATCACGCGGCGCGTCTGGCCC
>CAZGTQ010000251.1:0-4910 GCA_964528575.1 uncultured Planctomycetaceae bacterium | reverse complement strand
GTTCGCACCCGACTTCTGGAAGATGTACGCGCGCCCGACTCCATTCTCGAAGAACGCGCCGACGATCGCCTGCGTGCCATCCGCGTCGAGGTCGACGTGGATCCCGAACGCGGAGCCGTTCGTGCCGCCGATCGGGTCGAGCCGCGCGGTCTCGACCCAGCCGCTCGACGTGCGCTCGAAGATGTAGGCCGCGCCGACGTCGGCGACCGTGCTGTCCGCGTTGTTCGAGCGCGAGTCACCGACGAGGATCGTGTCGCCCTCGATGTCGACCGCGTCGCCGAAGTCCTCGTTGCCGGCCGTCAGGGCCGGCACGAGCTTCTGGCTGAACGCCCAACCGCTCGCGCCGTAGTCGTAGACGTACACCGCGTCGTCGTCGTGCGCGCCGAGCAAGCCGCGCGTCTTGCCGACGACGAGCGTCGCCCCGTCGATGGCGACGGAGTCTCCGAAGCGGTCGTTCGCCTTGCCTTCGGGCGAAACGAGATTGAGTTTGTCCTCGCACTGCGCCCCGGCGACCGGCGCGAGGAGCAACGGGAGGGAAGCGGCCAGGATCGAACGGGCTCTCATCGGAGTTCCTTCGTCTTTTCGTCTCGTGGGGGGCGTCGGGGAGGGGGCGGCCGAAACCATGGTAGCCCGCATCGGAGCAGACCGCGCCGGGCTGCACGACCTAGCGCGGCTCTCGTCCGCGGTTTCGCTCGCCGGGCCGAGCGGCCGCGCGGCCGCGTCGCGCGCCAGCGACTCGTTAGCGAGCCTCGAGCGCCCGGTCACAGGCGCCTTCACTGCGCTACGGTCGTCAGCTCCGGCCCCGGATCGATCTCGAGCCGCAGGTCGCGGAAACGCACCTCCGTCGGCCCGCCGGAGTGGATCTGGAGCGCGATCACGCCGCCCCGTACCCCCGTCGGATCGGTAAAGTCGACGCACGGGCGCCCGTTGAGCGCCGTCCGCACGCGTGCGCCTCGTGCGAGGATCTCGTAACGGTTCCACTCGCCCGGGCGCACGAGCGGGTCGTCTGGCGTCACGAGCAGCCCGCGCCCGTGCTCCTCGTAAAGCTTGCCCCACCAGCCCGCGCCGACGTCCGCCTGGTAACCGGCGACGTCGCCGCCGCGCTGCGCGCGACTGCGGAACTGGATGCCGCTGTTCGCCGTGTTCGGTTCGAGCAAGACGTCGACGACGAGCCGGAAGTCCTCGAGCCACAGCTCGCTCGCCAGGAAATCGTTGCGCGCGAGCCCCTGCGGAGCGCGCCCGACGATCACGCCGTCCTCGACCGACCACGCGCCGCTCGGCGCGCTCCAGCCCGCGAGCGTCACGCCGTCGAAGAGCCGCTCCTCGTCGCCCGGCCCCGCGAGCACCGGCGTCTGCGCCGGGCTCCGCAGGTACGCGACGAGGTCGCGCACCTCGTCGGGCGCGAGCAGCGCGAGCTGGCCCTCGGGCATCATCGACAGCTCGGAGAGGCGCCGCTCGTCGACGTCGTCCTGCGCGACGACGACGGTCTCGAGCTCGTTCTCGAGGGTCAGCGCGCTGTCGGTCTCCTCGCGCAACAGGCCCGCGAGCACCCGCCCGTCGCGCGTCCACACCTCGGTCGTGCGGTACTCCGCGGGGATGAGCGCGTTCGGGTCGACCATGTTCGCGAGCAGGTACTCCAGGTCGCCGCGGTTCGCGCCCGTCAGGTCCGGCCCGATCGCGCCGCCGGAGCCGAAGAGCGCGTGGCACGAGCCGCACGTCGACTCGAACAACGCGCGCCCGCGCGGCAGGTGCGCCTCGGCGAGCGTCGCGGCGTCGAGCTGCGCGATGCGCCGCTCGATCTCCGCGCGCCGCTCGGCGGGCGTCGCGCGCGCGTGGTCCCAGCCTCGCGCGAGCCGGCGCTCGACCTCGTCGTCGCCGAGCCTGCGCATCTGGCGCAGCGCGTTCGCGTTCACGTCGGCGCGCGGCACGTCGCCGCGCTCGACCCCCTCGAGCAAGGCGCGCGCCCAGAGCGGCCGCGCGACGAGCGTGCCGATCGCCGCCCGCCGCGCCTCGGCGCCGAGCGAGCCGTACTGCGCGAGCAGCGCCGCGGCCGTCGCGCCGTCGTCCTCGAACGACGCGAGCGCCGCGATCACGTCCGCGCCGACGCGCGCATCGCCGGCGAGCGAGCGCAAGCGCGCCGCCTCGCCCGCCTCGCGCAGCCGCACGAGCGCCTCGAGCGCGCGCAGCCGCCGGTCGCGGCTCGCGGCCGGGTCGAACAGCAGCGCGCGGTGCTCCTCGGCGAAACGCTCGTCGCCGAAGAGGAGCGCGACCTCGAGCGCGGGCCCGCGCACCGCGTCGCCCAGCCGCGCGCACGCCGCGTCGTGCGCCGCGGGCCACGCGGCGGGCATCGGCACGCGCCGGCCGCGCAACGAGTCCGCGAGCCCCTCGAGCAACGCGCACGCGCTGCGCTCGTCCGCGTCCTCGAGCGCGGCGAGCACCGCGCTGGTGCCCGCGCCGTTCCCCGCGTCGCCCGCCGCGGCCGCGCGGCGCGCGCAGAAGCGCACGAGCCGCAAGTCGCCCGACGCGCCCGCGAGCGCCAGCGCCCGCGGCGCGTCGAGCGCGACGAGCGGCGCGAAGCCGTACCACGAGAGGTACGGCACGTTGCGGTCGCGGCGATCCTCGGTCCGCGCGGCCAGCGCCGCGGCGAGCCCCCAGCGCGACGCCGTCTCGATGCGCTGGAGCGCGCTCGCGAGATACAGCCGCACGACCGGCGACGGATCGACGCGCGCCATCTGCTCGAGCTTCGCCACGAGCTCCGCCGGGGCGGCGCGCTCGAGCGAGAGCTGTACGGCCCACGCGCGCACGTCCTCGTACGGGCTCTCCAGCGCCTCGTCGCGCACGTCCCCCAGACCGCCCGTGACGTGCAGCGCCCACAGCGCGCGCAGCTTGCGCTTCGCGCGCGGATCCTCGCGCAACGTCGCGACGAGCCGCGCGCGCACCGCGTCGCTGCCGCCGCGCTCCTGGAGCAGCCGCTGCGCGTGCCGCGCGTGCCAGGCGTCGTCCGACCAGAGCAGGTCGACGAGCTCGTCGTCGGAGCGCGCCGCGAGGTCGACGCGGCGCGCGACGTGCTCGCCGTAGCTGACGCGGTACAGGCGCCCGTTGCCGCGGTCCCACGCGTCCACGTCCGTGCTGTGGCACGCGCGCGGGTCGTACCAATCGATCAGGTAGACCGACCCCGACGGTCCGCTCTCGAGGGCGATCCCGCGGAACCAGGCGTCGTTCGCGTTCAGGAAGTCGGGCCGGTGCGAGCCGACGAAGCCCGAGCCCTCGCGCGCCAGCGCCTCGTTGTTGACGCGGTTGCCATGGACGTTGTTGACGAAGAGCGTGCCGCGGTACGCGGGCGGGAACGCGTCGCCGAGGTACAGCATCGCGCCGCAGTGCGCGTGGCCGCCGCCGGCCGCGCCCGAGCGCAGGTTCCCGCTCCACGGCGTCTCGCCGACGAAGTGTTGGTGGTCCGCGATCGTCCCGATCTCCGCGTACACGTGCGGGTCGAAGTGCGACCCCGCCTGGCGCACGTAACGCGCGCCCTGGACGACGTGCCAGAGGTGCGGGATCACGCACGCGGTGATGAACGCCTGGCCGCGCTCGTCGAAGTCGATCCCCCACGGGTTCGAGGTGCCCCACGCGAACACCTCGAAGTCGCTGCGCGTGGGGTGGTAGCGCCACACCGCGGCGTTGAGCGGCACGCGCTCGGTGTCCGGCGTCCCCGGCGCTCCGACGCGCGAGTGCGTGAACACGCCATGGCAGCCGTAGAGCCAGCCGTCGGGGCCCCACGTGAACGCGTTGAGCGTCTCGTGCGTGTCCTGGTATCCCCAACCGTCGAGCAGCACCTGCGGCTCGCCGTCGGGCCGGTCGTCGCCGTCGGCGTCGGCGAAGAAGAGCAGCTCGGGCGCCGCTCCGACGAACACGCCGCCGAAGCCGACCGCGAGGCCGCTGACGAGGTTCAGCCCCTCGGCGAACACCTTGCGCGTCTCGAACGTGCCGTCGCCACCCCGGTCCTCGAGGATCAGGATGCGGTCGCGGCCCTCGCCCGCGGGACGCTTCTGCGGATAGCTGTGCGCCTCGGCGACCCACAGGCGCCCGCGGTCGTCGATCGCGAGCGCGATCGGCTGGTGCAGGTCGGGCTCGGACGCGATCAGCTCGACGCGGAAGCCCGGCGGCACGCTCATCGCCGCCGCGGCCTCGCTCGGCGCCAATCCCTCGTGCGGAACGACGTCGAGCGGCAGCGGCCCGCGCGACGGGAAGCGCGGCTCCTGGGCGTGGAAGCGGAAGTCGTCGTAGTTGACGTGGCCCCAGTGTCCGGTGTGCTCGTCGACGAGGCGCACGAAGACGCGCTCGCCGGCGTGCTCGCGCAGATCGACCGCGACCGGCTGCAGCTCCTCGTGGTCGCGGCCCGAGGTGCTCGAGAGCACCGCGCCGTCGCGCGCGCGCACGATCTCGACGCGCGTGCTGTCGTGTTGGCCGCCCCCGACGAGGAAGCTCGCCCACGGGTGCGTGACGGCGAACGGGCGCGAGGTGAGCGTGCCGGTCGGCTCGTCGCCGAAGTGCTCGTAGGTGCCGATCCAGTGCTCGCCCGCGTGCGCGCTCTTCTGCTCGCGCCGCGCCGCGACCGTGTCGCCGCGGCACGGCTGGCGGTCGAACGCCGTGCCGGTCGCGGTCCAGCCGTCGAGCGTGCCCGACTCGAGGCCCAGATCGAGCGGCGCGCCGTCGTCGCCGACCGCCGCGGCGCCCTGGGCGCGCTCGGCCGCGCTCGTCGGCACCGGCTCCGTGCGCTCGCCGCCGCCTCCCTCGCCGGCTCGGCGCAGCAGCAGGAACGCGCCGCGCTTGTTCGCGGTCGCGACGTCCGGCCGGCCGTCGCCGTCGAGGTCGCCGACGGCGAGCTGCGTGCCGACGCCGGAGTCCGCGTCCAT
>CAZGTQ010000250.1:0-1796 GCA_964528575.1 uncultured Planctomycetaceae bacterium | reverse complement strand
GCTCCAGGAGAGCGTGCTCGAGGCCATCGAGCGCACGTTGCCCGAGGACCACCCCGACCTGCTCACCGCGCGGCAGATCCTGGCCGTCACGATGCAGGCGCAGGGCGATCTCGCCGGCGCCCGCGCGCTCTTCGAGCGCGTGCTCGAGGCTCGCGAGCGCACGCTGCCCGAGGACCACGCCGACCTGCTCGGCGCCCGGCAGAACCTGGCCCTCACGATCAACGCACAGGGCGATCTCGCCGGCGCCCGCGTGCTCCAGGAGAGCGTGCTCGAGGCCCGCAAGCGCACGTTGCCCGAGGACCACCCCGACCTGCTCGGCGCGTGGCAGAACCTGGCCGTCACGATGTATGCGCAGGGCGATCTCGCCGGCGCGCGCGCTCTCTCGCTCGACCTCGCGGCGGGAATGTTTGCCGGTCTCGAGATTGTCGGCGCGTCCTTCTCGCGGCGCGAGGCGCGAGCGGTCGTCGGAGCCTACGCTCAGCGACATTCCGCGGTGCGTTTCTTGAGCGGATCGACGGAATCGGCGCGGCTGCGTTTCGATCTTGCGGAGACCCTGCGTGGCGTGAGCAGCGCGGACGCCGGCGGTGGAGGGGATGATCCAGAGTTCGGCACGCTCCGAACGGAGATCGGGACCGTTCGTAGCCAGCTCGGCGATCTCCTCGCTGCCGCTCCCGCTGACGGTGCACCCGGCGATCTTTCGAAAGCCGTCGAGGCGCTCACGACGCAGCGCGACGGGCTCGAGCGCGAGCTGCGTCGCGAGCTGAAGGAGCGGGGCGTGTTCGTCGGCGCGATCCGCTCGAGCGACGTGGCCGCCACGCTTCCTGACGGGGCGGTTGCGGTCGGCTTCCTGCGCACCGAGGGCTGGCAGCGCAATGACGAGAGCGGTCGTCTCGAGTCACGCGGAGACGTGCTCGCCGCGCACCTCCTGCGCCCGGACGGCGCAATCGTGGAGCTCGAGTTGGGCGCAGCCGAAGACCTCGCCGCTCTCGTCGATCGGTGGCGCGACGGCATCGGTCAGCCGGTGGACAGCAGGGGCATTGGTCGACTCGGGATCGGTCGAAGGAGCGAGAGCACCACGGCGGGCGAAGAGTTGCGATCCAAGCTCCTCGATCCGCTCCTGGCCGTCGTGCGTGATCGAGCGAACACCGTCTACCTGTGTGCAACAGACTTCGTCCACGCGGTTCCGCTGGAAGCGCTACCGCTCGACGGTGGGGTCGTGGGAGATCGCTATCGGATCGTTCGGCTCCCCTCGTTCGCACCGTTGCTCGCAACGAGGGGCGCGATCCCGACTGGCGCGATGGATCTGCTCGCGATCGGCGGTGTCGACTACGACGCGCAGGGAGCCGTACCGAGTGTGGCCATCGAAGCGATCTCGGCAGCGGTCGAGCGCGGGTCACGGCATGGTGCTCACACGCCATTGCCGGGGACGCTCGCGGAAGTGCAGTCCGTTGCGGGGCTGGCCGTAGCGCGGTCGAAGGTGACGCTACTCACGGGCCCGGACGCGACCAAGGCCGCGTTCCACGAGCGCGCCCCGGGCAAGCGCTTCGTTCACGTCGCGACGCACGGCTGGTTTGCCGAGATGCAGTTCGACGAGCCCGACGAGGACGAGCCCTTTTCCCTGAGGTGGGGTCTGGACGAGCGCGTGCGCGCATTCTCGCCGCTCAGCTACTGCGGGCTCGCCTTTGCCGGCGCGAACCGCGGGCGCGATTCGCTCGGGCGCGTGCCGGGGATCATGACGGCGGAGGAGCTCGCGGGCGTCGATCTCTCGGCGTGCGAGCTCGCCGTCCTCTCGGCGT
>CAZGTQ010000249.1:0-5732 GCA_964528575.1 uncultured Planctomycetaceae bacterium | reverse complement strand
CCGCAGCGTTGCTGCCGTTCGGCGGGCACCTGGCGGTCGGCTCGACCTCCTTCTTCCCGGCCGCGTCCGGCCCGGCGTCGTCGCCGCCCGCGCGGTCCGTGCACGAGAGGTGTCTGCATGAACCCGCTCCTCATCGGGCTGCTCGGCGCGGCCCTGGGCACGTTCCTCTTCGCGTCCGATCTCGCCGTTCGGCGCCGCATCGCCGGCATGCTGCGCGTCCGCGATCTCCGGCTCCTGAAGATGGTCGTCACCGCGGTCGCGCTCGGCATCATCGGCATGGCGCTCCTCGGCGTGTTCCTGGCATGGAGCGTGCCCGAGCTGCCCCTGCGCACCGCCGGGCACGTCCTCGGCGTGCTCGTCGGCGCGACGGCGCTGCTCGTCGTCGGCGCGATCCAGATCACGTTCCACCCTGGCGTGGATCGGCCCCTCGGAGCCGGTCCGGTCGTCCCCGTCCAAGACCGCGCGCTACGGCCGATGCGCCGTCCGCCTACGCAGGAGGGAGCATGGCCGCGTCCGCGCCGCGCGGCGATGCTCGGCACATGACCGAACGCCCGCTCCTCCACTGGCTGCCCGCCGGTCTGTTGCTCGGCGGCTTGCTGCTCGTCGCCGTCTGGCTCGTCAAGCCGCTCGGCGTGTCGACCCAGTACGTGCGCGCGGTCGGCGGCGCGAGCTCGCTCGTCGCGCCGGACGCGACCGCCGGCAACGCGTACTTCCAGGAGCAGAAGCTCCTCTTCGGCTACTCCGAGATGGTCGTGCTCGGCATCCCGCTGGGCGCGCTGCTCGTCTCGTTCTTCGCGCGCCGGCGGACGAGCGAAGCCGTGCCGGAGCCGTGGCGCTCGCGCTTCGGCACGTCGCGCGCGGTGCGCTTCGCCGGCGCGTTCGTAGGAGGAGCGCTGCTCCTGTTCGGCGCGCGCCTCGCCGACGGGTGCACGAGCGGACACGTCCTCTCGGGCGTGTCGCAGCTCGCCGTCAGCTCGCTCCTGTTCTCGGTCGCCGCGTTCGGCACCGCCGTGCTCGCCGCGCGGGCGCTCTACCCCCGCAGGATCCCCTCGTGAATCCGCTCCTCCTCGGGCTGCTGATCGGAACCGCCTTCGGCGCGATCCTGTTCGCGTCGGGACTGGCCGATCCGCGCCGCATCGTCGGCATGCTGCGTGTGCGCGACCTCTGGCTCCTGCGCGTGCTCGTCACCGCGCTCGCCGTCGGCATCGTCGGCGTGGCGCTCCTCTCGTCCGCCGGAGCCGCGCACACGAGCATCAAGACGCTGCACGTCCTCGCGCTGATCGCCGGCGGCGCGCTCTTCGGAACGGGTTTCGCGATCACGGGCTACTGTCCGGGTACGTCGCTCGCCGCGGCCGCCGCGGGCCGGCGCGACGCGTTCTTCGTCGTCGCGGGTGGCCTCGCCGGCACGTGGGCCTACGCGCTCGCGCACGACGCGCTGCGGCCGCTACTCGTCGACCCGCTGACCTACGGCAAGCCGACGCTCTTCTCCTGGTTCGGCGTGCCCGCGCTCGTGGTCGCGCTGCCGATCGGCGCGCTCTGTGCGTGGCTGATCGTGCGTTGGCGGCGAGCGGAGCACCAGCCGCCGCGACAGGCCGAGCACGCCCGCGCCTCGAGCACGTAGACCTACGAGCCCGCCACGAGGACGGCGAGCGCGTTGTTCGTGAAGTGGCACGCGACGCACGGGACGAGGCTCCCCGTGCGCGCGCGCAGCACGCCCGCGATGCAGCCGAGCACGAAGCGGTGCGGCAGCTCGAAGCCGCCGCCGCCGCCGAGCCCGTGCAGCAGTGCGAAGAGCGCGGACGTCAGGACGATGGTCGCGGAGACGCCCGCCGCGCGCCGGCTCGCCTCCCAGAGCACGCCGCGGCACAGCCATTCCTCGAGCACCGCCGGCAGCACCGCGACCTCGACGAGCGCCACGACGAGCGCCACGACGAGCGCAGCGCCGCGCGCGCGCTCCGCGAGCACGGTCGGGTCGAGCACGGTCGGGTCGAGCGCGGTCGGGTCGAGCACGGTCGCTCCGGCGTCGGGCGCCGGCACGAGCGCGGCGAGCGCCGTGACGTACGCCCACGCGAGCGCGAACGAGACGACGCCGCCGCCCACGCCCGCCGCGACGCCGCGGGCGCCCGTCCCGCCGCCCAGGCTCGCGCGCCACGCGCTCCCGCCGAGCGCCGCGAGGCCGAACGCGCCCGCGCCGGCGAGCGACAGCGCCTCGAGCGCCATGCGCGCCGCCGTTCCGACGTCCGCGGCCGCGATCGCCGCGTAGGCGAACATCGCCGCGAAGACGCCGCCGTACGCACCCGCGGTGCCGGCGACGACGCGCGCGGCGTCGCGCCGCTCGGCACGGGCGCGGACGCGTGCCGACGTGCGCCCCGCGCGACGCTGCGCCGGCGTTGCCGCTCCGCACCGGGCGCAGTAGCGCGCGCCGCGCCCCAGCGCCGCGCCGCAGCGCGGGCACGGAGCGTCGCCCGCGGTCACTCCCGCGGCGGCCGCACGCTGCGCAGCCGCCATTCGTCGTCGACCAGCTTCCAGCTCGTGCCGAGCGCGCCGGCCGCCGATTCGTGCTCGACGGACGCGCCCGTCGGGCGCAGCGAGACGTCGCGCCCGCTGATCGCGGGGAAGCCGCCCGTCCAGCCGCTCCGGTCCGCCAGCTTGCGGAAGGCGCTTTCCTGACGCGCGACGTCGTCGCCGTCGAACAGCTCCGCGATCCGCTCGGCGCTGCCCGAGTTCCACGCGGCCTCGAACGCCGACACGGCGCGGTCGATCGGCGGCGGCGGCAGGAGCAGCTCCGCGAGGCGCCACGCGTTGCCGTCGCGCCGCCACAGCGTCTCGACCGTGCCCTCGCCGGCCTCGAACGACACCCGCGCCCGCGCGTCGCCCGTCTCGTCCACGTCGAACGCGCCGAGCGCCGGCAGCACGGACCATCCGCGCTTGACGAGCCCGCGGCTCAGGAGCTCGTCGATCCGCGCTTGCGCGTCGTCGGTCGCGACGTCGAGCGCCTCGCGGACGTCCGCCGCGTTCCACGCGCCGCGGAAGCGCTCGAGCGCGGGCTCGAGCTCCTGCGGGCGCGCCGTCGCGTACACGGAGCCGGCGCCGAGCGCGGCGATCCCGAGCACCGCCGCCGCAGCCCCCGCGCTCCACCGGCGCGCTCGCCGCGTCGCGTCCGCCGTCTGCCGGCGCGCGTGCGCGCGGCGGTCCCGCCCCCCGCCGTGGCGCGAGCGCTGCGTGCCGTGGATGCGCTGCGCGATGTACAGGTCCGGGTGCTCGCGCATCAGCCGCCGCGTGGGCACGGTCGGGATCACGGCGGCCCACAGCAGCGCGGTCCACGCGAGACCGATCCAGTTGAGCTGCGGCTCGATCGCGAGCTCCAGCGCCCGCACCAGCGTGCTCGCCGCCGCGAGCAGCACCGCCCACAGGAACGGCTGGAACGCGATCTGGATCGCGCCGACGACGAACAGAGCCGTCGCTCCCGCGAGCAGCCCGATCATGAGCGCGACGGCGCCCACCGGCAGCTCCGGCGCGCTCAGCGCGAAGATCGCGCCGGCGAGCAGGAGCCCGAAGAGCGCCGCGTTGATCACGTAGAAGACGCGCAGCAGCTTGATCCAGCGGTGCGCCCGCACGAGCTCGCTCGCCGCGCGGCGCCGCTCGGTCCCGTCGTGATCGTCGCCCCCGTCGCGCGCACGCCGCGAAGGAGCGGGCGGCTCGCCCACCGCCGCGCCGCACTCCTCGCAGAACGACGGCTCGCCGACCAGGATCGCGCCACACGCGTCACACGCCGGCTGGAGCTCGGGCTCTTCCACCCGCGGCGCCGCGCGCACGGTCCCCCCGCACGCGCGGCACGTGTACGTGCGCTCCGGCTCCGGAACGCGGAACGTCTTCCCACAGTCCTCGCACGCTGCGCGCTGCATCTCCATGCCGGGTTCCTCCCGGCGGCGATCGTACATCGCCGCGCGGCGCGAGCCGACCCCTCAGTCGGTCGGCGCCGTCGCGAGCTCGATCCAGCGCCGGGCGCGAGCGGCGCTCTGCGTGCCCTCGTACTTGTCCGCGAGGCGCGCGAGGCTCTTCTCGATCGACGAGCCCAGACCCTTCTCGAACAGCTTGCGCTCGAGCTTCGCCAGCTCCGCGTCCGCCTCGTGCTCGCGTGCGAGCGCGTCGCCGGCGAGCTTCGCGACGAGCGCGTCGAGTCGCGCCTTCGCCTCGCTCTCGCCGTCGAGCTCGTCCTCGAGCGACGCGAGCTCCTCCTCGGCCGCGCCGACGCGCCCCTCGCCCACGAGCGCCTCCGCGCGTTCGAGCCGGAACGCGACGCGCGCGCGCAGCTCGGCGAGCGCGTCGTCGGCGAGCGCGACGCCCGCGTCCGCCGCGGCGCGCGCGCGCTCGAGCGCTCCGGCGACGTCGCCCTTCGCGAACGCCGCGTACGCCGCCTGCACGTCGCGCGGCGCGTCGTCGGGCCCCTCGCGACGCAGCCGCACCTGCTCGCGGATCGCCTCCTCGACTTCGTCCATCTTGCGGTTCTCGATCGCCATGCCGGTCATGCCCGCCTCGCCCTGCAGCAGGACCGAGCCGTCGTTGCCGATCAGCACGTACTGCGGTATGCCGCGCAGGCCCGTCCGCACCGGGACGCCGCCGACCGCCCACATCGCGCGCGTGCCGAACCACTTGCTGCGCAGCGCGAACGCGTGCACCTGGTCCTCCGTCGTGCCCTGGAACTCGACGAGCACGACAGCGAGGTCCTCGCCGTACTCCCGCTGCCAGTCGAGCGCGTCGCGCACCGAGTCGTGCGCGCCCCACGCGCCCTTGCTCCAGTACTCGAGGAACACGGGGCGGCCGCGCAGCTCCTCGAGGCTTCCCACGCCGGCCGCGCCGAAGGGCTCCGACTCGAACGTGTACGCGACGGGCTCGCCCGCGCCGCGGCCGGCGGGCGGCACGAGGGCGGCGGAGAGCGCGAGAACGAGGACGAACGGCTTCATCGGGGTTGCTCCAGGGGTTCGAAAGTCAAGGGCACCGGCTCGCTCGGGAGCGGTCCGACGAAGAACGTCCCGCGGCCGGTGCGGCCGTCGGGGAGCGTCGCGGACCACTCGTAGCGTCCCGGTCGCAAGTCGATCGCGAGGTCGAGCGCGTCGGGGCTCGTCGGGTCGCGCTCGAAACGGTCGTCGAGCACGAGCGCGCCGTCCTCCGTCTCGAGCCGCAGCCGCGCGCGCTCGACCCACGCGTCCGGCACGCGCAGCGCGAACCGCTGCGGCACGCCGCTCTCGAGCGCGAGCACGACGCGCGCGGGCGCGTCCGCCTCGACGCGCACCGCCTCGCGCAGCGGCACCGCGCCCGGCGCGCGCGCCGCGACGATCCAATCGCCCGCGGGGAGCGCGAGCGACAGCGGCAGGTGCAGCGACGCATCGGCGAAGCGCAGCGAGCGCACGCGCGCGCCCGACGCGTCCTCGAGCGCCAGCTCGAGCGCCAGCTCGCGACCGGGCGCGGCGCCGGGCGCGCACTCGACGTCGAGCTCGAGCCGTCCCGACGGCGCGCGGCGCACGACGCCGACGTCGAGCGTCTCGCCGCGCTCGAGCGCGTGCACTCCCGGCACGGGGACGGCGGGCCCGGACCCGGCGAGCAGAACGAGGCGGTACGCGCCCGCGCGCACCGGAACGGTCGTGAAGCCGCCCGACCCGTCGCCGCACGCGCGGGCCGTGTGCGCGTGGCCGCCGCCGTCGGGCTCGAGCCCGACGGCGACGACCTCGACG
>CAZGTQ010000248.1:0-19141 GCA_964528575.1 uncultured Planctomycetaceae bacterium | reverse complement strand
GGCCGCTCGTCGGGGAGGCGCTCGTGCCGTTCGGCATCTACGTCCGTGCGCTCGACCGCGGCTTCTCGTGCGCGGACGAAACCGTCGCGGGCGCGCAGATCGTCGTCGAGATCGAAGAGACGGCGCAGGGAGCGGAGCTGTACGTGGCCTCACGGGACGCGTGGACGGTTCCGCGCCTGCTGATCACGGCGATCTCTGCGCGTCTGCGCGCGAACGCCTGCGCGCGAAGGATATCGAGCACGAGCTCCCGGGCTACCCGCACTTCGAGCCGACCCGTCGCAGCCCCGTCCTCGCCGAGCTGAAGCGCCGCCGCGCCGACCGCGGGCGGTGACGCCGCCACCCGGACCTGAGCGACGCTTCAGGGGGAAGCTCCCGCGGTGATCACGGACGGCGCGCGTGTGCGTCGACGCGTTGCGGGATGGCGAGGGGCTCGACCGTGAAGAGCTGCTCGTCGACGCGGTAGAGGCGGCCGCGGCCCTCGAGCACGTAGGCTCCCGCGGGGAGCTGGAAGTGCCAGACGCCGGCGCGGCGGTCGGCGAGCGTGCGGTCGAGCGGGAGGTGCCAGTCGTGCGGCCGTTCGAGCATGTCCACGTCGAGCTCGAACGACGCGAGCGCGTGGCGCTCGGGAATCCCCAGGACGTGCACCTCGACGTCGTAGGCCGGACCCGGATCGTGCTCTTCGTCCTCGGCGACCGGCTGCGCGACGGGCTCCTTCGCACCGACGGGCTCGACGATCGGTCGCAGCGCGTCGGGCTCGATCACGAGGTCGGCGGGGCCGTCCGCCGGAGCGAACGGGCCGAACGTCGTCTCGAACCGCGCGCCGCTCGCGTTCGTTCCGCTCACGCGCACGAAGTACGGGTCGCGCGACTGCACGGGCAGCTCGACCGTCGTGCTCGGCTCGCGCCACGCGACAGTCGCGCGGCTCCCCAGCCCGCAGCACGACGATCTGGCGGACTCGCGCTCTTCGCCCGCTTCGAACGGGGCGAGGCACGTGTGGACGTCGAGCTCGCCGAGCGAAGAGAGATCCGGCTCGCCGCGCCAGGTGAGGCGCAATGCGAGGACCGGGAGCGGGACGGCACGCCACGCGCGCTGCAGGTGGCGGTTCGGCAGCCCCAGCGGGAGCTCCTCGACGATCGGCTCGTAACCCCCCGCGACGAGCTGCAGCACGCGGACTCCTTCGGGATCTGCGTGCAACTGCCCGCGCAGGAGTCCGTCGCGTCCGAAGGAAAGGACCGCGTACTCGGTGCTCCCGTCAGCGAGATCCGCGTGCAAGCGCGGCGCGCCCGTCTCGGAGGGCAGGAGCTGGAGACCCGCGAGGGCGCGTCGCGGGCCCGCCGGACGAGGTCGCAGCGAGCTGCCGTCCGTGCCGACCAACTCGATCGACACGGCCGTTCCAAGAGCGAGCACGAGCACGAGGTCGTCGACCTCCGGCTCGAGGCGATGGAAGTCGCATGCTCCTTCACGCGTCCAGACGAAGAGGTAGCGGTAGCGAACGTCGACGGCGAACGCGCCGGTCGCTTCGGTGAGCGCCTCGCAAGGTCGGAGCGCGAACTGGTCGCTCCACGGCCCCGGTCCGGGGTCGCGACCGAAATGCAGATCGGACAGCAGGGTCCAACGCTGCGCGCTCACGAGCGCGCCGACGACGGGCTCGCCACGGTCGTCGACGACGCGCCCTGTGATCCGCCGCGTGCACGGCAAGACCGCGTCGGGCAGCACGACGTGCTCGCCCTCGTCGAGGAAGCGCTCGAACCGCTCGGCGGCGCCGTCGACGTGCACGACGATCGGGAGCCGGCGCTCGGGCGCTTCGCGCCCTTCGATGATCCAGATGCCGCGCGGCAGGCTGACGACCGACTCGAAGCGGTAGCGACCGTCGGCGCCGGTCACGACCGTCTCGCTCTCCGGCGCAGGCTCCTCGCCCGCGGGTGCCCGCTCGACCCCCACCGGCACGCCCGCCGCCGGCCGCCCGAGCTCGTCGACGACGCGGCCCGACACGCTGCCGCCGCGACCGACGCGGACGTCGAGCGAGCGCTCCTCGCCCGGCGCGAGCCACACCGCGCGCACCGCCTCGCAGTGCGCGCCGCGCGCCTCGGTCTGCACGACGACGACGTCCTCGGGCAACCGCTCGACCGTCGCGCGGCCGCGCTCATCGGTCGCGCCGCGGTAGAGCGTGCCGTTGCCGCGCTCGCTGAAGAGCGTGAAGCGCAGCCCCGCGAGCGGCGCGCCGCTCGCCGCGTCCGCGACGCGCAGGTGCAGGGTGCCCGTGCTGCGCGTGGCCGTGCGCTGCACGGGCGCCGTCGCCGCAACGGGGAGCGCGTCTCGCGCGTCGAGCGGCGGCGCCGTAACCGAGCGGGTCGCGCCCTCCAGCTCGGCCGACGGACGCAGAGAAAAATCCGACGACGGGCGCGACCGATCGACGCACGGCGCGGTCGACCCAGGGCGGGCGGGGGAGGCGGCGGACCAGAGGGCGCAGGCGACGACCACGACGCCCGCCACGAGCAGCGCGATGCCGAGCTTCACCCTCTCTCCTTCGGCCGCGGGCGCGCTTGCCTTCACCCGCCGACGAGCGCGACGAGCTTTTCGACCAGCGCCGCGCTGCCCAGCACGAGCGACGTCTTCCCGTCCGGCTCGCGTAGCTCGACCACGCGGCCGCCGGCCTCCGGGACGAGCACCTTCGTCGCCGCCACGTCCCACGGCGACAGGCGCAGGTCGACCATCGCGTCGGCGCTGCCCTGGAGCACGAGCGCGTGGCCGAACGCATCGGTGTAGCCGCGCAAAATCCGCGCATCCTCGGACAGCCGGCGGAACGCGCGCAGGCGCCCCGTCTGCTTGAACGCCCCCACGTCGCCGTGGCACACGAACGCGCGCGCGAGCTCGCTCTCGCTCGACACCCGCACCGGCTCGCCGTTGCGCCGGCAGCCACCGCCCTTCCAGCCGACGTAGCGCTCGCCGAGCGCCGGAACGTCGATCGCTCCGACGAGCGATTCCTCGCCGTCGACGTACGCGACCAGGCTCGTGAACAGCGGGATGCCGCGCGAGAACGAGATCGTCCCGTCGATCGGGTCGACGAGCCAGCCGGGACCGTCGAGCTCGCCGCCGTACTCCTCGCCGCGGATCGGCACGCCGGGCGTCGCGAGGGCGAGCACGGCGCGGATCGCGCGCTCGGCCGCGCGGTCCGCCTCGGTGACGGGCGAGCCGTCCTCCTTCTGCTCGGTCGCGACGCGGCGGAAGCGCGGCAGGATCTCGGCGCGGGCGGCGTCGAGCGCTGCCTCGGCGGCGCGCGCCAGGTCGGCGAAACGCTCGGCGTCGCTCATCGCGCGCGAGCGTACCACCCGCTGCTCGACGAACGTCCCGGGTTCGCACACACTCGGCGCCGCGTGGGAGCGACAGGACGAGCGGACGCCGCGCCCGACCCGGGCGTGGCGATCGTCGAGCGGCACCGAAGCCTCGTGCGGCGGACGGTGCTCGTGTCGGTGCTCACGCTCCTGAGCCGCATCCTCGGATTCGTGCGCGAGGTGATGTCCGCGGCGCTGTTCGGCGACCGCTCGGGCATCTACGACGCCTTCGTCACCGCCTGGCGCGTGCCGAACCTGTTCCGCCGTTTCCTCGGCGAGGGCGCGCTCTCGACGTCGCTCCAGACGGCGCTGACCGAGGTCGACGGCGACCACGGCGCGGAGGCGGGGCGGCGCCTGTTCGTGCGCACGCTCGCGCTCGTCGCGGCGCTCGTCGCGGGCGTTTGCGCCGTGACGATGGGGCTCGTGCTGCTCGTGCCCGACACGCTGCCGGGGACCGATTGGCACTGGCTCGGCGCCGATCCGCTGGCGGTGCGCGAGCTGTGCGTGCGGCTGTTCCCCTTCCTGTTCCTCGTCGCGCTGGCGGCGCTCGCGGGCGGCGCGCTCCAGGTGCGCGGCCGATTCGCCGCCGTCGCGATCGCGCCCGCCGCGATGAACGTCGTCTGGATCGGCGCGCTCGCGCTGATCGGCGGGCGCCACGGCTGGGTCGAGACCGGCGCGCCTGCGCCGCCCGATGCGGTCCAGCTCGAGATGGCGCGCACGCTCGCCTGGGGCGTGCTCCTCGCCGGCGTCGTCCAGCTCCTCGTGCACGTGCCGCCGCTCCTGCGCGCCGGGCTGCTCGTGCGCGCGAACGGGTCGGCCCGCGCGAGCGCCGCGGAGTCCGAGCGCGAGACGCACGGCGCGTGGACCGTGCTGCGCACGAGCACGCCGCTCGCGCTCGGCGCCGCCGTCTACCAGATCAACGTCATGGTCGACGGGCTGATGGCGGAGAGCCTGCTGCCCGACGGCGGCCCCTCGGCGCACTACTACGCGAACCGCATCCAGCAGTTCCCGCTCGCGCTGATCGCGTTCGCCGCGACGAGCTCGGTCTTCCCCGCGCTCAAGGCGCTGGGCCACACGAAGCGACTGGGCGAGCTGCGCGGCCTGCACGACCGCACCCAGCTCGCGATCTGCTTCCTCGCGCTCCCGGCGAGCGCGGGCCTGTTCGTCCTCGCGCACCCGATCTGCCGCGCGCTGTTCCAGCACGGCGCGTACGGACCCGAGGGCGTGAGCCGGATGGCGGCGACGCTCGCGATGCTCGGCCTCGCGCTCGTTCCCGCCGGCGCGGTCGGCCTCGCGAGCCGCTCCTACTACGCGCTGGCCGACTTCCGCACGCCCGTGCGCATCTCGATCGCGATGCTCGCTGCGAACGCCGCGCTGAACGTCGCGTTCGTCGTCGGAGCCGGCATGGACGCCGACGGGCTGGCGCTCGCGACCGCGCTGACCGGCTGGGGCAACCTCGTGCTCCTGCTCCCGGGCCTGTACCGGCGCATCGGCGTCGAGAGGACCGAGCGCGGGGCGAGCCCGGGTAGCCGGCTCGTGCGCATGGCGCTCGCGAGCGCGGGCGCCGCGGGCTTGGCTCGCGGGGCGTACGATGGCACGCTCTGGATCGCCGGCGAGGCGCGCTCGGGGCTAGCCCTGGCGACCGCGGCGGCCGTGGGCGTCGGCGGCTACGCCGCTCTGGCGCTCGCGCTGCGGATCCCCGAGGCGCGCGCTGTCGGTGCCCGTCTTCGGGGCCTCTTCGGGAGCCAGCGGGAGCCCTACGATCCCGGGGGTCGGTAAGTCGCGTGACCACAACATCTAGTGGCGTCGAAGCCGATTTACGGTTTGTGATACCCAGGGATAGGGTCTATGTTCGGAATTCCGCCGAGGGGGGCGCGGGCGCGGGCGCTCGTTCCGCCCGTGCGGGGGTGCCGCGCGGGCGCGGGCTCCTCCGCCGGCGTGGCTCCGCCGCGATCTCGCCCGCTCCGGCGCCGCCGCGCGCGTCGCTCCCGACCGAGATCGGGGGGGCCGCCGGCGCTCGCTCTGGCGTCCCCACCGCCCCGCAGGCGCTTCGTGCCGTCTGCGACCCGCTCATCCAACCCACCGAAAGACGAGAGAGCGCGCGTGAACATCACCAAGCCGTCCGGCCAGTCCAAGCTCCACGCCCGTGAGGACTCCACCCCCGAGGCCCAGGCCGCCTTGCGCCTGCTCGACAGCGTGGATCCGCCGGCCCACCTGCCGGATCCGGACCTCTCGCCGAACGGGCGGGCGGTGCTCGAGCGCCGCTACCTGAAGAAGAGCGCCGACGACGGCTCGGTGATCGAGACCCCGCGCCAGCTCTTCTGGCGCGTCGCCTCGTGCATCGCGCGTCCCGAGCTGCAGTTCCCCGGCGGGACGGCGGAGAAGGCGCTCGCGGTGGCGGAGGAGTTCTACGGCCTGATGGCCGACCGCCTGTTCATGCCGAACAGCCCGACCCTGATGAACGCGGGTCGCGAGATGGGGATGCTGTCGGCGTGCTTCGTGCTGCCGGTCGAGGACTCGATCGAGGGCATCTTCGACTCGATCAAGGCGACGGCGCTGATCCAGAAGGCGGGCGGCGGCACCGGCTTCAGCTTCTCGCGGCTGCGGCCGCGCGGCGACCTCGTGCGCAGCTCGGGCGGCACGACCGAGGGCCCGCTCTCGTTCATCCAGGTCTTCTCGAAGGCGACCGACGCGATCCAGCAGGGCGCGTTCCGCCGAGGTGCCAACATGGGCATCCTCGCGGTCGACCACCCCGACATCGTCGAGTTCATCACGTTCAAGGACGAGCTCGGCCGGCTGAACAACTACAACATCTCGGTCGCGGTCACCGACAGGTTCCTCGACGAGCTCGGCCGCGATCGCAACACGATCCACCAGGTCCAGAACCCGCGCACGAAGGCGTGGACCGACCTGGAGCGCAGGGCCGCCGACGGCACGCCGACGGGCGAGCACTGGACCGTCGGCGAGCTGTGGGACATGGTCGTCGACCACGCGCACGCGACGGGCGAGCCGGGCGTCGTTTTCATCGACCGCATCAACGCGCGCAACCCGATCAAGAACGTCGGGCGCATCGAGGCGACGAACCCGTGCGGCGAGCAGCCGCTGCACCCGTACGACTCGTGCAACCTCGGCTCGATCAACCTCGGCGCGCTCGTCGTCGAGGGACCGGACGGCAAGCGCACGTTCGACTGGGACCGCTACAAGTCGATCATCCACACGACGTCGCGCTTCCTCGACAACGTGATCGAGGCGAACCGCTACCCGCTGCCGCAGATCGACCAGATGTCGAAGACCACGCGGCGCATCGGGCTCGGCGTGATGGGCTTCGCGGACGCGCTCTACAAGCTCGGCATCCCGTACAACTCGGACGAGGGCTGCGAGTGGGGCGAGGAGACGATGCGCGTCATGAACGAGGAGTCGCACCTGGCGAGCGAGATCCTCGCCGAGGAACGCGGCGTCTTCCCGGCTTGGGAGGGCTCCGACTGGCAGGCGCAGGGGCGCCGGCTGCGCAACTCCTACACGACGACGGTCGCGCCGACGGGCACGATCTCGATCATCGCGAACTGCTCGGGCGGCATCGAGCCGATGTTCAGCCTCGCGTTCATCCGCCAGGTGATGCGCGACACCAAGGGCCAGCCCACGGTGATGAACGAGCTGAACTACGTGTTCGAGCAGATCGCGAAGGAGCGCGGCTTCTTCGACGGCACGCTCGTCGAGTCGATCCTCGACCAGGGGACGATCGCGCACATGGATCACATCCCCGACGACGTGCGCCGCGTCTTCGTCACCGCGCACGACATCGCGCCGTACTGGCACATGCGCATGCAGGCGGCGTTCCAGCGCCACTGCGATTCGTCGATCTCGAAGACGATCAACTTCCCGCGCGAGGCGTCGGCGGAGCACGTGCGCGAGATCTTCGAGCTCGCGGTCGAGCTCGACGTCAAGGGCGTCACCGTCTACCGCGACGGATGCCGCGATTACCAGCCGATGGCGCTCAAGCGCTCGCAGCGTCGCGGCGAGGAAGCCCCCGCGGCGGTGGCGGCGACCGACGAGGTGGCGGGAGCGCCGATGCGCGAGCTCCCGACCGAGGGCCCGCAGCTCACGCCGGTCAAGCTGCCCGAGATCATGCCGAGCCTGCGCATCCGTCAGCTCACGCCCTTCGGCAACATGCACGTGAAGGTGTCGGTCGATCCGAAGTCGGGCCGCGAGCGCGAGGTCTTCGCTCAGCTCGGCAAGGGCGGCGACATCGCGAACTCCGACCTCGAGGCGATCTGCCGCATCCTGTCGTTGTGGCTGCGCGCGAACGGCTCGCTCGGGCTCGCGTTGAACCAGCTCTCGGGCATCGGCTCGAGCTTGACGGTGCCGACGAAGGAGGGACGGATCATGTCCCTCGCCGACGGCCTGGCGAAAGCGCTCCAGCGCTACCTCGAAGCGAAGAACACGCACGGCTTGCGCGCGCTCCTGCTCGGCGAGGTCTCGCCCGAGGCGCTGTCGGCGCCGGCGGACGGGCCCATGCGCCCCGCGATGGGCGGCAACGCGGTCGAGAGCTACAAGCTCAAGTGCCCGCAGTGCGCGACCGCCGTCCTCTCGTTCGAGGAGGGCTGCGTCAAGTGCCACTCGTGCGGCTACAGCCAGTGCTGAACGGCTACCGCCCCTCCCACTTGCGCGCGCCCTCGATCTCGCGCAGCCGCTCCTCCGCGGCGCGCGGGAACATGCCCGGGCGCATGCGCCGGAAGACGAGCTTCGAGTTGTCGTCGCGCGTGATGAAGAGCGTGTCGCCGATCACCTCGACGACGTACGAGCTCGGCGCGTTGACCGGCTCGAGCGCGATGTCCTCGCCGCCGAACGTCGAGTGGCCGATGATCGACGCCGACAGCATCGAACCCGTGTCGCGCACCTCGAACTGTCGCAACGTCCCCTGGACGCGCAGCCTCTGCCGCGCGACCTCGAGCAGGCCGCGCTCCAGCTCGCGCGCGTGCAAGACCATCGCGATGTAGCCGTCGACGATGAGCGCGAAGCCGTTCACCTCGCCCGGTTCGAGCGGGACGCGCGATCCGGCGATCTCCTGCAGCGTCCAAGCGCCTTCGAGCTGCTGCATGGTCGCCGCGCCGCGCGCGCCCGGCTCGAGCAGCGGCGGCGGCTCGGGCGCCGGCGGCGGCGGCGGATCCTGGCGGCCGACGAGGAGCGCGGGCAGCGCGAGGACGAGCGCGAGTAGGATGCGGCGCATGGCGATCTCCGGGCGGGTGGGCGGATGGGGCGCAGGCAGCCTGCTACCGTAGCACCTCGCCCATGTCGCGGCTCTCGAGCGTGGAGCGGGGCCATCGCTCCCACCGGCTGTCCGTGCTCGCCAACGCCGGTCTCACCGCGCTCAAGCTCGCGGTCGGCTGGATCTCGGGCTCGCAGGCGGTGCTCGCCGACGGCGCCCACTCGGCGGGCGACGTGCTGCTCTCGCTCGCGGCGTGGATCGGCTTCCGCTGGTCGCGCGTGCCGGCCGACGAGGATCACCACTACGGCCATGGCAACGGCGAGGCGCTCGCGGGGCTCCTCGTCGGGCTGATCCTCGTGGTCGCGGGCGGCGGGCTGCTCTGGGGCGCGTTCGCGTGGGACCGGCGGACGGCCCACGGCGCGCTCGGAGCCGCCGCCGTCGCCGTCGTCGTCGTCACGATGGTCGCGAAGCTCGCGCTCGCGCGCACCGTGGGTCGCGCGGCCGCAGCGCTGAACAGCCAGAGCCTCGCCGCCGTCGCCCGCGACCACCGCGCGGACGTCTACGCGAGCGTCCTGGTGCTCGTCGGCGTCCTCGCGAGCCTCGCCGGGCTAGAAGTCGCCGAGCCGATCGCGACGTTCATCGTCGGTTGCCTCGTCGTTCGGATGGGCTGGACGAGCGTGCGCGAGGGCTTCGACACGCTGATGGACCGCGTCCCCGACACCGAGCTGCGCGACCGGATCGGCGCGACCGCCGGCGCCGTCGCGGGGGTCCGCGGGGTGCGCAACGTCCGCGTCCACCCGCTCGGATCCGAGCACGAGATCGCGCTCGAGGTGCTCGTCGACAGAGCTCTTACGGTCGAGCAGGGCCATTCGATCGCCCACCGCGTCGTCGACGCCGTCGTCGCGGACCATGAGCACATCCGCGGGGTCCACGTCCACGTGGGTCCTGCGGGCGCCGATTAGGCGCTATCCTGCCAGGTCGACATGCGCGCGAATCCCTCGAGCACGTTCGTGGCGGCGCTCGCCGCCGCCTGGGTGGCGCTGGGCGCCGCGTCCGCCGGTCAACAGCACGCGTTCGCCACGCTCTACGCCCGCGCCGAAGGCGATCGGGTGCGCGCGGCGATCGACATCGAGCTCGACGCCGGTTGGCACCTCTACTACAAGGAGAAGGGCCACCCCGAGGCGATCGGGCTGGAGACGAAGGTCACGCTCGGCGGCGAGGGCATCGAGTGGGGCGAGGTCCGGTTCCCCGAGCCGGTCCGGTTCGACCAGTCCTTCCTCGCGCCGGGTGCGTTCATCCTCGGCTACGAGCACGACTTCACGCTCTACGCAGAGGGCCGCCTCGCCGCTGGGGCGAGCGCCGAGGACGCGACCGCCGCGCTCGTCGGCCAGACGTGCAACGACGTCGGCCAGTGCACGCCGTACCGCCAGTCGCTCGAGGTGGCGGGACGCGGGTCCGACGCGCTCTTCGCCGACTTCCCGAGCGGCGCGGCGACGGACGGCGGCGAGATCGAGGGTTTCGGCGAGCGGGACACGGGCAACCTGTCGGCGACGCTGTACGCGCGGGCCGAGGGCGACGTGGTGCGCGCGGCGATCGAAGTCGAGGTCGACGAGGGGTGGCACTACTACCACACCGAGCTCGGGCCCGAGGACGCGATCGCGATCCCGGCCGAGCTGCGCCTGGGCGGCGCGGGCATCGCGTGGACCGACGTCGTGTGGCCCGAGCCGGAGAAGCACGTGCAGTCGGCGTTCGAGCCGGGCGCGCCCGATTCGTGGGCGTGGGCGCACGAGGGGACGATCGTGATTCGCGCGCGCGGCGAGCTCGCGCCGGGCGCGAGCGCCGAGGACGCGCGCGCGCTCCTCGTCGGCCAGACGTGCGAGAACGCGACGCCCGAGCAGCCGTTCGGCTCGTGCACGCAGGTGAGCGCGTCGCTGGAGGTCGCGGGGCGCGGGCCGGACGCGCTGTTCGCGGACGCGGCCGCGGTGCAGAGCGGCACCGACGACGAACCGCCGCCTCGCGCGGTCGACGGAACGCTCGTCGGCGAGCGGGAGAACGAGGCGGCGCTCGAGGGGCCGCTCGGCGAGAGCTTGCTCGCGTTCCTGCTCGCGGCGGTCGGTTGGGGGCTGTTCGCGCTGCTCATGCCGTGCACGTACCCGATGATCCCGATCACGATCTCGTTCTTCACGAAGCAGGCGAGCGAGCGCGGCGGGACCGCGCTCTTCCTGTCGCTGTGCTACGGCCTCGGGATCATCGGGATGTTCGTCGTGATCGGCATCTTCGTCGGCGCCGCGATCATCCCGTTCGCGACGCACCCGGTGACGAACCTCGTGATCGGGCTCTTGTTCCTGCTGTTCGCCTTGGCGCTGTTCGGCGTGGTCGACCTGCGGCCGCCGCGCTTCCTGATGAATGCGGCGGGCAAGGCGTCGGGCGTCGGCGGGTTGGCCGGCGTCTTCCTGATGGGGCTCGTCTTCGTCGTCACGTCGTTCACGTGCACGGCGCCGTTCGTCGGAACGCTGCTGAGCTTCGGCGCCTCGACCGGCGACCTCGGTCGCGTCGCGCTCGGCATGGCGACGTTCGGCGCGACGATGGCGATCCCGTTCGTCTTCCTGTCGCTCGTTCCCGGGCGCGTGCAGGCGATGCCGCGCGCGGGCGAGTGGATGCACGTGCTCAAGGTCACGCTCGGTTTCGTCGAGGTGGCCGCGGCGCTGAAGTTCATCTCGAACTCGGACCTCGTGTGGCACTGGCAAGCGGTCAGCCGCGAGCTGTTCCTCGCCGCCTGGGCGCTGATCTTCCTCGCCGCGGCGCTGTTCCTGTTCGGGATCGTGCGCCTGCAAGGAGAGTCGGGCGAGATCTCGCCGAAGCGGCTGGTCGCAGCCGTGTGCGTGCTCCTGTTCTCGGGCTACTGCTGGTACGGGATCGACCACAAGCTCGATTGGGTGATGAACGCGATCGTGCCGCCGTACTCGTCGCGCATCGCCGGCGCAGGGCCGGCCGGGGGTGCGAGCGGGACGACGGTCGTGCCCGAGCACGAGATCGTCGCCGACGACTTCGACGCGGCGATCGTGCGCGCGCGCGAGCAGGGCAAGCACCTGCTCGTGAACTTCACCGGGCACACATGAGGCTCCTGCCGCATGATGGAAACGTCGATTTTCCCTCACCCGGCGGTCGCCGGAATCCTGCGAGAGAGCTTCGTCGAAGCCCGCCTCCACACGGACGGCAGGGTCAACATCGATCGCATCCGGGAGGTGCGCGCCGAGCTCGTTGGCCACGAGACGACGCCGACGTACGTCCTCCTCGATCCCGTCTCCGGCAAGAAGCTCGCGATCTTGGACCACCCCACGCTCGACGAGGAGGACTTCGTCGCCTTCCTCCGCAAGGGCCTTCCCGGCCGAAGCTGACGCGCGCCGGCGCGCTCACGAGAGCGCCCCCAGGCTCACTCGAAGCCGAGCAGCCGGCCGCCCTGGTAGATCGCGAAGCTCGCGAGCCATGCGATCGCGGTCATGTACGTGAACAGGAACGCGGGCCAGCGCCACGAGCGCGTCTCGCGCTTGACGACCGCGAGCGTCGACAGGCACTGGCAGGCGAGCGCGAAGAAGGCCATCAGCGAGAAGCACACGAGCGGCGTGTACACGCGGCTGCCGTCGGGACGCCGCTCCTCGCGCACCTGGTCGCGCAACACGCTCGACGTGTCGTCGGCGCCTTCGTCGAGCCCGTAGACGACCGCCATCGTCGAGACGAACACCTCGCGCGCCGCGAACGCGCCGACGATGCCGACGCCGATCTTCCAGTCGAAGCCGAGCGGCTCGATCGTCGGCTCGATCGCGCGTCCGAGACGGCCGCCCCAGCTCGCGCGCAGCCGCTCGCTGCTCTCGAGCGAGTCGATCTGGGCGAGCTGCTCCGCGCGCTCCTCCGCCGGCGCTGCGGCGACCGCGGCGCGCAGAACGTCGTAGTCGGTTCCGAGCTCGACGTCGCGCGGAAACGTCAGCAGGAACCACATGCCGATCGTGCAGACGAGGATCACCGTGCCCGCCTCGCGCACGAAGACCGAGCTGCGCTGCAGCATCATGCGCGCGACCGACGGCCAGTGCGGCACACGATACGGCGGCATCTCCAGGATCAGCGGCACGTTCGGGCCGCGCAGGAGCGTGCGCCCGAGCACGGCGGCACAGACGAGCGCGACGAGCGTGCTGAACACGTACATCGCGACCATCAGGAGGCCCTGCGCGAACGGCTTGTCGTCGGTCGGCGGGTACAGCGCCGCGATGAGCAGGCTGTACACCGGCAGCCGCGCGGAGCACGTCATCAGCGGCACGACCATCATCGTCAAGAGGCGGTCGCGGCGGCGCTCCATCGTGCGCGTCGCGAGGATCGCTGGCACGGCGCACGCGTAGCCCGACAGCATCGGCACGAACGCGCGCCCGTGCAGGCCGAGCGAGCGCATGACGCGGTCCATCAGGAACGCGACGCGCGCCATGTAGCCCGTGTCCTCCATCAGGCCGACGAAGAAGAACAGCAGCAGGATCTGCGGGAGGAAGACGAGCACCGAGCCGACGCCGCCGATGACGCCGTCGACGAGCAGCTCGCTCACGAGCCCCTCGGGCAGCGCGCCCGCGACGACGCCGCCGAGCGCGCCGACCGCCTCTTCGACCAACGTGATCGCAGGATCGGCCCACGTGAACAGCGATTGGAAGACGACCGCCATCACGGCGAGGAAGAGCGCGAAGCCGATCGCGGGGTGCAGGAGCACGCGGTCGATGCGGTCGGTCGCCGTGACGCGCGGCGCGGGCCGCTCGCGCACGAAATGCACCGCGCGCTCGTCGATCCAGCCGTAGCGGCCCTCGATCACCTCGCGCTCGATCTCGCGCGCGTTGCCGAGGGCCGCGCTGCGTCGCTCCACGACCGCCGCGCGCAGATCGAGCGGCACGCCGGCGAGCTCGTCGTCCTCGTCGACCGAGAGCAGCGCCCAGAGCGCGAGCGCGTCGCGCCGGCGCGCGTCCTGCGCGCCCCACTGCGCGGGCAGGCGCGCGGCGACGTGCTCCACGTCCAGGGCGAGCGGCGGCGCGTCCGGGCGCCAGCGCCAGCCGGGACGCGCGCTCGACGGGTCGGCGAGCACGCGCTCGACGGTCCGCGCGAGCTCGTCGAGGCCGTGGCGGCGCAGCGCGTTCACCGCGACGACGGGCACGCCGAGCTCGCGGGCGAGCGCGCCCGCGTCGATCTCGTGCCCCGCCTCGACGCGATCGACCATCGTCAGCGCGACGATCACCGGGACGTCGATCTCGATGACCTGCAGCGCGAGGTAGAGGTTGCGCGTGAGCTGCGTCGCGTCGACGACGACGACGCACACGTCGGGCGGCGCGAACGGCGGCAAGCCCGCGATCGCGCGGAGGGCGATCTGCTCCTCCTCGCTGCGCGCCGAGAGGCTGTACGTGCCGGGCACGTCGACGAGCAGCGCGCGCCCGCCGCCGGGGAGCGAGAGCGGCGCCTCGAGGTTCTCGACGGTGACGCCGGCGTAGTTGCCGACCTTCGCGCGGCTGCCGGTGAGCGCGTTGAAGATCGACGTCTTCCCCGTGTTCGGGTTGCCCGCGAGGATGACGCGCGCGGCGTCGACGTGGACGATCATGGCTGCGTGCGGCGCTCGCTCAGCGCGTCTCCGGCTCGACCAGGAGTTGCTTCGCCTCGCTGCGGCGCACGGTCAGGCGGCAGCCGCGGATCTCGAGCTCGACGAGCCCGCCGACGGCGACGACGCGCACGACGCGCAGCCGCGCGCCCGGCAGGAGGCCGAGCTCCATCAGGCGGCGGCGGAACGAGCGCTCGCCGCCGATCTCGACGAGACGGCAGGCGGTGCCGGGAGGCAGGGTGTCGAGGCTCATCACGCGTCGAGCGCGCCGCGCGGCGGCGCCCGGTGGGGGGGTGGGGACTTCGTTATTGAGAACGAGTCTCAAGATCGTAGTCGGCCCAGGCGGCCGCGGTAGCTCTGCGCCGGCGAATTTCGAGCGGCCGTGGCCCATAATCGCGGGCGCGCGTCCCGGGCTGGGACTCGCGGAGGAGAACCGACGTGACGAACGCGAAGCAGGCGTCCGGCCGCCACGCGGCGGACCTGGTCGAGGACGGCATGACGGTGGGGCTGGGGACCGGCTCGACCGTGTTCTTCACGCTGGAGCGCCTGAGCGAGCGCATCGCGGCCGAGGGCCTGCGGATCCGCGGCGTGCCGACCTCGATCGACACCGAGCGCAAGGCGGGGGAGCTGAAGATCCCGCTGGCGACGCTCGCGGAGGTCGGGACGATCGACCTGACGATCGATGGCGCGGACGAGTTGGACCCGGACTTCAACATGATCAAGGGCGGCGGCGGCGCGCTGCTGCGCGAGAAGGTCGTCGCCTCGGTCAGCCGGCGCGAGGTGATCGTCGTCGGCCGCGACAAGCTCGTCGCTCGGCTCGGGACGCTGTGCCTGCTGCCGGTCGAGGTCGTGCCGTTCGCGCGGACGACCGTCAACCGCGCGCTGCGCGAGCTCGGCGCGGAGACGACGCTGCGCCTGGTCGAGGCTGGCACGACGTACCGCACCGACAACCACAACGAGATCCTCGACTGCCAGTTTCCCGGGGGCATCGCCGACGCGGCGGCGCTCGAGCAGCGGCTCGCGCTCATCCCCGGCGTCGTCGAGAGCGGGCTCTTCGTCGGCCTCGCCCACGCCGCGGTGATCGGCGCGGACGACGGGTCGGTCGAGGTCCGCGAGCGCGGCGCGTAGCGCGGTCGGCCCCGAACGCGACGGGCCCCCCGGAGCGGCGCTCCGAGGGGCCCCTGCAAGAGCGGTCGCCCGCGTCGCCTACAGCGACGAGATGTAGGCGAGCAGCGCCTCGATGTCGGCGTCCGGGTTGGTGCTCTGCAGCGTGAGCTGCACTTTCGAGATGTTGAAGCCGACGAGCTGGTTGTGGCCGCGCACGTCGTGCTCGCCGCTGAACACCTTCTGGAGCATCGGGAACGACGCGTCGCCGTAGACCGGGTCGGGGCCGGTGGCGAGGTCGACCGAGCCCGCCTGCGCCTCGGGATCGAGCAGCGTGCGCAGCGACGAGGCCGAGTGGTCGTGGAAGTACGGGCCGCTCGAGAAGACGCCGAGCTTCGTCGGGATCGAGAAGGAGCGCGGGTCGCGCTTGAACACCTTGCCCGGCGGGCAGGCATAGCTGTTCGGGTCGTCCCGCATGAAGTCGTCGTCGTCGTCGACGTTCATCGGCGTGTAGGTCTCGAGGTCGCTGAAGAGGTCGTTGTTGCGGTCGACGTCCGGCAGGCCGTCCTCGGGGTTGAAGTCGATGTTCACGCCCGTGTTCACGTCGCGCAGGTTCAGCGCGACCGTGTTCTCCTGCAGGCTGAAGCAGTTCGGGTCCTCGGTTTCGACGAACTCTCCGTCCGCGGTCACCATGAACGGCAGCACGTCCGCCGTGTAGCCGCGCACTTCGAGCGTGTTCGGATCCTGGTCCGGGTGACACGTCGCGCAACCCGCGTTGCGCATGGAGTTGTTCAGGCCCGTGTCGTTCGTCCCGAAGTACAGGTCCTTGCCGAGCGCCGCCTGCGCCGAGTACGTGCCGAGCACCGGATCGATGTTCGGGTTGAGCGGCACCGCGATCTTGCGGTGGTACTTGCGCAGCCCCTCTTCCTCGGCGTCGGTGAAGATGCCCGTGCCGCCGTTCTCGCCGCCGAACATCGGGCCGGTCTCGCCCATGTTCAGGCGCACGCCCTTCCACAGGACGAGGCCCGTGAGCAGCGGTCCGCCGTACACAGGCATCGTGCTGCGCGGCCCGGCCGGGCGTTGCCACACGTTGCCGTCCGCGCCGCCCTCGAAGTGGCACGACGCGCACGAGTTGTTGAACCGGCCCGCGGTCTGCGCGCGCGACGAGTCCTCGAACAGCTCCTCGCCGATCCGCTCGGCCGCCGTGAACTTGTCGGGGCCGCTGAGCGTGCTGAGCTGGGGCGCCTCCTGCGTGATGACGCCCGCGCCGAAGTCGACGCGCAGGGTCGACATCGTGCGCGTGTTCTCGTTCATCACGTAGAGCAGCGCGTCGTCGTTCGGCGTCGACGCGTCCTCGACGAGCGTCATGCCGGTGAGCATGTCGCCCAGCGGAGTGCTCGTGTCGCCCGGCGTCCGCTCGACGTGGTCGTGCCGCGGCGGGAACACGCTCAGGAGCTCCATCGAGCTGCCGTTGACCGAGTACAGGAACACGTCCTCGGAGCCGCGGTTGAGCAGGAGCGCGCGATCGCCCGCCGCGTTGTACAGGACGCGGCTGGGGTGCCCGGCGCGGTGCCCCATCTTGTCCGTTCCGTAACCGGTGCTGCCCGGGACCGCGTAGAGCCCCTGCGAGAGACGCACCTCGGTGAACGTCGGCCCCTCGAACACCAGGCCTTGCAGCGGGATCTCGGGGATGCTCACCGCCGCCGGAATCGTCACGTTCAGCTCGTGGTTCCCGTTCATGACGAACAGGCCGACCGCGTTGATCAGGGCGTTACCCGCAGGGCCGAGGTTGATCGGGACCGGGAGCTCCGGACCGATGCCGACCACCGAGATGTCGCCGAGCTGCGCGCCCTCCATGCGGAGCGTCACCGATTGGCCGGGCACCGGCGTTCCGGAGCCGGCGAGCGTGGGGATCGCGCCCGACGGCAGCGCCGCGCCCTGCGGCCCGAACGGCACCCACGCGGCCGGATCCAGCGGTTCGGTGAGCTCGTGGTGCAGGCGGGCCGAGTTGTCCGCGACCTGGTTGTACGAGAGGTTCGTCGTGTCGACGACCGTCAACGCCGGGTACACGCGGTTGGCGAAGTCGCCGGCCATCCCCGGACCGAAGTTGAAGTTGACGTCGTGGTTGACGTTGTGGAGCAGGTGCGGAACGAGCGCGCGCGTCCCGTCGGGCGACAGCGCGATGTCGTCGAGGAAGCGCGGCAGACCCTGGCTTCCCAGCGTCTGCACCGGCGTCGGGTTGAAGAAGACGTCGAACGGGTAGTCGTTCAGGTCGATCTTCGCCGTCGACGTGCTCGCCGTCGGCTTCCCGTCGAGGTCGAGCGTCAGGTCGAGCGCCGTGACGAAGCCCGGGATCAGGTGCGTCACGTACAGCCGCGAGCTGTCGGACGTGATCACGAACGCGCGCGGCTCGCCCTGGTCGGCGAGGAAGTCCTTGTTGCCGTCGACATCGGCGACCGTCTTGCCCGGCGCGATGAAGTCCAGCGTCCGGTCGAACTGGTGCGTGAGCAGCAGGTTCAGCGTCGACGAGTCGTAGAACTTGATCGTGCCCGAGCGGAAGCCCGAGACCGCGAAGTACGTCCCGTTCGGAGCGACGGCGAGGCCGTAGGGCTCGGTGCCGACGTCGGTGAGCGTGTTGGTCACCTGGAGCGTCGCCGTGTCGATCACGGAGATCGTCCCGCGCTGCTCCGAGCCGTCCATCAGGAACGGCGTCACGAAGTGCGTCGTGACCTCGATGTTGCCGCGTTGGTTGGCGACGAAGGCGCGCGTGCCGCTCGTGTTGAACGCGATCGACCGGGGCCAGATGCCCGTCGGGATCGCGGCGACGAGCGTGTTCGTCGTCGTGTCGACGACGGCGACCGAGGAGTTGTCGCGGTTGCAAGCCCACACGCGGGTCGAGCCGGGTTGCGCCGCGATGGAAGTGACCTTCGCGTGCTGAGCGGCGCCGGGCAGAGCGAGCGCCGCGAGAAGAGTCGTGGCGGCCAGGGATCGGAGGCTGGTCATGGTTGAATCGGGAAGTGGTGCGCTGGGGGGGGCCGGCGAGCGACGGCCAGGGGCGTCACCACCGAGAGAGGAGTTCGTGGGGTTCGGGGGGCGGCGATCGCTGTCGCCGCGGGCACGAGCGGGGGCGAATCCAGACGACGACTATAAACGGGCGGCGCGAGGCGGCTACGCAGGGCCGGCCCGAGCCGCGACCGCCGGGCGGTGGCGGCGAGGCTGCCGAAGCCTACCTCGCCTCCCCACGGCGCGGCGCCGGACGGGCCAGAGCGCAGTCCTGCGCAATGGGTTAAGGCGCCCTCGCCCAGGCATTTGTTCCCCTCCCTTCGTTCCGCACCGCGTAAGGGATTCGCAGGAGGGCGGCTCGGGCACGATCGGATGGAACAGACGCAAGTCCTTGTCAGCCAGTCTTTTGTACCGATCGCGCACACTTGGCCGCGCGCTTGCTCTGCCCCCGTCGATGCAGTCTCCTCCCCTCGACGGGAACCGCCCGCCGGCCGCTCGGCGGGCGCTCGACCTCGGCGGCGCGCGCGAGCGTGAGCACGGCCCCCGTGCCTCCGCCGACTTCCCAAGCGCGCTGCGGCGCGCGGACGCCGGCCCCGCTGCGACCCGCGCCGAGCAGGGCCGCGTCGAGCGCGAGGCGCGCCGCGAGCGCGAGGGCGAGGCGCGCGCCGACCGTACGGAGCGCGTCGCGAGCGAGGGCGAGCGCCGTACCGACCGCGCCGAGCGCGCCGAGCGGACCGAGCGCGTCCGCGCGCGCCGGGCCGACGAGCGCGCTGCGGTCGGTGCCGCCGCGGAACCGCGCGAGCGCAGCGCGACCCCGGACGCGCCGCCCTCGGCCGCCGCGGCGAGCTCGAGCCCGTCGTCGGCGCCGCCCGCGGTCTG
>CAZGTQ010000247.1:0-26991 GCA_964528575.1 uncultured Planctomycetaceae bacterium | reverse complement strand
CGGGCCGATCTGCCTCGACGTGAATTCGCCCGCCTACTCGTTCGCGGCGTATCCGCTCGACGTGAACGGCAACTTCCACGTGGAAGTGAGCGTGCCGAACATCCCCGCGCTCGTCGGCGCGCCGCCGATCTTCGCGAACGCCCTCACCGTCGAGGTCGACGGCGGGCCCGCGTTCATCAGCGTGAGCAAGACCGCCCGCTTCCAGTGGGAGCTGCCGGACAGTTGGCGCGTCGTCGGGTCGATGAGCGTGCCGCGCGCGATGCACACGGCGACCTCGCTCGGCGCGGGCCCGTTCGACAACGAGGCGCGCGTGTTGATCACCGGCGGCGGCGAGGGGAACTTCATCTTCCCGGCGCCGCTCGCGTCGACGGAGCTCTACCACCCGCTCACCCGCTCGTTCACGCTGGGACCTGACATGTCGGTCCCGCGCATGACGCACCGCTCGGTGCGGCTGCCGGACGGGCGCGTGCTGATCACCGGCGGCGTCACGACCGGCGGCGTGGTGACGGCGACGTGCGACATCTTCGATCCGGCGACCGGCACGATCGTCCCGACGAGCGACATGAACGCGCCGCGCTCGGGACACGCGCTGACGATCCTGCCCAACGCGAGGGTGCTCGCGAGCGGCGGCTTCTCGAACTGGCAGAGTCCCTCGACGCAGTTCGTCGCGGACCTGAACACCGCGCAGCGCAGCGCGGAGCTCTACGACCCGGTGAGCGGGACGTGGACGCCGACGACGACGGACATGGTGGACGACCGCGCGGGCCACACGCAGACGCTGCTGCCGACGGGCGAGGTGCTGATCGTCGGCGGCGTCAACGGCGGCTACTCGGACCCGATCTTCGGCGGTGGCTACCCGACGATGACGTCGACCTGCGAGTTGTACGATCCGTTCCTCGACCAGTACACATCGACGGGCGGGATCGGCATCTTCGGCATCGACGGCCGCGCCTTCCACGGCGCAGGCCTGCTGCCCAACGGCAACGTGCTGATCACCGGTGGGGTGTACTACGCCGGCCAGAACGACGGCGTCGCGGCGACGGCCGCCACGTCGATCTGGGACGGCGCGACGTGGACGTTCGCAGGCTCCCTCCCGCAAGGGATCGCATTCCACCGCCAGCTCCCCTCCGGCGACGGAGCGCTGATCACCGGGGGCCACACGTCGACGTTCACGACGCTCGCGGCGAGCACGGCGAGCGGAGTGCACGACGGCACCGGCTACGTGGCGAGAGCGCCGGTCGGCACGCACGCGCAGTTCCCCACCCAAGGTCCGTTCGCGCTCGGCAACCACGAGATGACGCGGCTCTTCGACGGCACGTACCTGCTGACCGGAGGCGCGTACGACACCGGCTCCGGCGTCGGAACGTGGGACCGCGCGCTCGTGTACGTGCCGTAGCGGCGGAGAGCGGGCTCCCGCTCGACTTTCGCCCGTTGCAAGGACTCGCGGGCGCGGGGGGATGGCACGATCGTGCAGCCCCCTGATCCACCCATTGGCTCCTCCGACCATGCGCGCACTCTGCACGACCGCGGTCCTCGGCCTGCTCTTCGTTCCGCCCGCGCTCGCCGGCGATCCGTACTCCCAGGGCAACGGCGTCGGCAAGGCGTACATCGCCACGACGCAGGCGATCATCGGCGGCACGTTCGTCGTCGACGCCGGCACGACGGCGACGACGTTCGCGCCGAGCACGATCCTCTCGATCTCCGACGGCATCGGCCCCTCGAACAGCCTCATCGGGCCGATCTGTCTCGAGGTGAGCTCGCCCGCGTACTTCTTCGCGGCGTATCCGCTCGACGTGAACGGCAACTTCCACCTGGAAGTGAGCGTGCCGAACATCCCCGCGCTCGTCGGCGCGCCGCCGATCTTCGCGAACGCGCTCACCGTCGAGGTCGACGGCGGGCCCGCGTTCATCAGCCTCTCGAAGACGGTGCGGTTCCAATGGGAGCTGTCCGACAGCTACCGCGCGATCGGCCCGATGAGCGCGCCGCGCGCCATGCACACGGCGACGGCGCTCGGGGTGGGCAGCCAGGACGACGAGACGCGCGTTCTGATCGTCGGCGGTGGCGACGGCAACTTCATCTTCCCCGCGCCGCTCGCGTCGACGGAGCTCTACCACCCGCTCACGCGCGCGTTCACGCCCGGTCCCGACCTCGCCGAGCCGCGCATGACGCACCGCTCGGTGCGCCTGCCCGACGGGCGCGTGCTCGTCGCCGGCGGCGTCACGACCGGCGGCGTCGTGCTCGCGTCGTGCGAGATCTACGACCCCGCGACGAACACGTTCGTGCCGACCGGAACGATGAACGCGCCGCGCTCGGCGCACGCTCTGACGCTCCTCCCGAACGCGAGGGTGCTCGCGAGCGGCGGATTCGCGGACTGGCAGAGCCCGGCGACGCAGTTCGTCGCGCTCCTCAACGGCGCGCAACGCAGCGCCGAGCTGTACGACCCCGCCACAGGGACGTGGACGCCGATCGCCGACATGGCCGACGACCGCGCGGGCCACTCGCAGACGCTGCTGCCGAGCGGGCAGGTCCTGATCCTATCGGGCATCAACGGCGGCGCGTCCGACCTCTGGGGCGGCCAGGTCCCGACGTTCACGGCGTCGTGCGAGATCTACGACCCGTTCCTCGACCAATTCACGGCGACGGCGCCGACGAGCATCGACGTGCTCGGGTTCCCCGCGCCGTTCGCGCGCGGGTTCCACGGCGCTTCGCTGCTCCCGAACGGCGACGTCCTCGTGACCGGTGGGATGGTCGCCGGAGGATTCCAGCAGGGCGCGACCGCGTCGAACGCGTGCTACGTCTGGAGCGCGTCGGCGGGGACGTGGTCGGCGACGGGCTCGCTCGTGATCGGCGTGGCGTTCCACACCCAGGTGGCCTCCGGGGCGGGCGGCGCACACGTCAACGGTGGACACATTCAACAGTTCACCCAGCTCGCGGCGTCGTCCCAGAGCGGCCACCACGACGGCACGACGTACGTCGACGGCGCGCAGGTCGGCACGCACCCCGTCTTGGCGCCGCTCTCGGCCCAGCTCGGCAACCACACGATCACGCGGCTCTTCGACGGTACGTTCCTCGTCGCCGGGGGAGCGCACTCGCCCACACTGAACGTCGAAACCCGAGCGGAAGCGTTCATCTACGTCCCGTAGCGAGGTCCCGTCGCAGGGTCCCGGAGCAAGGGCGCGTGCCCGCTCCTCGCCTGCCTGTGCCCCGCAAGGCTGCGGGCCGGGCTCCTCGCCCCCCCCCCGCGCCGCCGGGGGGGCGAGCCCGACCGGACGGCCGCGGATCGGATAGGATCGAGAGACCCCCCGAGCCCTTCTCCGGAGGTCTCTCGATGAAGGCCGACTTCCCCGCCGCGACGGCCGCGGCGCCGGCGAGCGCAACGATCGGCGCGCTGGCCCGGCCGGCGCTCCGCCCGAGCGGGGTCGTGACCCGCGCGCCGTGGGGCAGCGCCGGCCGCTCGGGAACAGGCGCGAAGCGCCGACCACCGCCGGAAGCGCGACTAGCAAGCCCGTGGCAAGGCCTGGCCGCGCTCCGCATCACCACCGCGATCGGCAACTCGACATGAAGCTCTCTCTCCTTCCCGCCCTGCTCGCGTCGTCGCTGCTCGCGGGCGCGACTCCCGCCCAGACCTGCGACGGCAACGGCCTAGGGCAGGCGTTCCTCGCGCACACGCCGGCGCGCATCGGCGGCACGATCGCGGTGAGCGTCGGCTCGCCCGCGCTGCCCGGCGGCATCGCCTTCCTGTGCGTCGCCGCCGGTCCCGGCCCGGTCCCGCATCCGCTGCTCGGCCAGGTGTGCCTCGGCATCGACCTGCCGTTCTTCTTCATCTACGGCTTCGCATTGAACGGGGCGGGGAGCTACTCGTTCCAGCTCCCGCTCGCGAGCGCGCCGGCGCTCGTCGCCTCGCCCCCGCTGTTCGCCGCCGTGCTGACCATCGAGGGGCCGGTGCTCAGCGTGAGCAAGACCGTGCGCATCGCGTGGGAGAACACCGACGGGTACAGCCCGGTCGGCGCGCTCGGCACGCTGCGCGCGTCGCACACGGCGACGAGCCTGGCCGGCGGCCCCGCCGACAACCGCACGAAGGTCCTCGTCGCCGGGGGCGGCGGCGGCACGTTCACGGCGCCGCAGGCGACGGCGACGAGCGAGCTGTACGACCCGGTGCAGCGCGCGTTCGTGCCGGGGCCGACGATGGCGGCGCCCCGCACGCTGCACGCCGCGGTCCGCCTGAACGACGGACGCGTGCTCGTGAGCGGCGGCTCCGACTCGAACGGCGTGATCACGAGCACGGCGGAGCTGTACGACCCGGCGACGAACGCGTTCGTCGCGACGGGGTCGATGACGACGCCGCGCGCGGGACACGACCTCACGCTCCTGCCCGACGGCCGCGTGTTCGCGGCGGGCGGCGTGGCGGATTTCCAGAACGCGACCGCGATGCTCGCCGCGGCGCTCTCCACGGCGCAGGACACGGCGGAGATCTACGACCCGGCGACGGGGACGTGGAGCGCGGTCCCCGGGACGATGGTCAGCAAGCGCACCGGCCACACGCAGACGCTCCTCGTCGATGGGCGCGTGCTGATCGCGGCGGGCATCGACGGGGGCACGAACGTCTTCGGCTTCCAGCTCCCGCGCTACACGAACACCTGCGACGTGTACGACCCGGTCGCGAACGCTCTGGCGCCCGCGCCGTCGCTCGCGACGACGCGCGGCTTCCACGCGGCGAGCCGGCTCGGCGACGGGCGCGTGCTCGTCACCGGCGGGAACCTGATCCAGGCGTCGCTCGTCGCGACGACGAGCTCGTGCGAGGTCTTCGACGGCGTCTCTTGGAGCACCGTCGGAGCGCTCCCCGTCGGCGTCGCGAACCACACGCAGATCACGTCGCCGACGAGGGGGCTCGCGCTCATCCAGGGCGGCCTCGCCGGCACGTTCCCCTCGTTCCTCCCGACGGCCCAGGCGGGCGACCACGACGGAACGAGCTTCACGGCGAGCAACGACGTCGGGCTCAACCCCGGCTTCCCGGCCGCGACTGCGTTCCCGATCGGCTTGCACGCGGCCACGCGGCTGTACGACGGTACGATCCTCCTCGTCGGCGGCTCGGACGGGTTCGCCCCGATCTCCGACGCGTTCGTCTACCTCGAATAGGACGCCCACGCATGCGCACGACGATCCTCGCCGTCTTCCTCCTGGCGCCGACTCTCCTGCCCGCCGCGGCGAGCGCGCAGTTCGCCGTCGGGATCACCTGGCCAGGTGACGTCGTGCTCGTCGACCTCGCCTCCGGCGTGTCGTTCAACCTCGGCACGAGCGGCTTGGGCAGCGCGAACGCGATGGCGTCGCAGGACGACCTGATCTACGTCACGGGACGGTTGCCGTCGCAGACGAACAGCGTGCTCGCCACGATCGATCCGACGATCACGGCGAGCGCGACGAACTTCGTGGCCACCGACCAGGTCGACGTGCGCGCGCTCTCGTTCGACGATCAGGGCGTGCTCTTCGCCATCGCGAACGGGTTGTTCGGGCCGAATGACGGGCTCGTGCGCATCGACACGGCGACGGGAGCGAGCACGCTCGTCGGCAACACGACCTACTCGGGCATCCAGGGCCTCGAGTACCACCAGGGCACGCTCTACGGCTGGGAGTGCAGCGCGGGGCTCGTGCGCGTCGACCGCGTGACCGGTGCGGCGACCGACGTCAACGCGATCAACGACGGGACCTGCAACGTGCAGACGCTCTTCAGCGACGGCGGCGGCACGCTCTACGCGTTCGGCGACGCGCTGTGGACCCTCGACCCGGTGACGTCGGTGCTGACCGCGTTCGGCGTCGACGGCCTGGGCGACGTGCGCGGAGGAGCGTACTTCGATCCGTCGATCATCGACGGGACGCCGGATCAGCTCTCGGTCTCCGCCGGCGGCTCGCAGACGATCGCGATCCAGCCCGGAACGAACTTCGCGGGCATGTTCCACCTCCTCCTCGGCACGCTGAGCGGAACGACGCCCGGCGTGTCGATCGAGAGCAACGTCCTGCCGCTCAACATCGACGTCTACTTCCTCCAGACGCTGACGAGCCCGAACGCGCCTCCGCTCGCCGGCTCGTTCGGCGTGCTCGACGGGAGCGGCACGGCGTCGGCCTCGTTCACGCTCCCCCCGAGCGGCAATCCGGTCCTCGTCGGGCTCACCGTGAACCACGCGTACGTCGTGCTCGACCTGCAGCCCACGCTCCTGTCGGTGCCGCTCGCGAGCCCCGCCCTGCCGCTCGTCCTCGAACCCTGATCGGCCGATGCACGCGCCGCTCCGCCACGCGCTCCGCTCGCTCCTTGCTGTGGCGACGGCGTGCGCCGCGGCGGACGCCCAGAGCCTCGTCGCGGTCGGCTACCTCGGCGAAGCGGTGCGCGTCGACCTCCCGGGCGGAGCGGTCACGACGCTCGGGACGACCGGCATCGACAGGCCGAACGCGCTCGCGGAGCGCGACGGCGAGATCTGGATCGCCGGACGCATGGTCGGCTCGAGCGGCGACCGCCTCGCGATCCTCGACCCGGCGACGGGCCAATCGGCGACGGTCGCGACGCTCTCGCTCGTCAACGTCGGGGGGCTCGCGTTCGACGCGCTGGGCACGCTCTTCGCGACCGAGAACGGGACGTTCGGGTCGAACGACGGTCTGTACCGGGTCGACCCGACGACCGGCGCCGCGACTCTGGTCGGCAACACCGGGCTGGCGGGGCTCGTCTCGCTCGAGCTGTTCCAGGGCCAGCTCTACGGCTGGGACTGCTCCAGCGGGCTCGTGACGATCGACACGACGACCGCCGCGACGAGCGACGTCGACGCGTTCATCGGAGGATCGTGCGTCGCGCAGACGCTGGTCGCGGCGGCGAACGGAACGCTGCTCGGCGTGAAAGACGCCATCTACAACGTCAACACGTCGAACGGAGCGTTGAGCGGGACGGGCATCGACCTCCTCCCCGACCTGCGCGGCGCGGTCTGGGTCCCGCCGCCGATCGGGGGCTCGCCGAGCCAGATCTCGCTCTCCGCCGGCGGCGCCCAGTCGATCGCGATCGCCGCCGGCCCGCAGCACGCCGGCCGCATCTTCCTCCTCCTGGGGAGCGTGAGCGGGACGGCGCCGGGCATCCCGGTCGAGGCCCTCACGCTGCCGCTCAACGTGGACGCGTACTTCTTCGCGACCCTCACCGCGCCGAACGCGCCGCCCCTGGCGGGCTCGCTCGGAACGCTGGACGCGGGCGGCGCGGCGACTGCGTCCTTCTCGCTCCAACCGCTCACCAACCCTGCGCTCGCCGGGCTCACGGCCCAGCACGCCTACGTCGTCCTCGACGCGCAGCCTGCGCTGCTCTCGGTCCCGTTCGTCAGCCCCGCCCTCTCCGTCGTTCTCGTCCCCTGATGCGCCGACTACTCCATCGCTCCATCCTCGCGCTCGCCGCTCCGACTCTCCTGTGCGCGGCCGCGTCGGCCCAAACGGCGCTCGCCGTCACGTGGACGGGAGACGCCGTCGTCGCCGACATCACGAACGGCACGGTGACGCCGCTCGGCGCCACCGGCCTGACGAGCGTCAACTCGCTGGCGAAGCTCGGCGCGAGCTTCTACGTCACCGGCCGCGACCCGAACCTCGCCGGCGAGTCGCTCGCGCTCATCGACGCGACGACGGGCCAGGCGACGAGCGTCATCGTCACGACGATGACGAGCGTGCGGGGCCTCGCGTTCGACGACCAGGACGTGCTGTTCGCGATCGAGAATGCGTCGCCGGACCGGCTCATGCGCCTCGATCCGGTGACGGGCGTCGCCACGCTCGTCGGGAGCACGGGCTTCGGCGGCATCCAGGCGCTCGAGTTCTTCGACGGCCAGCTCTACGCCTGGGACTGCCTCCAGGGATTGGCGGTCGTCGACCGCGTCACGGGTGCGGCGACCAACGTGAACGGCTCGCAGGACGGCAACTGCAGCATCGTGCAGACCCTGTTCGCCGACGGCATCGGGAACCTGCTCGCGATGAGCGACTCCGTGTACGTCGTCGACGTGGTGAGCGGCACGCTGTCGCAGCTCGCGCTGAGCGGGGCGGGCGACGTACGCGGCGCCGCGGTCCAGTTCATCCCCCCGATCCTGGGCACACCGGACCAGATCTCGCTCGCCGCCGGCGGGACGCAGACGATCACGATGACGCCCGGCTCCGAGCACGCCGGCCGGTTCTGCCTCCTGCTCGGAACCGTCAGCGGCACCGCGCCCGGCATCCTCGTCGAAGACAAGACGCTGCCGCTCAACGTCGACATCTACTTCCTGTCGACGCTGACGTCGCCGAACGTGCCCCCGCTCGCCGGGTCGTTCACGACGCTCGACGCCTTCGGGGCCGCGACGGCCTCGTTCACGCTCCCGCCGCTCACGAATCCCGCTCTCGCGGGCCTGTCGGCGAACCACGCGTACGTCGTTCTCGACCTGCAGCCGACGCTGCTGTCGGTGCCGTTCGTCAGCCCGGCGCTGGCGGTGGAGCTGGCGCCGTAGAGCTCAGCCGCCGCGGATCGACCACGCCGGGATCACGACTCCCGAGACGCGCACGTCGATGCTGCGGGCCTCGGGCGGCGGCTCGTCGAGCGCGCGGTAAGCCGCGTCGGTCAACAGCACTTCGCCGGGCCCCGCCGTGTCCTCGCCGAGCTTGAACGCGCGGTTGACCTCGTCGCCCCACAGGTCGGTCCGCGGGACGTGGAGCACCTCGCCGTAGCCGATGCCGATACAGACCTCCGCGTGGAGCTCCTCCGTCGCGGCCGCGCGCGCGGTCGCCGCGACGACGTCGCGCGCGGCGCACAACGCCACCGACGGGTCCGGAAAGACCGCGACCACGTCGTCGGCGACGTACTTCACGACCTCGCCGCCCCAGCTCTCGATCGAGGGGACGACGCGCGCGCGCATCGCGTGGATCTTGCCGAGAAAGCGCGTGACTCCCTGCTCGGCGACCGTCGCCGAGAAGCCGCTCATGTCGAGCACGAAGACCGCGAGCCGCTCCTCGAAGCGCGCGCGGATCTCGTCCTCGACCTCGCCGCGCCGCGCCTCGTCGCCGGCGAGCCAACGATCGACCAGCGCCCCGAGCAGGGCCGCGTCGCGCTCGGCTGACGCTTCCATCGACGCTCGATCGTGCCACATGCCCGGTGCGCGCGCCATCGGCTACGATCCGAGCATGGTCGACGAAGCGAAGCACGAGAAGACGGCCAACGGGCTCGTCCGCCAGAGCGAAGGCTGGTTCGTCGCGAACCTCGACGAGCTGCCGTGGAAGAAGAGCGCGAAGTTCGGCACGTGGTGCGATCCCGAGGGCTCCGTCGCGTTCACGCAGGTCGGCGCGAACGTCCACGTGCTCTGGCCGGGCCAGCCGAACGGCATGTACCACAGCGAGGGGGCGCAGGAAGACTTCCTCGTGCTCCAGGGCGAGTGCACGCTGCTCGTCGAGGAGCAAGAGCGCAAGCTCCGCGCGTGGGACTGGGTGCACTGCCCGCCAGGCACGCGCCACATCTTCGTCGGCTCCGGCGACGGCCCGTGCGCGATCCTCATGCTGGGCGCGCGGCGCGCCGAGCCCGAGCTCTCCTATCCGGAGAGCGAGCTCGCGCGGCGCCACGGCGCCGGCGTCGCGCGCGCGACCTGCGACCCGCGCGAGGCGTACGCGGACCGGCCGCCGACCGAGGACGCGGGCCCGACGTGGCCGCTCGGTCGCTGACCATGCGTGCGGCGATCCTCGCATTGGGAGTCGCGCTCCTCGGCGGCTGCCGCAGCGACGGCGGCGCGCGCGCCGACTCCGCGGCGGCCGCTCCGTCGCTCGACTTCGCGCGCTGCGCTCCCCCGGCTGCGTCGCAGCCCGAGGACGCGCGCCGCCTGATCGCGTTCTTCGAGCGCTCGTTCGACGCGCACCTCGCGCGCCACCCGATGGAGCGCAACCGCATCGGGGACATGGCCGAGAACGACCGTTGGGACGACGTCTCCGAGGCCGCGGCGCGTGCCGAGATCGAGGCGGTCCAGCGCGACCTCGGCACGCTGCGCGCCGAGTTCGATCCGCAGCGCCTCGACGAGGAATCGCAGCTCGCGTTCCGGCTGTTCGAGTGGGACTGCCTGCGCCGCATCGACGAGTTCCGCTGGCGGCTGCACCGCTACCCCGTGACGCAGATGGGCGGTCTTCACACGGACGTGCCTTCGTTCCTCGCGAACGTGCACCGCGTCGACGACGTCGCCGACGCCGAGGCGTACGTCGCGCGGCTCACGGCCGTCGACGCGTTGTTCGACCAGCTCGTCACGAATCTGCTCGAGCGCGAGCGGCTGGGCGTGCTGCCGCCGCGCTTCGTGTTCCCGCTCGTGATCGACGCGTGCCGGGGCGTGCTGCGCGGCGCGCCGTTCACGAGCGAGGGCGGCGACAGCGCACTGCTCGCCGACTTCCGCCGCAAGATCGCCGCGCTCGAGCTCGACCAGGAGCGGGAGGCGGAGCTCGTCGCCGACGCCGAGGCCGCGCTGCTCGCGTCGGTGCGGCCGGCGTACCTGCGGCTGGTCGAGACGCTCGAGCGCCAGGCCGTCGCCGCGACCGACGACGACGGCGCATGGAAGCTGCCGGACGGCGACGCGTTCTACGACCACGCGCTGCGCCAGGCGTCGACGACCGACATGACGGCGCGCGAGATCCACCAGCTCGGCCGCGACGAGGTGGCGCGCATCCAACGCGAGATGCGCGCGATCCTGACGAGCATCGGCGTCGAGGGCGGCCTCGCCGACGCGTTCCGCACGCTGCGCGACGACGAGCGCCTCTACTTCTCGAACGACGACGAGGGACGCGAGGCGTACCTCGCGGCGGCAACGGCGCTGCTCGTCGCGATGGACGCGCGGCTGAACGAGATCGTCGGCACGCGCCCGGCCGCCGCGCTCGTCGTGCGTCCGGTCGAGCCGTACCGCGCACGCTCGGCGGGCAAGGCGTTCTACGAGGCGGGCTCCGCGGACGGCAGCCGGCCCGGCACGTACTACGCGAACCTGCACGACATGCGCGCGATGCCGATCTACCAGATGGAGGCGCTCGCGTTCCACGAGGGGGTGCCGGGTCACCACCTGCAGATCGCGACGGCGCGCGAGCTCGAAGGCCTCCCCCGCTTCCGCCGCTTCGCGCGCTGCGCGGCGTACACGGAGGGCTGGGGCCTCTACGCGGAGTACTTGCCGAAGGAGATGGGCTTCTACGCGGACCCCTACGCGGACCTGGGGCGGCTCGCGATGGAGCTGTGGCGCGCCTGCCGTCTCGTCGTCGACACGGGCATCCACCGCCTGCGCTGGTCGCGCGAACGCGCGATCGACTACCTGCTCGAGAACACGCCCAACCCTGAGGCCGACTGCGTGAAGGCGGTCGAGCGCTACGTCGTGATGCCCGGCCAGGCGACCGCCTACACCGTCGGGATGCGCCGCCTCCTCGCCCTGCGCGAACGCGCCGAGCGACGCCTCGGCCCGCACTTCGACCTGCGCGGCTTCCACGACGCGGTCCTGCGCGCGGGCCCGATGCCGCTCTCGCTGCTCGGAGCCCGGGTCGACGACTGGGTCGCAGCGGTCGAGGAGCTGGCGTCCGAGCTCTCAGAGCAGCGGTGACAGCAGCCGCGCCGTCCCCTCGAGGAGCCGGCGGACGAAGGGCCGGTCCTCGAGGTTCTTCGCGAGGATCTCGGCGCTGTGCTCGAGGTGGCCCTCGTAGCGCCGCTCGAGCGCGCGCGCGAACTCGCGATCGATCACCAGGGCGCCGATCTCGAAGTTCAAGCGGAAGCTGCGCACGTCGAAGTTCGCCGAGCCGACGAAGCTGCGCACGCCGTCGACGACGAGCGTCTTCGCGTGCAGCATCGCCGGCACGTACTCGAAGATGCGCACGCCGGTTTGCGCGAGCAGCGGATAGTACGAGCGCGCCGCGAGCTGGACGACGCGCACGTCGCTGCGGCGCGGTACGAGCACGCGCACGTCGACGCCGCGCAGGACGGCGCTGACGAGCGCGTCGGTCGTCGACTCGTCCGGAATGAAATAGGGCGTCGTCAGCCAGCAGCGCGCGCGCGCGGAGTTGATCGACGCGATGAAGGCGAGGCGGCTCCCGTTTGGCTCGCGCAGCGGCCCGCTCGGCACGACCGCGACGACCGAGTCGGCGCCGGAGGGTCGTTCGCGCGCTTCGGGGAGCTCGAGCTCGCTCTGGCTCGCGACCTTCCAATCGTCGGCGAACGAGCAAGCGAGGTCGCGCACGGCCGGTCCCTCGAGCTCGAGCAGGCTGTCGATGAACGTATCGCCCGTGCGCTTGTGGTGGCGCCACGAGTACTCGTTGCCGACGTTCATGCCGCCGGTGAAGCCGCGCTCGCCGTCGACGACGACGACCTTGCGGTGGTTGCGCAACTGCGCAGCCCACAGGCGGCCGAGCGCGCCGATCGGCTGGAACGCGAGGACGTCGCCCCCGGCGACGCGGATTCGGCGCAGGCGCTCGGTGTCGATCCCCGCGCTCCCGAGCGCGTCGTACAGGAGCCGCACCTCGACGCCGCGCGCGGCGCACTCGGCGAGCGCGTCGAGGAAGATGCTGCCCGTGTCGTCGCGCTGGATGATGTAGAACTGCGCCCACACGGAGCGCTTCGCCGTCCGGATCGCGTCCTGGACGCGGCCGAACGCGGTGTGGTCCTCGGGGAGGAGCTCCACGCGATTGCCGCGCGTCGGGGCGATGTCGGTCAGCGCGTGCATCAGCACGACGAGCGAGCGGTCGTCGGGGTCCTGGAGCCCGAGCGCGTCGGGGCGGCGCGCGTCGGCGGTGCTCGCCTCGGCGGCGACGACGCGCTTGCCGTGACGCCGCAGCCAGCGCACGCGCCGCAACCGGGGCGACACGAGCGCGAGGTACACGAGCGCGCCGATGCCGGGGAACGCGAGGATCGCGAAGATCCACGCGAGCGTGTTCGCGACGACGCGCGGGCGCAGGACGACGAGCGTCAGGCTCGTGACGTCGAGCACGGCGATCGTGACGAGCAGGAACGTCGAGACGTCGGGCATCGCGGGCCCCGCGGTCTCAGCCGCGCTTGAAGCCGAGCAAGCAGCCGGTGATGAACGCGCCGGTCGTCGGGATGCGGTCGAGGAGGAACTGGGAGAGCGTCTCGTTCTCCTTCAGGTTCAGGACCAGGTCGTTGAGCGCCTCGACCGCGCCGCCCCAGTCGACGGCGACGTAGCCGCCGTACGACAGCGCCTGGATCGCGACGAACATCAGCGCGATCAGGATCAGCGCGAGCTTGAACACCTTGCGCGACGCGTAGCCGACCGCGAAGCCGATCAGCGCGAAGAGCGACCCCTCGGTCACGTACGGCAGCGCCTGCTCGATCGTCGACCGCTCCTCCGCCGGCGCACCCGTGCCGGCAGCTCCGCCGACGCCGCCGCTCGGCGACTGCCCCGTCTGCGGCACGAGCGAGTCGGGCCGCACGCCCGTCGCTCCCCCGCCGGCCGCCTCCTCGGCGACGGGGCCTTCGCTGTCGCCGTCGCCGATTCCGAGCGCCACCCGGGCGCCGACCGAGCCGACGAGCAGCACGGCGAGCACGATCAGCACGACCTTGTGGAACCCGGACGCGTCGCCCGCTCGCTGCTCTTTCTCGTCCGCCATGACCGGCCAGGATAGCGCGCGCGGGGGGCCGACGAATCCCGACGAATCGCGAGCGCCGGAGGCAACCGATCGACGCTCGCCTCGGTCCTGCCCGCGGAGGGTGGGGGTGGCGGTGGACCCTGCGGCGGGGGCGGCGGCCCGCCCACCCCCTCCATCCAACTGTGCCACCTATGCCATCTGGCTTGGCTCGGCTAGCGCTTTCTCCGCCAAGGATCCGCGCAGCGCGGGAAGGACACGGGTAGAAGCGAGACGAACCCGTGACTCCGCCCGCCTCGATCCACGCCGACGCGCTGCTGCGCCATGCCGACTGCCTGCGGGCGTTGGCGTGCCGGCTGCTCGCGGACGAGCACGCCGCCGACGACGTCGTGCAAGACACGTGGGTGGCCGCCCTCGAGCGGCCGCCGCGGTCGCGCGAACGGCTCGGCGGCTGGCTCAATCGCGTCGCCGGGAACCTGGCGAAGCGGCGGCGACGCGGCGACGCGCGTCGCGCGCGGCGCGAGGAGAGCGCAGCTCGCGAGGAACGGATCGCTTCCGTCGCCGAGACGATCGAGCAACGCGAGATCCTGCGCCGCGTCGTCGACGCGGTGCTGGCGCTCGACGAGCCCTACCTGGGCGTCGTCCTCGAGCGCTACTACCAAGGCCTCCCGCCGCGCGAGATCGCCGCGCGCCGGGGCGTGCCCGTCGCGACGGTGGACAGCCAGCTCCACCGCGCGCGCGTGCAGCTCCGGCGGCGGCTCGACGACACGGACGGCGAGCACGGCGCCTGGGCGCCCGCGCTCGCGCTCGCCACCGGTTGGACGGACGAAACCGCCGCGGCGAGCGCCGCGGTCACCACGGAAGCGACCACGGGAGGTGTGATCGTGCACTGGAAACTGCTCATCGGCGCCGCGCTCGCCGCGACGGGTTGGATCGGATGGATCGAGAGGACGACGGAGCCCGCCTCGAGCGCGCCGGACGCGCGCGCCGCGGCGCTCGATGCGGACGAGGAGGCGCGCCTCGCGGACGCCGCCGCCTCGGCAGCCGACGACGAGGACGACGCCGAGCAGCGCGTCGCCGTCGAGAGCGAGATCGATCGCGTTCCCGCCGCGCCGCTCGCGCGAGCGGCGCACGAGTACGTGCTGGAGGGCGTCGTCGTCGACGCCGGCGACCAACCGATCGAAGGCGCGAGCGTGCTGCTCGCGCCCGAGCTCCAGCCCCTCAACGACGTCGCGCAGACCGGCCGCGACGGCGCGTTCCGCGTCGTCTGGCGCGGCGACGCGCCCTCGGCGACCTTCGTCGTGCACGCGCGCTCCGCAGGCCTCGCGCACGCGGGCCTGCGACGCGTCGAGCTCGTCGCCGGACGCACGAACCACGTGCGGCTCGTCGCGCTCGCCCAGGACGAGCGCCGAATCGCGCAGGCCGTCGAGGAGCGGGACGCGAAACGGCGCGAGCTCGCCGGCGTCCCCGACCGACTGCGCGACCAGGCGCTCGACGAGATCGCCGCGTTCGAGGCCGTCCAGGTTCGCAGGGGCCTCGGCGAGGAGCACGTGATCGTCCCACGCATCGGCGCGGAGCCGCGCGAGGACGGCTCATCGGTGTTCCGCTGGCCGGCCCTTCTCGACGAGATCTGGCTCGATGAAGTCTCTCACGCCGAGACCGCGGAGACGGACGGCTGGATCGCGCTCGAGGAGCGGCGCGCCGACGAATTGCGCGCACGCCAGTCCGCGCCGCCGAGCGTGACGCTCACCGGCGTCGTCTACGCGGCGTCGGGCGAACCGGCCGCCGGCGCGCTCGTCGTGGTCGTCGGCGACGGTCGGCGCCAGCGCCGCACCGCCGACGGCAACGGCCGATTCCGCATCGACTTGGCGGTCGGACAGACCGTCGAGCTCGTCGCGGGGGGCGGCGTGTACGGTCTGGCGTCGAAGCGCTTCGAGCTGACCGGCGATCACGCGGACGGCGAGATCACGTGGGATCCGCTGCTCGATCGCGGGCGCGAATCGAGCGGGAGCCTCGCAGGCGCCAGCGACGAGAGCTGGATCGCGGAGCTCGAGCTCGAGACCGCCGACGGGCTCTGGCTCGACGCTGCTCCCGTCCGCAGCGGCCGCTTCGCCTTCGCGAACCTGCCGGCGGGCCGCGGCCGCGTCCTGGTGCGTCGCGCGGGCGATCCGCCCTTCGCGCGCGCGGTCGCGAGCGCGGTCCAGGCGGGCGGCGCCGAGACGTCGTTCGCCCTCTCGGCGGAGCAGCTCGCGGACGCGACCGTGCGCATCGCGCTCGTCGACCGCGAGGGCGCGCCGATCGAGGACGCCGACGTGCGCCTGTGGCAGGACGAGACCGGTCGCGGCGCATGGCTCGAGCGCGAAGGCGACGGCTACGCGCTCGCCGGCGTGCCGCCCGGGCGGTATCGGCTCACGGTGGGAACGTACTTGCGCGGCTACCGCGACCTCGGCGCGGTGTGGATCGCCCCGAACGAGGCGCAGAAGGACCTCGGCCGCTTCGCGCTCGCGGAACCGGGCGCCGTTCGTGTCGACGCGCACGATGCGGCGTGGTCGCTGTGGCTCGCGGACGCCCCCGTCGAGACGCTCGTCGACCGCGGCGACGAGGCTTGGGCGTACCGCGTGTTCGTGCCTGCGGGGAGCTACGAGCTGCGCGTCGAGGGCGCGCACGGCGTCATGGCTCCGCCGCGGACGGTCGAGGTCGTCGCGGGCGAGACGCTCGAGCCGAGCGTCCGCGCGGACGAGCTCGTCCACGTCGCCGTCGTGTTGGAGCGCAGCGACGCGGACGAGGGCGGCGCCGTCGAGCTCGCGGTGTACGACGGCGAGCGCCGCGCCGCGCGCTACGCGATCGAGGGCGAGACCGCGCGCATCGGGCTCCCGCCGGGCTCGTACCGCCTCGAGGCGCGCGCGCCGAGCGGCGCGGTCGGCGAGACGACGCTCACGCTCGAGGCGGGCGCGGGCGAGGCGAGCGCGCGGATCGCGCTCGAGCGGCGGGCGCTGTAGCAGGGCCGCCCGCCGCGACGGCGAGACGGCGCTGCGAGCCGATCGGGCCCGCAGCGCCGTCCGCTCGCCACTCTCATCGCGCCGGGGCGGGCAGACACGCGGTCAGGCGCTCCAACGCGGCGTCCGCCCACGCCTGCAGCTCGGCCGCGACGGCCGGGCCGGCCCCCCACGCGCTCACGTCGAGGCAGACGCGCCGTTCGGTCGGCCCGAACGCGAAGCACTTGAGGCCGACGACGGCGCCGCGCTCGCTCCACTCGAGCAAGAGCTCGCGCGGTGTGCGCGCGAGCACCCGGCCGCTCAGCGTCCCGCCGCCTTGCAGCGCCAGCCGCACGCGGTCGCCGACACGGAGCGGATCGCGCGCGAGCTCGGCGTCGGTCGCGAGCCACTCGCACAGCCCCGCCGCCGTGTCGTAGAGCGGCTGCATCTCGTCGTAGTCGAAGCGTGCCGGGCGCATCGAGAGCAGGTGCACGCGGTCGCGCCCGGGGAAACGCTCGAGCTGGTGCTTCAGCGTCGCCAGCGCCATCTCCCAGCCCGAGTCGACGCCCGCGATCTCCTCGTCGTGCTCGGGGCCGTCGAAGAAGCCCGAGTTCGCGATGCGCAGCACCGTCGCATCGCCGTCGCGGTGCACGTGGATCTCCTGCAGGATCGGCGGGCGGCCCGGCATCTCGCCGCCGATCGCGATCAGCTCGTCGCGCTTCGCCTCGAGCACCGGCACCGGCAGGTCGTAGCCGAACGACTCGAAGTGCCACGTCATCACCTCGCCGGGCTCGCAGCGGCCCTCCGCCGAGTCGACGAACCAGCGCGCGATGCCCTGCGGCTCGGCCCACGCGTCCCACACCGCCTCCGGCGTCGCGTCGATGCGCACCTCCTTGCGGACCGTGCGGCCGACGTGCTCACGTCTCTTCTCGCTCACGTTCGTCTCCTCGGTCCTCGACGGACCTCTTCGGGATCGGGTGACATCCGAGCACGAGCCGATAGGCCGGCTCGCTCGTTCGTTCCGCGGCGCCCGGCGCCGCATGGCGCGCCACGACGCCCGCGACGGCGTCGCGCAGCTCCGCGGCGAAGCGCGCGCGCTGCTCCGCGCTCTCGAACCACAGCTCCGCGTCCATCGAGAGCGTCGGGAGCCGCTCGCCGCTCCCCTGCACGTCGTGGAAGGCGCGACCGAGCTCGCGCTGGATCCGACCGGCGAGCGCGAGCAGGTACGCGGCGCTCCCGGCGTCGTCGATCGCGCGCGGGTCGGCCTCGAGCGGCCCGAGCACCTCGGGCGAGAGCACGTACGAGCGCGCCGTCGCGACGTAGCGCTGCTCGGTGAGGTTGCGCTTCTTGCGCCGGCCGGCGCGGCGCAGGAAGCCGGCTCGCTCGAGCTCGCGCACGTGGTAGTTGACGCGCTGGCGGGGCAGCCCGAGCTCGGCCGCGACGTCGGAGGCCGAGCGCGGCGCGCGCAGCAGCGCGAGGATCCGGCCGCGCAGCGGGTGCAGGAGCGCGCCGGCGCGCGCGCCGTCGACGACGCACTCGAGATCGGGGGGCGGGGCCGCGGGACTCATGACAGGAGATCCTTTCATGAAAACGAACCCCGTCAAGACCTTGTCGACGATTTCGGGGCCCCCGCTCCCCTTCCCGCGAAACGCGCAGCGCCCGCCGCGGCGCGCCGCCGATACTCCGCGCCATGGCGCGGACCGCGGACGGCTCGGCGGCAGGGCCCTCGGACCTTCGCCTGGACCGTGAGCCCGCAGCGGACGGGGCGCGCGATCCGCGCATCCCGCTCGCGCTCGCGGGCGCCGTGGCCTGCGTCGCGCTGGCCGCGGTCCTGATCCGCCTCGCGCAGCCGCTCGACGCGCTCGTCATCGCGGCGCTGCGGATCGCGTTCACGGCGCTCGCGTGGTGCGCGATCGCCCGCGGGGACGCGCTCCGCGCGCTGCGGGCGGCGGCGAGCGAGCCGCGCGTCGCGCTCGCGCTCGCGCTCGGCGCGGCCGCGATGGCGGCGCACTTCGGCCTGTGGACCGCCTCGGTCGTGCACACGAGCGTGGCGCGCGCGACGTTGCTCGTCTCGATGGCGCCGCTGTTCGCGGGCCTCGTCGGACGCGTGCTCGGCGACTCGTGTCCGCCGCGATTCTGGCTCGGGACGGCCGTCGCGCTGGCCGGCGCGGCGCTGCTCGCCACCGGCGACGCCACCGGCGACGCGACCGGCGAGGCCCGCGGCGCGCTCGCGAGCTCGTTCGGCGCGGGCGAGGCGTGCGCGCTGGGCGCGGCGGCGTGCGCGGCGCTCTATCTCGCCGCAGGCCGCAGCCTGCGGCGCGCGCTGCCCCTCACGGGGTATCTCGCGCTGTTGCACGTGAGCGCGGCCGCGATGCTCGCCGCCGCGACCCTCGCCGCGGGCAGCGCTTGGCGCCCGAGCGGCGCGTCCGCCCGCGACTACGCCGCCGTCGCCGTGCTCGCGCTGCTCGCGGGCGTGGGCGGCCACGGGTTGCAGAACTGGGCCGTGCGGCGCGTCCCCGTGCACGTCGTCTCGCTCGCGCTCCTCCTCGAGCCCCTCGTGGCGGCCGCGCTGGCGTGGCTCGTGCTCGACGAGCGCGTCGGCGTGGGCGACGCCGTGGGCGGAGCGGTCCTCCTCGCGGGAATCGCCTTGGCGCTCGGACGCAGCCTCAAAGCTGTGTAGCTGCTATAAAGGCCCGCGGAGGGTCACCCCATGCCGCGCTCTGCTCGCACCGCGCCGCGCGTCGCGGCGGCCTGCACGTTGCTCGCAACAACGGCCGCGGCGCAGTGTCCGACAGGGGCGACGAGCCTGTGCATCCCGCTCGACTCGTCGTTCCAGGTCGTCGAGATGACCGACGCGCCGCCGGGCGATCCGTGCCGCCGCTCGGACGACGGATCGTCGGTCGCGCTGCCGCTCGGCTTCGGCTTCGACTTCTACGGCACCGTCTACACGTCGGTGCACGTGAACGCGAACGGGAACCTGACGTTCGAGCAGCCGAGCGCGGCGTTCGATCCCGCGCCGTTCCCCGCGCCGTGCCCGCCGCGCATCGCGCCGTTCTGGGCCGACGCCGACTCGAACCCGCCCGGCGGGACGGTCTGGTACCGCGCGGACCCCGGCCGCTTCGTCGTCGTGTGGGACCACGTCGGCTACTTCGACGGCCACGTCGACAAGGTCAACACGTTCCAGGTGATCCTCTCCGACGGAGACGACCCGATCGTCGGGATCGGCCGCAACGTCCGGTTCTGCTGGGACGACATGCAGTGGACGAGCGGCGACTCCGCCGGCGGCTCGCTCGGCTTCGGCGGCAAGCCCGCGGTCGTCGGCGCGAACCGCGGCGACGGTCTGACCGGCCACCTCTACGGCCTGTTCGGTGCGCCGGGGAGCGCGTACGACGGCCCGCTCGGCGCGGCCGACGGCGTCGACTTCCTCGACTTCACGACGTTCGCGTTCGACGCCTCCACGGGCGCGGGCCCGACGCCGCAGCCGAGCGCCGCGTGCCTGGCGGAGCGCGCGCTCGTCTCCGTCTCGAAGGACGACGGCTTCCTGCGCCAGCTCGATCCCGCCACCGGTCGCACGCTCTCGGCGTTCCCGCTCGGCAACGTCGCGAACGAGATCTGCGCCGAACCGGGCTTCACCGGCCTGGCGACCGATCCGCTCGCCGGCCTGCTCTACGGCTTGCGCAAGAAGGGCGGGAACAAGCGCGACCTCGTGCGCATCGATCCGACGACGGGCTGGCTGACGAACGTCGGCACGCTCGACGACGCGTACGCGGCGCTCGCGTTCGCGTCGGACGGAACGCTGTACGCGGTGACCGGCGACGGCGCGGCGCTGCCGGAGACGCTGTACAGCGTCGATCCGGCGACGGCGGTGGCGACGTTCCTCGCCACGCTCGGCGCGGGCGACGACGGCGAAGCGCTCGCGTTCGACGTCGACACCCAGCTCCTGTACCACGCGTCGGGGCGCACGACGCTGGCGTTCGAGTCGATCGACCCGCCGACGCTCGCGATGCAGCCGATCACCGTCAGCGGACCCGCGCTCGGCGCGGAGGCGCGCGCGCTCGTGTACGACCCGGACGCGCGCTCGTTCACCTGGGCCGGCGGACAGCAACTGTTCGCCGTGACGAGCGGAGGCGACTCGACGCTGCTCGGCCCGCTCGACCACGTGTCGAAGGGCCTCGCGTTCGCGGGCGGCGGCCTCGTGGCGAGCGAGCGCTCGATCTCGGTCTCGGCCGGCGGGGCGCAGTCGATGACGATCTGCGCCGGAGCGACGCACGCGGGCCGGCCGTACGTCGTGCTCGGCTCGTTCAGCGGCACCCGGCCGCCCCTCGCGGTCGACGCCGTGTTGCTGCCGCTCGTGCCCGACGCATACACGTACGCCGCGCTCGCGCTGGCGAACGGGCCGCCGTTCGGGGGCTTCTTCGGCGTGCTCGACGGCGCCGGAGGAGCGAGCGCGCAACTCGCCCTCCCGCCGCTCGCAGCGCCCGCGCTGGTCGGCCTGATCGCGAGCCACGCCGTGCTCGCGGCGTCCGTCGCGGCCCCGCCCTACGGCGCGGTCTTCGCGAGCAACGCCGTCGGCGTGCGCTTCGTGCCCTAGCCCGGACTAGCGTTAGTCGACGATCTGCAGCGGGACCGCTGCGCCGATCGCGTCGATGCGCACGAGGTTCGGCAGCAGCTCGATCAGGACGACGGCGTGGTCGAACTGGAGCCCGACGAGGCTCGCCGGCGCTCCGGCCGGAACCGTCACGCTCGCCGTCGCCTCCCCCTGGACGTCGAGGATGCCGAACGACCCGCCCAGCGGCGGCGTGTTCGGCTGGGTCAGCGTGTGCACCGTGTACGAGTCGATGTTGAGCGGGAGCGGGAAGCCGTCGACGACGATGCCGGGCGTCGTGCCGGTGAACGAGCCCAGGAGGAGGTAGAAGAAACCGGCGCGTTGGGCTCCGCCGCCGACGGAGAGGATCTGTGTCCCCCCGTTGCTCGCCGAGACCTGCGCGACGTCCGCTCCGAGGCACACGTCGCAGAGCTGGTCGACGAGGAACGCGACCGCGTTCAGCGTGAAGATCCCGTTGCCGTCGAGCGGCGCGTAGGTCGCGGCGCCCGACGACGCCATGTCGACGTCGCTGAAGATCACGAGCGCGCCCGCGCCCGGTGCGTACTGCCCCGCCTCCCACACCGCCGCGGTGATCTGCCCGTCCGCGTTCGTCGCCGCGACGGTCCCGTTGCGCGCGGCGACGTCGGCGGCGGCGAGTTGCCCCGTCGACCACACCTGCTGGACGTCGGCCGCGATCCCGAACGGCCCGTCGAAGAGCGGCGCTCCGCCGTTCGACAAGGACGTGCTGGTCGAGGGGCTGGACGTCGGCACGCCGAGCACCTCCGCGATCCGGTCGTGCGTCGCATCGTCGTCGAGGAGCAACAGGCCCCCGCCGTTCAGGAACCAGTCGATGATCGCGCTCTCGCTGGCGGGAGTCGTCAGCGCGTCGTCCCACCACGGCGCGACGAAGATGTCGATGTCCGCGAGCGTCGTCGCGTCGACGACCGACATCGGGACGGTCTGGATCGCGTTCTGGACGATCCCACCCGTCCCGAAGTTGGCGGCGTCCTGCAGCGCCGCGCGCAGCGGCGCCATGTAGCTGCCCGACTCCCAGTTCCAGTCGTTCACCTGCAGCGCCGTACCCGGTCCGCCGATGCGGAGCTGCTGAGCCGCCGAGCCGCTCGCGAGCGCGAGACCTACCGACACGCATCCGATCGTCCGCACGAGTCGCATCCACCGCATGGGAACGCTCCTGGGCTCCGGTCTGGGGGGTAGCCTCGACTAGAGCAGAGTGCGCCCGGGAGCGGGAGACGTTCTCCGACTTTCCGCTCGGCCGGCGGCGCTCCCCGACCCCCCGGCAGCCGGTCGGACCCGTGCCGACATGGCTAGGGCCGCGGTGCGAGGAGCACGCTCGAGCGTTTCGCGTCTGCAAGCTCCTTCGCCAGCTCGCGCACCTCGTCCGCGTCGAGCTCGGCGAGGCGCCGCGCGAAGTCGGGCGTGCGCAGGCCCGTGGCTCGCTCACGGGAAACGAGGTCCAGCGCGACCTGTGCCTCGAGCACGTCCGCGTTCGGCCGTCCTTCGAAGCGGCGGCGCAACGCCGTGAAATCGGGCACAGCGCGCACTTGCGCCGCCGTGTTCGCGATCGTCGCCCGGACGAGAACGCCGCGGCGCGTGCTCGCGATCGCTTTCTCGACCGCGGCGCGCGCCTTCTCGACGTCGCCGTCCGCGCCGATCGGGAACGAGAACAGCACGCCCGGCCGGGGCGCGCCGAGCAGCGAGACGCTCGCGAGCTGCACCCGCGACGGTCCCTCCCCGCGGCCCGCGTCGAGCAGCAGCTCGGTGTGCAAGCAGCTCGCGAGCACGACGCGCGCGGCGGCGTCCGACTCGCCGAGCGGGTACCACTCGAGGTAGTGCTTCGCCGCGAGGTCCCACGTCGCGTCCACGTCGCCGAGTGCGTACGGATCGCGTTGCTCCGCCCGCTCGGCGCTCGCCTCGCGCCGCTCGAGCCCGCCGATCGAGCGTTGCGCCTCGGCGAGCACGTCCGCGGGCTCGATCGGCCCGGAACAGACGATCTCGACCTCGGGTCCGATCGGCACGCGAGCGCGCACCGACTCGGCCACGTCGTCGACGTCCAACCGCTCGACGTCGCCGCGCACCGCGACGCTCGTCGCCCCGAAGAGCGCGACCTGCGCCCATGCCGCCTCGGCCCACTTGCCCGTGAAGCCCGACGGCACCGTCGTGAGGAGCTCCGCGAGCGCGCTCTCCTTCTCGCGCTCGAGCACGTCGGGCTCGAAGCTCGTCGCGGAGAGCCAACGCGCGTGGCGCCCGAGCGCCTCCTTCCAACGGCCGGGCGGCGCCATGCTCTCGAGCCGCACCGCCGTGGCGGTCGTCTCGCCGTTCAGGCGCAGCTCGCCGTCGCCGAACCCGGTGGGATCGGTGCTGCGGATCAGCATGTGCTCGACGACGTGCGCGAGCTGCGCGCGGCCGCGCGGATCGTCGCGCAGGCCGAACGGCAGCAGCGTGAACGTCGCCTGGAGCGTCGCGTCGGGCACGTGGAACACGGCCAGGCGGACGCCGTTGGCGAGCTCGTAGCGCGTGAACGGATCGGCGAGCTCGTCGTCGCCGGGGAGCAGGACCGGGAGCGACCAAGCCAGGAGCGGGAGGAGCAGTGTGTGCGTTCTCATCGAATGACCTCCGGACGGGGCGACCACTCCTTCCGAGCGTCGACCCGCCGCCCATTCGCCGCGGGAATCGGCAAGAAGTCGGTCGCCGCCGCTGCGCTCACGCTCCCGCGGGCACGTCGCCGGCCAGCCAGTCGCGGGGCCGCAGGAACTCGTCGGTGAGCCGCGCCTCCTCCGTGCCCGCCTCGGGGCGCCAATCGTAGCGCCAGGCGACGAGCGGCGGCATCGACGCGAGCACGGCCTCGATGCGCCGACCCGACTGCAATCCGTACAGCGTTCCGCGGTCGTAGATCAGGTTGAACTCGACGTAGCGGCCGCGGCGGTAGAGCTGGAAGCCGCGCTCGCGCTCCCCGTACGCGGTGTCGCGACGGCGCTCGACGATCGGCAGGTACGCGCGCAAGTACGCGTCGCCGACGCTGCGCTGGAAGGCGAAGCTGCGCTCGAAGCCGCCCTCGCTCCAATCGTCGAAGAAGAGGCCGCCGATGCCGCGCGGCTCGCGCCGGTGCGTGAGGACGAAGTAGTCGTCGCACGCTCGTTTGCAGCGCTCGTAGACGTCGTCGCCGAACGGGACGCACGCGTCGCGCGCGACGCGGTGCCAGTGCACGGCGTCCTCGGCGAAGCCGTAGTACGGCGTCAGGTCGAAGCCGCCGCCGAACCACCAGGACGGCGGCCCGTCCGGCGGCGCCGCGAGGAAGAAACGCACGTTCATGTGGCTGGTCGGCACGTACGGATTGCGCGGGTGCACGATCAGCGAGAGCGAGACCGCCTCGAACGAGGAGCCGGCCAGCTCGGGCTTGCGCGCGGTCGCCGCGGGCGGGAGCCGGTCGCCGCGCGAGTGCGTGAAGTGGACGGCGGCGCGCTCGAGGCGAGCACCGTCGGAGAGGACGCGCGGGCGCGAGAGGCCGCCGCGCTCGTCCTCGGCGGCGTCCTCGACGAACTCCGCGGCGCCGTCGGCGGCGGCGAGCGCGCTCGTGATGCGGTCCTGGAGGTCGAGCAGGTAGGCGCGGACCGGTGCGGCGTCGGGCTGCATCGCGGGCAGTGTGGGCCGCGGCCGCGGGGATTGCGACCGGCTCGGCGGGTTGCGCGATTGCAGGGCGCGGGAGTACCCTCGACGGGTACGCGGGCGTTCGACCCCCCCGGTCTCCCATCGAGAGAACGGCCGCGGACGGTGCCACGGATACCCGCCGTCCCCGCGGGTCCGCCGAGGCTCCGTCGGGTCGAGCGTTGGCGGCGAACGAGATTCCCCCATGCTCGACAATCCAGCTCTCGTGCGGCTGCTCGCCCTCCCCCTTTTGGCCAGCCTGGTCGCCGGTCTCGCCACCGGTCTCGCCACCGCGCAGTCGTCCTCCGGCAGCGAGACGCGCATCGCGCTGAGCCAGTCGGCGCTCGTCGGCGGCGGCACGTCGACGTCGGTCTCGCTGACGGTCGAAGCCGGCATCGGACAGCCCGCGGTCGGCGCGAGGGCGACGTCGGAGTCCTTCGCCGTCACCAGCGGCGTCGTCGCGACCGAGCCGATCGTCGGCACGAGCGAGCCGCTCGTCTTCGGCACGCGCGCCGCGTCCGGGACGAAGGAAGGCGACGACGTCGTGACGATCTACGGGCTCAACTTCACGGAGCCCGGCGCGGGAGCCGCGGCGGTGCAGTTCGACGGCGTCCACGCGTTCCCGGTCGCGGTCGTGTCGAACACGCGCATCTCGGCGCGCACGCCGGCGGGCCTCGACGCGCTCGGCAACCCGAAGGCGATGGCGCCGGTGCGGGTGACCAACGCGCTCGGAGCGGCGAACGCGGGGCAGGGCTTCCTGTACACGCCGGCGCTCGTCCAGGAGACGCCCGCGCAGATCGGCAGGGTCTTCCGCTTCCATCTGTGGGCGGAGCCGCTGACGTTCCACGTCGTCGCGTTCGGCGGAGCGATCCCGATCCTCCCCTTCAGCCTCAATCCGTTCGACGGCAAGTTGGCGCTCGCGACGAACCCGGTCCTGCTCACGCAGCTCGCGCTGACGACGTCGGGCTACGCCCGCTACGAGTTCCTGCTGCCGGACCAGCCCTCGCTGGTCGGCAAATCGCTCCAGCTCCAGGCGCTCGCGATCACGGACGTGATCCCCCCGCTCGCCGGCTCGTTCACGAACGTGCTGACCGTGCCCTTCCATCCGTGACGCCGTCGCACGTCTCCCCAACGCGCGCACGCTCTCCCCACATGCTCCTGTCGGTCCCCTTCCACGTGCCCCCCATGAAGAAGCTCGTCGCGAGGTCCCTCGGCCTCCTGGTCCTGGGCGTTTGTCCCGCGCTCGCCGCGCTCCCCGGCGGCGGCGGGTCGAGCCCGCCCCCGCTGCTCAGCTACCAGGCGCGCCTGCTCGACATCACCAGTCAGCCGGTGACGCAGCCGAACGTCGCGATCGTGTTCCGGATCTACGACCTGCCGATCGGCGGCAGCTCGCTGTACAGCGAGCTGCGCACGGTCGACGTCTCGGGCGGCTTGATGAGCGTGCAGATCGGCGAGGTCACGCCCTTGCCCGACGCGATCTTCGAGGCGACGAACGAGCTCTATCTCGGCGTCACGATCGGCGCGGACAGCGAGCTCGTGCCCCGCCACCGCCTCGCGAGCGTCCCCTTCGCGATCCGCGCCGCCACGGCTCGCAACGCCGACGACGTCGAAGGCCGCGACATCACGCCCAACAGCGTGACGATCAACGGCGTCCCGGTGATCGACCCGAGCGGCACCTGGGTCGGTTCCCCCACCGGCCTGGTCGGCCCCACCGGCCCGGCCGGAGCGGACGGAGCCACGGGCGCCGCCGGCGCCGACGGAGCGACGGGCGCCGCGGGTTCCACGGGTCCCGCTGGTGCGGACGGAGCCGCCGGATCGACCGGCCCTGCGGGCGCGGACGGAGCGACAGGTCCCGCCGGCGCCGACGGCGCCGATGGCGCGACCGGTCCTGCCGGGCCCACAGGTCTCGCGGGTACGGACGGAGCTGACGGGGCGACCGGTCCCGCGGGCGCCGCCGGAGCGACGGGCCCCGCTGGAGCGGACGGCGCCGATGGCGCGACCGGGCCTGCCGGACCCACGGGTCTCGCGGGTACGGACGGAGCGGACGGATCGACGGGTCCCGCTGGCGCCGCCGGAGCGACCGGACCCGCGGGTGCGGACGGCGCCGATGGCGCGACCGGGCCCGCCGGACCTGCCGGACCCACGGGTCTCGCGGGTGCAGACGGAGCCGACGGATCGACGGGTCCCGCTGGCGCC
>CAZGTQ010000246.1:0-1546 GCA_964528575.1 uncultured Planctomycetaceae bacterium | reverse complement strand
CTCGTGCTCGGTCGCGTACGCCTCGCCTTCATCGAGCCACGCCGTCGCGCGGTCGTAGCGGCGCGCCACCCACGAGATGTACGCGAGGTTCATGTAGCCGCGCGCCACGTCGTCGTGAAGGCGGTGCGCGCGTGCCAGCGTGATGCCCTCGAGCAGGGTGGCGCCGTCGTCCGCGCCGCGCCCGTAGCGGTCGGCGCCGACGTTGCCGAGCGCGGCGGCCAGCGTGCGCGGGTCGTCGATCGTGCGCGCGAGCGCGATCGCGAGGCCGCCGTAGTGCTCCACGCGCTCGCCGTCGCGCGCGAGCATCGCGAGCTGCGCGCGGTAGCCGTACGCCTCCGCGAGCCGCTTCGCGACCGCGCCGGTGCGTTCGAGGGGCTCGAGCAGCGCGACCACGGCATCGGCCGTGGCGAGCGCGTCGGCGCTGCCCCCTTGCCACCAGCGGACGCGTGCCTCGAGCAGCATCGCCTCGCCGATCGCGCCCGGATCCGCGAGCTCCCGTCGCAGGCGCACGGCCTCCGTCGCGGCCGCGCCGGCCGCGTCGCGGCGGCCGGTCAGGTAGCAGACCTGTGCGTACTCCAGCCAGAGCGCGGCGCGTTCCGCCGGCGCGAAGCGCTCGGCGTGCCTCAGCACGCGCTCGTACTGGGCGACGGCCTCGCGGTTCGCACTGACCGCGCGCGCGGCGCGCGCGGCACGCGGGCCGTGCGCGACGAGCGCGTCGATGGCTTCGGCGCGCTCGGCGTGGTGCACGATGCGCGCGGGCGCAGCATCGTGATCGGTGAGCGCGACCACCACGCGGCGGTGCAGTTGCAGGCTGCGCGCCGCCGGCAGCGCGGCCTCGATCGCGCGCCGCGCAAGCTCGTGGCGGAAGCGCAACGCGCCATCCTCGAGCGTGACCATCGCGCGCCGCTCCGCTGCCTCTACGGCTTCGGTCCAGCCCGGCTGGCAGCGATCGAGCAGCCACGTCTCCGCGCGGTTCGGGATCACGGACAGCAGCTCGAGCAGCTCGCGGCACTCCTCGGGGAGCTGCGCGGTCCGCGCCTGGATCGCCTCGCGTACGGTCGAGGGAACGCCCTCCGCGCGAGCGGCGAGCATCTCTGTGACATAAAACGGATTGCCGCCGGTGTCGGAGAACAGCCGCTCGGCGGGAAGCGAGTGCTCCCGGGCGAGCGCAGCCACGGCCGCTTCGGACAGCGGCGCCAGCGGGACACGCACGGTCACCGCCGGCGGGAGCGTGCCGAGGAAGCCGGCCAGCCGCGGGTTGGCGTCGACCTCGGTGTCGCGGACGGTGAGCACGAGCAGCGCGGGGAACAGTTCGATCCGGCGCGCGACGAACGTGAGCACGTCGAGCGTGGCCTCGTCCGCCCAGTGGATGTCCTCGATCAGCGCGACGACCGGCAGCGGCGGCCGCGCGAGCTCGTCAAGCACGGCCATGAAGATCGCCTCGCGGTCGCCGCTCGCGGGCGCGTCGCGAAGGGCGTCGCGCAGCGCGGGATCTGCGCGCAGCGAGAGATCGTGGATCGCGCCGAGCGGGCGTGGCGTGGCGAGG
>CAZGTQ010000245.1:0-39741 GCA_964528575.1 uncultured Planctomycetaceae bacterium | reverse complement strand
CCGCGCGCGCCTCGCCCGGCGGCGCCGCGAGCGCCGCGGCGGCGGACTCGGCGTCGATCGCGCTCGCGAGATCGCCCGCGGCGAGCGCGACGAGCGCGCCCCCGACGCCGCGCCCGTCCGGCGCGACGACGCGACCGGCGAGGCGCGCGGGCGCGGGGACGCGCAGCGTGCGCTCCTCGTTCGCGGTCGCGTACGAGACGTCGACCTGCCGCTCGATGCGCGCCGCCCACGGCGTGCGCACGAGCACGTCGACCGCGCCGTGCCCGAGCCCCTCGGTCGCGAAACGCCCGTCCGGGCCCGCGACGAGGCGCCGCAGCGAGCGCTCCTCGATCCCGTCGTTCGTCCCCTGGATCTCCGGACGCAGCTCGACCGTCGCGCCGGCGACCGGCTCCTCCCCGCTCGCGACGCCGCCGGAAGACGCCGCGCCGGACGAGACGACGCGGCCGCGCAGCGCGAGCCCGCTCGCGAGCACGAGCGACGCGTACGTCTCCTGCGCCGGCGCGACCGCGAGCCCCGCGAGGAAGCCCATCGGGAGCGTCGCGTGGTGCGCGCCGAGCGCGTACTCGCCGGGCGCGAGGTCGTCGAAGCGGAACGCGCCGTCCTCGTCGGCGTCGGTCCGCGCGAGCGGCTCGCCGTCGTAACGGCGCGACGTGCCGCGCCAGAGCGCGACCTCGGCGCCGGCCAGCGCCGCGGCGGACGCCGAGCGCACGTGGCCGTGCAGGGCGCCGCTCGGCGCGAGCGCGATCGCGCGCCCGTCCTCGAGCGACGCGGCGGGCTCGCGCAGGTCCGCGTAGCGCTCGTGGTCGACGGCGAGATCCGCGGCGAGCCCGACCGGCCACTCGAGCGCGAACGCGCCGTCCGCGTCCGACACCGCCGCCGCGCGCTCCTCGCCCCGCGCGAGCGCGACGCGCGCGCCCTCGACCGGCCGGCCGTCGCGCCGGTCGACCACGAGCGCGCTCCACGTGCGCAGCTCGGCGGCGGGGGCCGCGCTCGCGAGGCTCGTGCGCGCGCCCGGGCGCTCGGCGGCGGCCGCCGGATCCCGCTCCGCGTCCTGCGCGTCGAGCGGCGCGTCCGCACGCGCAGGCGCGGCCTCCGGTCCGAGGCCCGGAACGAGAGCGGGGCTCGAGGGCTCCTCCGGCGCGCGCCCGTCGCCCACGAGCAGCCAAGCGAGCACGGCAACGAGCGCACCGGCGGCCAGGGCGAGGGCGAGCACGCCGCTCTTCGTCGCGCGCGCCGCCACGGGTCCAGTATCGGCGCGCGCGGCCCCGGGGGCAACGCCTCGCCGGCGTCAGCGCAGCGCCGCGAGGATCGAGCGCGTCGCGTGGCTCTTGTTCAGCGTGTAGAAGTGGACGCCCGGGGCGCCGCGGTGGAGCAGGTCGCGGCACTGGACGATCGCGTGCTCGATGCCGGTCGCCATCACCTTGGCGGGGTCGTCCTTCACGACGCGCAGGCGCTCGAGCAGCGGCTCGGGGATCCGCGCGCCGCACATCTTGGTGAAGCGCTCGACCTGGGCGACGTTCGTGATCGGCATGATGCCCGGCGTGATCGGCACGGTGACCCCGGCGGCGCGCGCGCGCTCGACGAACGCGAAGTAGTCCGCGTTGTCGAAGAAGAGCTGCGTGACGAGGAAGCGCGCGCCGTTGTCCTGCTTGACGCGCGTCCAGCGCAGGTCGTCGTCCGGCGACGTCGACTCGGGGTGCGCCTCGGGATAGCAGGCGGCGCCGACGTCGACGTCGTAGTTGTCCTCGAGGTACTCGATCAGCTCGGTCGCGTGCGGGAAGCCGCCCTCGGTCGCGACGAAGCGCTCCTCGCCCTTCGGCGGGTCTCCGCGCAGCGCGAGGATGTTCTCGATCCCGCAGGACATCATCTGCCCGACGATCTCGCCGAGCTCTTCCCGGGTGTGGCCGACGCACGTCAGGTGCGCCATCGCGGTGAGCTGCAGCTCGTTCTGGATCCGCTGCACGCACTCGCGCGAGCGGCCGCGGGTCGACCCGCCCGCTCCGTACGTGACCGAGACGAACTCCGGCGAATGCGCCTCCCTCAGGTCGGCGACCGTCGCGAGCAGCTCGTCCACCGCCGCGTCGTCCTTGGGGGGGAAGAACTCGAAGCTGAAGACCGGACGGCCTCGGCCGTGCAGGTCGCTGATTCTGGTCACGGGTCCTCGCGGATCTCCTGGAACTTGGTGCGGTACGGCTCCGGGATCGGCAGGCTCTCGAGCTCGCCCAGCCGGACGCACACGGTGGTCATGCGCGCGTCGAGGCACTCGCGGCCGTCGACGGTGTACAGGTAGCGCAGCCCGAGCGAGCTCCGGCCGATGTGGAAGCACGTCACGTCGACGCGCGGCCGGTCGCCGAAGCGCAGCGGGCTGGTGAACTCGACCACGGAGCGCACGAGCGGGAACCCGATCCGGTCGAGGCCGACGAGGTCGTAGTAGCGCTTGCCGACGTGGCGGTTCCACAGCTCCTCGAACGCCTCGTGGACGTAGTCGAAGATCCGCGGGTAGTACGCGATGCCCGCCGGGTCGACGTGGCCGAAGCGCACTTCGAGGTGCGTCGTGAACGCGGTCATGGGCGCGCGGCCGCGAGCAGGTCGGGCCAGGACTCGTGCACGGACGTGACGAGCATCGTCGCGAGCCGCTCGACGAGGTCGCGTCCCTCGGCGGCGGACGCGGCGGCGGGGTCGCCGCAGTACGCTCGGCTCGCGCCCGCGGCGAGGAAGCTCGTCACCCCCGCGCGCATCTTCTCGACGAGGTCGATGCGCACGGGCGGCAGCACCGTGCGCTCGTCCTCGACGACCGCATCCGGGTCGGCGGCGAGCACGATGCTCGACTCGTAGCGGCCGGCGTGGCAGTCGCCGCTCGCGAACTCGTCGCCGAGCGTGCCCGCCCAGCGGCGGCGCGTGTTGTCGGCGAACACGACGTGCGCCTGGGTCCTCGTCCGCTCCGGGCGGTCGCCGGCGACGCCGCGCAGGATCTGCACGTGCGCCGGCTCGAGGTGCGCGTTCGAGAAGACGACCCGGCGCACGCCCTGCTCCTCGAGCGATTGGACGAGGTCCTCGAGCAGCGCCCACAGCGTCCCCGGGCGCAGGCTCACGCGGCCCTCGAAGCCCTCGGTGTAGTGCGTCAGCCCGTACGCGACCGGCGGGAGCACCACGGCGTCGATCCCGTCGTGCTCGAGCAGCTCCGCGGCGCGGCGCGACTGCGCCAGCGCGATCGTGACGTCGGTGTCGAGCGGCAGGTGCGGCCCGTGCGGCTCGGTCGCGCCGATCGGGACGATCGCGACGGTCCGGTCGTGGAACAGAGCGCGGGCCTGCGGCCAGGTCAGCTTCGCGAGGTCGGTCACGAGTCGGACGCGAGCTCGGGCTCGAGCTCCTCCCTGAGCAGCTTGCGCGCCACCTTCCCGCGGTCGTTGCGCGGCAGCGACGCGCGCCATTCGAACCAGCGCGGGTACTTGTGCGGCGCGAGCCGGTCCTTGAGGTGCGCCTTGAGCTCGGCGGCGAGCGCATCGTCGCCGGCGCGGCCCTGCGCGAGCACGACGAACGCCGCGGGCTTCGTCAGCCCGTCCGCGTCCTCGCGGCCGATCACGCACACCTCGGCGACCGCAGCGTGCGACAGGAGCGCGTTCTCGATCTCGAGCGGCGACGTCCAGATGCCGCTGACCTTGAGCAGGTCGTCGGCGCGCCCCTCGTAGTAGTAGTAGCCGTGCTCGTCGCGCCGGAAGATGTCCGCCGACGTGCACCACTCGCCCTGGAACGTCTCGTGCGACTTCGCCTTGTCCGCCCAGTAGCACAGCGAGGTCGAGCCGCCGCGCACGCGCAACCGGCCCGGCTCGCCGTCGGCGACCGTTGCGCCGTCCGGTCCGACGACGACCGCCTCGTAGCCGGGCACGACCTTGCCGAGGCTCCCGGGCCGCACGTCGCCCAGCCGGTTCGACACGTAGATGTGGAACATCTCCGCCGAGCCGATGCCGTCGAGGATCTCGACGCCGGTGCGCTCCTTCCACTCCTCGTAGAGCTTGGGCGGGAGCGCCTCCCCCGCCGACAGGCACACGCGCAGCGACGAGAGGTCGGCGCTCTGCATCCGCTCGGAGCGCAGCATCCCGCCGATCAGCGTCGGCACGCTCGTCAGGAGCGTCGGCCGGTGCGCCGCGATCTGGTCGAACAGCTCGTCGGGCGTCGAGCGGCCGGGGAAGAGCACGGCTCTGCCGCCCGCGCGGAACGGGAACATCAGGTTCGTGCCGGTCGCGTAGCCGAAGAAGAGCTTCGGCACCGACAGGCACACGTCGCTCGCGGCGTACTGCACGACGCGCCGCGCGTACGTCTCGGCGTTGTACGCGAAGTCGGAGTGCGCGTGGACGCACGCCTTCGGCTCGCCGGTCGAGCCCGACGTGAACAGCCAGCCGGCGAGGTCGTCGGGGCCGGTCGCCTCGAGCTCGGCGAGCGGCCCGCCGGGATCCTCGGCCGCGAGCGCGTCCTCGAACGGCTCGCACGGCGCGGGCCAGGCGGCCCCGCTCCAGTCGCCCCCGCTCGAGTCGCCCGTCGCGCCCTCGTCCGTGACGACGAGGACACGCTCGCACAGCCGCGCGGCGCGCGCCGCGGGGGCGATCTCGGGCAAGACGCTCGCGTGCGTCACGACGACGCGCGCCTTCGTGTAAGCGAGGTAGTAGTCGAAGTCGTGGCGCTTGAGCAGCGGGTTCACCAGCGCGAAGACGGCGCCCGCGCGCAGGGTGCCGAACCACGCGTCGGCGAACTCGAAACAGTCGGGCAGCACGATCAGGACGCGCTCCTCCGGCCGCACGCCCGCGCGGCGCAGGACGGCTGCGCAGCGGCGCGCGCGCTCGGAGATCTCGGCGTACGTGCGCGTGCGGTCCCCGGCGAGCAGCGCGACCTCGTCGCCGCGACCGGCCGCGAGGTTGTGGTCGAGGAAGTACTCGCAGAGGTTGAACCGCGCGGGGAACGGCTCGACGGCGGAGTACGGGTCGCCCTGGCTCATCGCGCGTGCCCTCGGGCCGCTACTCGACTCCGTTCAGGGCGTCGAGGAACTTCTGCGCCGTGGCGTGGCGCTCGTTGCGGTCGGCCATCAGCCCGGCTGCGATGACCCGGTCGAGGTCGTCGCCGACGTCGACGTCCGGCGCCCGGTCGCGGATGCGCGGCGGCGCCTTCTCGAGCTTCGCCTGGAACACTTCGAGGAAGCTCCGCGCGCCCCACGGCAGGACGCCCGCGGCGACCTCGTAGAGCACCGTCGCGACGTTGTAGACGTCCGAGAGCACGTCGGGCGAGTCGCCGCCGAACTGCTCGACCGGCGCGTAGAACGGCGTGCCGATCAGCGCGGTCTGGTCGCCGAGGTGCTTCGCCGCCCACAGCCCCGGCGTCACGCCGCCGTCGACGAGCATCGCGCGCAGGTCGCTCGGCTCGCCCTCGACGTGGATCGTGTGCGGCTTGATGTCGCCGTGCACGAGCCCGTGCCCGTGGATCTCGACGAGGCCGCGCAGGAGCTGCTTGCCGAGCGCGACGACCTCTTCGCGCTCGAAGCGGCCGCGCTCCTTCAGCTCGACGCGCAGCGAGTGCCCGATCGGGAGCTCCGTGACGAGCAAGAGCGTGGTCTGGCGGACGAGGACGATCTCGCGCACGCCGACGACGGCCTCCGAGTGGACGCGCTTCCACTTCGTGCACGACGCGGCGAACTCGCGCGCCTGGTCCTCGTTCTCGAAGAGGCCCGAGGGGAAGAACTGCAGCTCGCAGGTCTCGTCCGAGACCTCGTCGCGCACCTCGAACGCGGCCGAGAGACCGCCCTGCCGGCTCGGTCCGACCACCGTGTAGCGCTCGCCGATCGTGCGGCCGGGGACGAGGTCGTACAGGCTGGAGACTTCTTGACTCATGGAGGCGGCGCGCAGCCGCGGGCGCCAGGCTCAGGTGGGGTCATTCGTGGCAGGAACGCAGGAAACCGAGGATGCGCTCCCACGCGTCGGCCGCCGCATCGGAACGGCGCACGTCGAGGATCGGCGGGCCGGCGGCGGGGTAGGCCACGATATCGAAATGCTTCGCGAACTGCGACAGGACGCGGCGCGCCAGCTCGACCTCGCCGGGCGGCGTCGCGGGGTCGTCCGCGCCGACGAGGGCCAAGAGCGGGCAGGCGAGGTTCAGGGCGAGCTCGAGCGGCTGTGACGGCTTCGCGGCGCTCAGCGCGGGGTAGGCCAGCGGCCCCCCGACGTCGACGACCGCGCTCGCGCGGTCGGAGCGGCAGCCGAGGAGGAACGCGAGCGTCCCGCCCCCGCCGAGCCCGACCGCGGCGACCCGCTCGGCGTCGACCCCCTCGCGCGCGCCGAGCCAGGCCACGGCCGCGTCGAGGTCGCGGACCGCCACGCGGTCGGAGAGCGCCGCCCAGCTCGGCTCCGCGCCCGCCGCGCCGCCGCGCGCGAACAGGTCGGGCGCGATGCACGCGTAGCCGGCCTCGGCGAAGCGGCGCGCGACGTCGCGCGCGTGCGCGTCGAGCCCCGGCTCGCCGTGCGCGAGCACGACGCCGGGCGCCGTGCGCCCGGCCGCGTCCGGCAGCGCGAGCAGCGCCCGCACGCTCGCGCCGTCCGCCGCTACGAAGGTGATCTCGCTCGCCGTCATCGCGTTCGGGCCGGCGCGCGGCGACGCTCCCACGCGCGCGACGCGCGCAGCTCGCTCAGCGCCTCGGCGAACGCGTCGACCTCGTCTGTGCGCGTGTAGAAGTGCGGTCCGACGCGGATGCCGGCGCCGGGACGGTGGTCGACGAGGATCGCGCGGTCGGCGAGCGCCGCGACGAACGCGTCGCCGTCCTCGTCGTCGCGCAGACCGGCGACGAGCGTGCCGCCGCGGCGCGCGGGATCCGCGGGGCTGCCGATGGTGAAGCCGCGGTCGACCAGGTCGCGCCGCAGCCGCTCCGTCAGCTCGACCGACCACGCGCGGATGCGCTCGACGCCGACCTCGCCGACGAGCGCGTAGCCGGCGCGCGCGGCGAAGAGCGCGGGGACCGCGGGCGTGCCCGCGAGCCAGCGCGCGGCACCGCGTGCATAGCGCTGCGGCGCCGGCTCGAACGCGAACGGCTCGGCGTGGGCGGCCCAGCCGGTCGCGATCGGCCGCAGCCGCTCGCTCAGCTCGGGCCGCACGTACAAGAACGCCGCGCCGGGACCGCCGCACAGCCACTTGACCGAGCCGCCGCAGACCATGTCGACGCCGAGCGCCTGCACGTCGATCGGGAGCGTGCCGACCGACTGGTACACGTCGAGCAGCACGAGCGCGCCCGTCTCGCGCGCGCGCTCGCACACGGCGGCCGCGTCGAGCAGCGCCGAGCCCTTGTAGCTCACGTGGCTCACCGGGACGAGCAGCGTCTCCTCGTCGATCGCCTCGCACAGACGCTCGGCCGACGCGACGACGACGCGCGCCCCGGCGCGCCGAAATCCCTCCCAGACGTACGTCGTGCTCGGGAAGTCCTCGTCGCAGAGGACGATCTTGTTGCGGCGCCCCTCGAGACCCGAGAAGTCGTGACCTGAAAAGTCGAGAGCGGAGCCGACGACCGCCTGGATCGTCGACACGTTCGTGTGCATCGAGATCGTGCCCGGCGGCGCGTTCAGGATCGGCGCGAGGCGGTCGCCGACGTCGATCGGCGCGCTCCACCAGCCCTCGCTCCACGCGCGCACCCCGCGCGTGGCCCACTGGTCGGCGTACGCGCGCAGCTCGTCGTACACCGCGGCCGGCATCGCGCCGAGGCTGTGGCTGACGAGGTAGCTCGTCTCGGCGAGGATCGGGAAGCGGTCGCGCCAGCGCTCCGGATCGTGCGCCGCGTCCTGGGCGGGTTCGTGACCGGCGTCGTGAGCCGTCAACCGCCCGCTCCGAGCGCCGCGAGCTCGCCCAACGCTCCGCGCTCGAGGCCGCAGCGCTCGCGGAACGGGTCGATCTCGCCGACGAAGTCGCGGATCAGGTCGGCGTTGCTCTTCTTGCGCAGGCCGAGCTCGACCGCGCGCCGGTCGGCGGGCGTGCCGGCGCGGCCGAACGAACGCACCGAGATCGCGAGCCAGCGGTCGAACATCTGCTGCGCGTGCGGTCGGTTGCTCACGTCGCGGCAGTACTCGACGAAGACGTCGTCGCCCTCGGGCACGAGCACGCTCTTCGTCTCGAGCGCGGTGCGCGCGATCGCGGCGAAGCGCTTGTCGACGCAGTCGACGTAGCTCTGCATCGCGACGCGCTCGGCGCGGTCACCGAGGAAGCGGCAGAGCCCGAACTCGAGCCGCGAGCCGGGGAACGGGAGCTCGCCGACGCGCTCGCGCACGACGCTCTCGAGATCGGTCCAGCCGAGCTCGGCGTACAGCGCGCGCACTTCGCGGAACAGGAGCAGGCTGTGGTTGAGCTCCTCCGCGACCAGGACCTTGCTGTCGATCCTGGTGACGTGCTTGAGGCAGTGCCCCAGGATGTTCATCGCGCCGACCTGGCGCCACGCCAGCCTCTCGACGATGCGCCGCAGGAGCGTCCGCCCTTCCTCGTCCATGTGCGCGGGAGCCATGAGCGGCGATCCTACTCGATCGGCCGCGGCTCGCGTCCGGTGAGTTCCTCGTCGGGGATCACGAGCCGCTCGACGGGCCGGCCGCCGACGATGTGGGACTCGATGATCTCGTCGACGTCGTCGAGGCTCACGTGGCCGTACCAGACTGCGTCGGGGTAGACGACGACGGTCACGCCCTGGGCGCACTGGTCGAGGCAGCCCGCCTTGTTGGCGCGGACGATGCGCTTGAAGCCGCGCTCGTACAGCTTCGACTTGAAGGCGGCGGCGACGTCGGCGCCGCCGCGCGCGAGGCAGCAGCCGCGCGGGTCGTCCGCCGTCCGCTCGTTCGTGCAGATGAAGACGTGCCGCTGGAACTTCGCCATGCGCGCTATTGTCCGCGCGCGAGGCGCTGGGCGGAAGCGGCGAGCACGGCGCGGCCGATCAGGAGCTTTTGGATCTCGCTCGTCCCCTCGTAGATGCGCAGCGCGCGCACCTCGCGGAAGAGCCGCTCGACGATCGTCCCCCGCCGCACGCCGAGGCCGCCGAAGTGCTGCACGGCGCGGTCGCAGACGTAGGACGCGGTCTCGGTCGCCCAGAGCTTCGCGCGCGCGACGGCGTGCGCCGCGTCGAGCCCCTCGTCGACCGCGCGCGCCGCCTCGTCGACGAGCAGCTCCGCCGCGCGCAGCCGCACGTCCATCTCGGCGAGGTCGAAGCGCAGCGCCTGGTTCGCCGCGAGCGGCTTGCCGAACTGCACGCGCTCGCCCAAGCGCCGCGCCGACTCGTCGAGCGCGCGCCGCGCGAAACCGTTCGCGGCCGCCGCGACCGTCGTGCGGAAGCGGCCGAGCGTGCCCAACGCGATCGCGAGGCCTTCGCCCTGCGCGCCGATCAGCGCGCTCGCGGGCACGCGCACGCCTTCGAGGCCGACGTCTCCGATCGGGTGCGGCGCCATGACCTCGAAGCGCTCGACGGAGAGCCCCGGCGCGTCCGCGGGCACGAGGAACATCGAGAGCGCGTCCTTCGCGTCGTCGCCGGGCGCGCCCGAGGTGCGCGCGAGCACGGTGTACAGGTCCGCGACGCCGGCGTTCGAGATGAACGTCTTGCGGCCGTCGAGCCGCCACGCGCCGCCGTCGCGCCGCGCGCGGGTCGCGATCGCGGACAGGTCGGAGCCCGCGTCCGGCTCGGTCAGCGCGAACGCGGCGACGCGCTCGCCGCGCGCGACCGCGGGCAGGTGCTCGCGCGCCAGCTCGCTCGCGCCGCCGCGCACGAGCGGGTACGAGCCGAGGCCCTGCATGACGAGCATCACGTCCAGCATGCCGCTGTGCCACGCGAGCTCGGAGCGCAGCACGGCGAGCGCGCGCACCGAGACGTCGCTCGGGGGACACAGGCCGCCCGCGTCGGCGCCGCCGAAGTCCGCGGGCACGCTCCAGGCGAGCAGCCCCGCGTCCGCGAGCACCTCGAGCGCGGCGCGCGCGGCGCGGTCCTCGGCTTCGATCGCCGTGCCGCCGGTCGCATCGAGCGCGTCGAGCGCGCGCGCCCCGCGCTCGCCCGCGCGGCGCGCCACGAGCCGCAGCGCGCTCGGCTCGTCCCACTCGCTCACGACGACGTCGACCCGGCCGCGCGGCTGTTCGAGAAGTCCGGCGGCCGCTTCTCCATGCCCGCCGCGAAGCCCTCGTGGTAGTCGGGGTGGCGCATGCACTCCGCCTGGATCCAGCCCTCGGCCTGGACCGCCTCGGCGAACGTCATCGTCGCCTCGCGCTCGAGCATGCGCTTGGTGATCGCGAGCCCGCGCGAGGGCCCGTCGGCGAGGCGGCGCGCCCACGCGAGCGCCTCGCTCTCGAGCTCGGCGTCCGCGACGACGCGGTTGTAGAGCCCCATCGCGAGCGCCGAGCGCGCATCGACGAAGTCGCCGGTCATCAGCATCTCGCTCGCCCGCCCCAGCCCCACGATGCGCGGCAGCAGCCACGCCGCGCCCATGTCGGCGCCGGAGAGCCCGACCTTGACGAACAGGAACGCGATCTTCGCGCTCTCGGCGGCGATGCGCACGTCGGCGGCGGCCGCGATCACCGCTCCCGCACCGCAGGTCAGGCCGTTGAGCCCGGCGACCACCGGTTTCTCGAGCGCGCGCACGTTCGCGATCACGTCGCACGTCATGCGCGTGAAGGCGAGCAGCTTCGCCATGGGCGCGTCGAGCAAGTGCCCGATGATGTCGCGCACGTCGCCGCCCGAGCAGAACGCGCGCCCGGTGCCGGTGATCAGCACGCTGCGCACCGAGTCGCGCGTGCGCAGCGCGCGGAGCACGTCGCGCAGCTCGGCGTAGGACTCGAACGTGAGCGCGTTGAGCCGGTCGGGCCGATCGAGCCGCAGCGTCGCGACCCCGTCCGCCTCGTCGTAGCGGATGTGTTCGGTGTGCATGGCGGCAAGAGCGTAGCGGGGCGCGCTCGTTTTTCGCGCACGGAGCGCAACCGATCGGCGCGAGCGCCGGTCCCGGCCCCGGTCGGCGACGGGCGGGGGTGGGACCCGGAGCGAAACGACGTCGAGCGGCGGTCCGTCGAAGGTCGCCCTCGGCCCACTCGCAGGCCGCGCGCTCAACCGTTCGGCGCCGGCGCCGGCCCCGCCGGCAGAGCCGCCGTCGCCTCGATCTCGACGAGCGCGCCCGTCTCCAACAGATCCGCGACCTGCACCAGCGCCATCGCCGGCCAGCGCTTGCCCATCAGCTCGCGCCAGGCCGCGCCGATCGCGGGCGTGCTCTCGAGGTACAGGCGCTTGTCGGTCACGTACACCGTCATGCGCACGACGTGCTCGGGGCCGCCGCCGGCCGCCGCGACGACCGCGACGACGTTCGCGAGCGCCTGGCGGAACTGCGCGGCGAAGTCGCCCGCGCCGACGAGGCGCTGCTCGGCGTCCCACGCGATCTGGCCCGCGACGAAGACGAAGCGCGCGGCGCCGTCGACCGCGATCCCGTTCTGGTAGCCGCGCGGCGCGCGCCAGCCCTGGGGCTCGACCGGCTCGATCTTCATCGCACGGACTCCAGCTCGCGCGGCTCGCCGCCGTCGAGCTCGACGACGACGCCGGTGCGCTCGTCGCGCAGGAGCGCGACCACCGCGGCCGCGACCTCGTCCGTCGTCACGAGCCGGCCGCCCGGGTTCTGCCGCTCGAAGAACGCGCGCGCCTCCGCCTCGCCGCGGCCCGTCTTGTGCGCGACGCGCTCGATCGACTCCGCCAGCATCGGCGAGTCGACGTAGTGCGGGCACACGGCGCACACGCCGACGCCGCTCTTCGCGAGCTCGTGCGCGACCGCGCGCGTGTAGCCGAGCAGCGCGTGCTTGGACGCGCAGTACGCCGACACGTACGCGTAGCCGCCGAGCGCGGCCGACGACGCGACGTTGACCACGCGCCCGTAGCCGCGCTCGACCATCGCGGGAGCGAGCGCCTCGAACGCGCGCCGCGCGCCGTGGTAGTTGACCGCGAGCTGCCGCTCGTTCAGCTCCTCCGCGTCGGCGGCGAGCGCGGGCGCGCTCACCGCGATCCCGGCGTTGTTGACGAGCCAGTCGACCGGCCCCACGCCGGCCGCGAGCCGCGCCGCCTCGGTCGCGCCGCTCTTCACCGACGCCGGATCGGTCACGTCGAGCGCCAGCGGCCACGCGTCCGCGCCCGCCGCGCGCAGCTCGTCGCACAGCGCCGCGCACGCCCCCGCGCCGCGCGCCGCGGCGACGACCGCCACGCCCGACGCGGCGAGCGCGCGCGCGATCGCGGCGCCGATCCCCCGGCTCGCACCCGTGACCAACGCGACGTGCCTGCCGTCCATCGCGTCGGAGTCTGCGGACGCGGCGCGCGTCCGTCCAGCGTGGCGGCGCCTGGTTCAGCCGCCGAGCCTGCTACGCTGCGGCGCTCATGAGCACCAGTTCCGACGAGCGCGTGCGCGTGCCGATCCCGCCCGCGCGCTGGCCCACGCGCGCGAAGGCGGCGGCGAGCCTGCTCTTCTCGCCGCGCGCCCTCGGACCGCTCGTCGCGCAGAGCCGCGCGTGGGTGCCCGCGATGGTGCCGTGGCGCGCGACCGACGAGGGCTTCGCGACGCCGGAGGTGATCGAGTGGTACGGGCGCTTCGCCGACGGGCGGCCGGGCGTGATCGTGCTCGAGGCGACCGGGATCCGCGACGTGCCGAGCGGGCCGCTCCTGCGCATCGGCCACGATCGCTTCGTCCCGGGCCTGCGCGAGCTCGTCGACACGGTGCGCGCGCGCTCGGGCGGCACGACGCGGGTGCTGATCCAGATCATCGACTTCCTCGCGATCCGCCGGCGCCCGCCGAAGGACAAGTGGCTGCGGCGCTTCTTCGCGCTCGCGCAGGAGCACCGCGCGCGGCTCGCGGCGACGCCCGACCACGCCGCGCTCGCCGAGCTCCCCGACGAGGAGCTGCGCGCCGCGCTCGCGGCGATCCCGCACGACGACCTGCTCGCAGTCCTCGCGCCCCGCGAGCGCGAGGACCTCGAGCTGGGCTACCGCGAGCGCGTCGACGACCTCTTCCTGGCGCACGTCGCCGAGCTGCCGCGCGTGCTCCCCGGACTGTTCGCCGACGCGGCGTTCCGCGCGCGCGAAGCGGGCTTCGACGGCGTCGAGCTGCACTACGCGCACGCGTACACGATGGCCTCGTTCCTCTCGCGCACCAACCGGCGCACCGACGGCTACGGCGGCACGCTCGAGGCGCGCGCCCGGCTCCCGCTCGAGGTCTACGCGGCCGTGCGCGAGCGCGTCGGCGCGGACTTCGCCGTCGGCTGCCGTTTCCTCGGCGACGAGGTCGTCGCCGGCGGGAGCGACGTCGGCGACGCGTGCTTCTTCGCCGAGCGCTTCGCGCGCGCCGGGATGGACTTCCTGTCGATCTCGAAGGGCGGCAAGTTCGACGACGCGCGCCAGCCGCGCGTCGGCGAGGCCGCGTACCCGTACACGGGCCCTTCGGGGCACGAGTGCATGCCGACGGTGCGCATCGACGCGGCGGGGCCGTTCGGGCGCAACCTGCCGCTCTCGCGCGCGGTGCGCGAGCGCGTGCGCGCCGCGGGCTGCGACACGCCGATCGTCGGCGCCGGCGGGATCAACTCGTTCGAGCTCGCCGAGCGCGCGCTGCGCGAGGGCGACTGCGACTTCGTCGGAGCGGCGCGCCAGAGCCTCGCCGACCCCGACTGGTGGCGGAAGATGGAGCTCGGCCGCGGCGACGAGGTTCGCCGCTGCTCGTACACGAACTACTGCGAAGGCCTCGACCAGCGGCACCGCCAGGTGACGTGCCGCCTCTGGGACCGCGAGCTCGAGTCGCCCGATTCCGGCACGGAGCCGGGGACGCCGCCGCGCATGTGCTCGGACGGCAAGCGCCGGCTCGGCGCGCCGGCGTGGGCGGAGGCGCCGCAGCGACCGTCGTAGGTGACCACGAGCCGGCGCCGGCGCCGCGCACGCGTACGCGCAGCTCCGCGACCTCGGGGGGCAGCGGCCGCGAATGACCACTCGGCGCGCTCGAGCCGCTACGCTGGGCGCGCGATGAGCGACTTCAAGAGCTTCGACGCGCTGCGGCGCGCGCGCGGGGGCGAGCCGGAGCCGGAGCCGGAGCCGTCGGAGACGGCGGACGAGCGCGGGTGGACGCTCGACACGGGCGACGTTCCCGTCGACGCGGACGCCCTCGATCTCGAGGGCGCGCCGAGCGCGGCCCGCACGATCATCGACACGCGGCCGCTCGCGTACGGGCCGATGGACCACGGCCCGCCGGCGTACGCGGACGTCGAGTCCGAGGAGATGGAGCTGCTCGCCTCGTTCAAGACGCGCACGATCTTCCCGCCCGACGTCGGCGCGGAGGTGCTCTCGCTGCCGCCCGACCCGCGCCCCGAGGACTGGGCCGGCCGGCTCGACCTGCGCGACCGCACCATCTTCACGATCGACGGCGACGACGCGCAGGACTACGACGACGCGATCGCCATCCGCGTGCTCGACGGCGGGCGCGTCGAGATCGGCGTCCACATCGCCGACGTCAGCCACTACGTACGGCCGGGCACCGCGCTCGACGCCGAGGCGATGGCGCGCGCGACGAGCATCTACCTCCCCGACCAGGTCGTGCCGATGCTGCCCGAGGCGCTGTCGAATGGCCTGTGCTCGCTCGTGCCCGACCGCGACCGGCTCGCGTACTCGGTGTTCATGGTCTTCGACGCGAACGGCAGGCGCGAGTCGGCCGAGGTGGCCAAGAGCGTCATCAAGAGCAAGAAGCGCAACACCTACCGCGTCGTCCAGGCGCTGCTCGACGGCGTCGACGACGAGGAGACGCGCGCGATCCGCCACCTCGAGGAGCCGCTGCGGCTGTTCGAGCGGTGGACGAAGACGCAGCAGAAGATCCGCGACGCGAAGGGCTCGCTGCGCATGCAGAGCCGCGAGAAGCGGTTCCAGTTCGACGAGCGGCACCAGGTGGAGGCGGTCGTCGACGCCCCGCGCTACTTCTCGATGGCCCTGATCGAGGAGACCGCGCTCGCCGCCAACCAGGCCGTGGGCGACCTGTTCCGTCAGCGCGGGCTCCCGATCATCTACCGCGTCCACCCGGAGAAGGACGAGGACGAGATCGCGGCGGTCGCGAAGATGCTCGAGCAACACGGGCTGCGCGTGCCGCAGAAGGACCGGCTGACCGGCCGCGACATCGGCCGGCTGATCGTGGCGGCGCGCAAGAAGCCGAACGCCGAGGCGTTGATCCAGCGCATCATGGGGCTCGTCGAGCGCGCGGTGTACGAGGTCAAGGACGCCGAGGACGTCGCGACGCACTTCGGGCTCGCGCGCGAGGCGTACCTGCACTTCACGTCGCCGATCCGCCGCTATCCCGACCTGATGGTGCACCGCTGGCTGGGCGCGATCGAGTCGCGCGGCGAGGCGGCGGAGCGCGAGCTCTCGGCCGACCGCTTCGTCGCCGACCTGAACGACATCGCGTGGCACTGCACGCTCCAGGCCGAGATGGCCGAGCTCGCCTCGATCGCCGTCGGCGACCTCAAGGTGTGCCAGTACATGCACCCGCACGTCGGCGAGAAGATGGAAGCGCGCATCGAGCGCGTCTCCCCCGCGGGGCTCTCCGTCGCGCTCACCGACTACAACGTCACCGCGTTCCTGCCGACGAAGCTGCTCGGCGAGCGCGGGAGGGTCGAGGGCCCGACGATCACGATCCGCGCCGGTCGCCGCACGCTCTCGTTCACCGAGGGTTACCCGATCGCCGTCCGCCTGAAGGACGTCGACTTCCTGCGGCTCCAGCTCATGCTCGAGCCGGCGTAGGCGCGCTACTCGACGACGAGCTCGAGCTCGGTGCGGCCGCCGAACCGCATCGTGAACTCGATGATCGACTCGCCCGCGACCGCTTCCAGGCTGGCCACCGAGGTGAGCGACGCCTCGACCTCGCCGGAGAGCTCGAAGCCGGCCGCGCGCTGCGCCCGCGTGTCCCAGCGCAGCGTGCCCTCGCCGCGCAACGCGTACGTCGCCTCCGCCTCGTCCATGCTCGTGAACTGCGGGTCCTCGAGCCCGAGCGCTGCGCCCAGCCGCATCATCTCGTCGCGCACGTCGCGCGTCGCCTGCACGTCGACCTCGAGCCGGATCACCGCGATGCCGTCCTCGGTGCCCTCGTAGCGCGCCTCGACCTCGCCCTCGATGGCGTCCTCGAGCTCCTCGGCCGCCTCCGCTGCGCACAGGAAGAAGAGCATGACGAGCGGCTCCTCCGGATCGTCATCGCCCTCGACGTCGTCGCCCGACAACGTCGCGTGCACGTTCCCGCACGGCCTCAGCACAGGCGCGAGCGCCTCCGGCTCGACGGACCAACTCGCGCCGACCTCGACGGCGCCGGTCGGGAGCAAAGAGCGCAGGTCCGCGTCCTCCCACAGCCCTTCGAGCAGCTCCGCGTCCGCGTCCTCGTCCTCCTCGGCGAACTCGACCTCGTAGGCGCTGTCCTCGTCGTCCCACGTGAACACGACCGCCCGGCCCTCGAGCTCGCTGACGATCGGCGCCTCGGCCTCGCGGTCCGCGTCCTCGCGCTCCATCGCGACGCGCTCGGTGCCGCCGATCTCGCGGAACGCGCGGCGCAGCGCGAGCGGCCGCCCGTCCGCCGCCTCGCGCACCTCGTCGGCGACGACGAGCCGGCGCTCCTGGCGCACGGTGAGCTCCATCTCGCGCGAGTGCTGCTCCTGGCCGTTGAGCTCGACCTCGAGCTCCTCGAGCGAGAGGCTCGTCTCCTCGCGGAACGTCTTGGTCGCCGTCGAGCCGGCGTCGGGATCGAACGTCAGCTCGTCGATGGAGCGATCGGCGGGCAGCGCCAGAGCGGACAGGCACACGCAGGACAGAGCGGAGAGTGCGTTCATGGTCGATCCGTTCGTGGTCGATCCGTTCATGTCGATCGGATAGCTGCCCGCCGGGCGCCGGCTACAGTTCCTCGACCTCGACGGCGACGGTCGTCTCGCCGCGCAAGGCCAGCGTCAGGCGGCTGCGCGGCGCCGTGGCCGGCGGGTCGTCGGAGCTGCCGAGCAGCTCGGTCAGCTCCGCGAGGATGTGCGCGCGACCGCGCAGCTCGGCCCCCGCCAGGCGCCCCGCGGTCAGGTCCCAACGCAGCGTGCCCTGGCCCTCGAGGCCGTACTCGACGACGTAGCTCTCGAGCCCGTACGGGTCGGTCGGCCCCACGCTCGTGCGCTCGGCGGCGTCGAGCAGCGCCTCGGTCGCGTCCCGGCGGCCGGCGAGCTCGTACTCGACGCGGACGAGGCCGATGCCCTCCTCGCCCGGCTCCGGGCCGAGGTACTCGAGCTCCACCGGGCCCTCGAGCGCGGCCGCGAGCTCGTAGCTCGACCACCAGAACGCGAGCAGCGCCGCCTGGGCGTGCCGATCGCCCGAGAAGACGTCGGGCTCGAAGGCGAGATCGCCGCCCGCAGCGAGCAGCGGCGCGAGCGCGTCCGCGTCCGCGAGCCAGCGCGCGCCCGGCTCGACGGCGCCGCCCGGGAGCAGCGCGCTCGCGTCGAGCGTCCCCGCGAGGCCTTCGAGCAGCTCGTCGCCACGGTCGATCCCGTCGGCGTACGCGCGTGTCCATTCGTCGCCGTCGCGCTCGAACGCGATCGCCAGCTCGGCCAGCTCGCTCGTCACACGGGCCGCGAGCTCGCCGCCGCGCTCGGGCTCGTCGACGTCGACGCGCACGGCGCCGTCGACCGCCTCGAAGCGGCGCGCGAAGCGCTCCACGCGCCCTTCGGCGACCGCGCCGATCTCGTCGACCCAGCGCGCGGAGCGCTCGTTCGTCACCGCGAGCCCATAGCCCGGCGGGTCCTGGACGCGGCGTCCGTCGCGCTCGAGCGTCGCCGTGTCGAGCGTGAAGCGCGACGACTCGCGCACGACCGTCTCCAGCCGCACGTCGGCGGCCGGCGCGAGGACGAGCTCGTCGGCAGCGAGCGCCGGCGCCGCCCACAGGACGAAGAACGCGGTACGCATGGCCGCTCAGCGTATCAGGAGGAGCTCCTCCTGGCGTCCGTCGAGCCAGCGCACGCGCTCGCCGTCGAACACCGCGTCCTCCTCGAGCATGACGTGGACGCTGCCGCCCCACTCGGGCACGTCGACGTCGACCGCCAGCTCGATCGAGTACGCGGTGCTCGCGTTCAGCGGCCAGTCGCCGCGCCCGGGCACGCCGTCCTGACGGTCCCACAGCCCGATCGTCGGGCCCGCGCCGTGACCGTGGTAACCGAGCGGGTGCGTGTAGATCGTCGGCCGCAGCCCCGCGGCGCGTCCGGCCGCGAGCGCGGCGGCGAGGATCTCGTTGCCGGTGCGGCCCGCGCGCATCTCCGCCAAGAGCAGGTCCTGCTGGCGGTTCCCGGCGGCGAGCGCGGCACGCAGCCCGGCCGGCGGCTCGCTCTCGGTGGCCCGCAGCACGTACGCGTGCTGCTGCGTGTCGGTGTGCAGCCCGAGGTAGCGGATGCCGAAGTCGACGTGCACGAGATCGCCGCGCTCGATCGTGCGCGTGCGCTCGGGCGCCGCGAACGAGAGCGAGCCGTCGGCCGCGGCCGCGACCTCGCTCGCACGCTGCACCGACACCGACGGATGGAACCACGTCTCGAGCCGGAGCTCGGCGACCCGCTCGCGCATCCACCACTCGACGTCCTCGGTCGCCGTGTGGCCCGGCTGCACGACGCGCTCGGACAGCGCCTCGGCGATGATCCCGTGCGCGAGGCGGCACAGCGTCGGGTACGCGTCGAGCTCGGACGCGGTGCGCGTCTCGAGCCAGCCGATCGCGAGCGGCTCAGCGCCGACGACGCGCGAGCGCAGCTCGGGCGTGAGCGCCGCGAGGAGCGCGCTCCGCTCGCTCGCGGTGATCCCATCCGCGAGCGCGAACGTCGGCGACGTGTCGATCGCGATCGTCGCCGGGTCGCGCTCGGCGACGAGCTCGGCGAGGCGCGCCCACTGGTCGGGCTCCGTCTCGGGATCCCACGCCCGCTCGAACGGGCCGACGTCGTAGCGCGACACCGCGAGGCGCTCGACCGCGACGATCTCGGCGCCCTCGGCGCCGGTGACGCTTTCGGCGCCCTCGGCGCCCGCGACGCCCGCAACGCCCGTGCGCGCGCCACGATCGAAGAACACGAGGATCGTGCGGCGCCGCGCGGACATCCAAGTCGCGGGGAGCATCGTGCTCAGCACCGGGTCCTCGACGTACTCGCGGCCGGTGACGATCCACAGGTCGATGCCGGCGCGGCGCATGAGCGCGGGCACGAGCGTGTCGAGCCGCTCGGCGAGCCAGCGGTCGCGCAGCGCGGCGCGCTCGCGCAGCGGGAGCACGACGGGCAGGCCGTCCTCGACGTCGAGCGCGGGGGCGTGCGGGAGCGCCGCGAGCGCGGCGAGCAGCGTGAGAGTCGTGAGCATGGAGCTGGGAAGCTGGAGCGAGCGCTCTCGCCGTCTCGGGAACCGCCGAATCGCGGCGCGCGGGCACCGGCGGATCGCGCCGCGCCGGCGCCGGTGAATCGCGGCGCGCGGGCACCGGCAGGGGTTTCCGCTGTCGCCCGCGCGGGCCGGTATGCGATAAACGGCGGCACCATGTCGAGGCCGAATCGAAACCGGGCGGCCCCGTGGACGGTGCCGGCGGCGGCCGTGCTCGCTGCGGCCGTGCTGGCGGCGACCGGCATCGCCGCGGCCGTGGCGGCGTGCGACGGAGCGCAGGGCCCGCCGCGCGCGGACGGCGAGAGCGCAGCGCAGGCGGCGCCGGCGACGCAGCCGCGAGCCGCGCTCGACGAGCAGCGCGACGCGCTCCCCCGGCCCGACGACGTCGACATCCCGACCGTGCGCTACGCCTGGGACCCGCAGGCGGGCGATCCCGACGTGCCGGCCGAGCTCGGCGGGCCGGGGTTCAGCGGCGAGGGCTGGGAGACGCGGCTCGACTTCCTCGCGCTGGGCTCGAGCGAGGCGGTGCGCGGCGGGACGATCACGATGCACCTGCCCGACTGGCCGGCGACGCTGCGGCTGTGCGGGCAGAACTACAACACGACGTTCAACGTCCGTGCAGCCGACCTCTGCTTCGAGCGGCTCCTCCTGCTCCATCCGATCACGATGGAGTACGTGCCGCACCTCGCGACGCACTGGCAGATCGCGGACGACGGCCTGACCTACCGCTTCCGGATCAACCCCGAGGCGCGCTGGAACGACGGCGAGGAGGTCACGTCGGAGGACGTCGTCGCGACGTGGCGGCTCAAGGTCGACCCGCAGACGCTGGATCCGACGGGGCCGCTGACGTACGGCAAGCTCGAGGAGCCGGTCGCGCTCTCGAAGTACGTCGTCGAGGTGCGCGCGAAGGAGCGCAACTGGCGCAACTTCCTCTACTTCGCGACGTCGCTGCACGTGCTCCCCGCGCACGAGATCTCGATCGGCGGCGAGGAGTACCTCGACCGCTATCAGTTCGCGCACACGGCGAGCTCGGGTCCGTACGAGATGCTCGCGGACGACGTCGTGCGCAACCAGTCGATCACGTTCCGGCGGCGCGACGACTGGTGGGGCGCGAAGAACCCGGCGTGGACCGGGCTGTGGAACTTCGACGCGTACCGCTTCCTCGTCGTCAAGGACTGGTCCCTCGCGTTCGAGAAGGTGAAGAAGGGCGAGCTCGACTACTCGCTCGTGCTGAGCGCGCAGTGGTGGTCCGAGGAGCTACCGAAGCTGGACGTCGTGCAGCGCGGGTTGCTCGTGCCGCGCAAGTTCTACAACGACGCGCCGGTCGGCACGACGGGCATCGCGTGCAACATGCGCCGGCCGCCGCTCGACGACGTGCGCGTGCGCAAGGCGCTCGCGCACCTGTTCGACCGCGCGACGTTCAACGAGAAGCTCTTCGGCGGCGAGTATCCGCCGCTCGACAGCTACTGGCAGAGCGCGACGTACCGCAACCCGCAGAACAGCCCGGTGGCGTTCGACCCGTTCGAGGCGGTGCGGCTGCTCGCGGAGGCGGGCTACGACGAGATCGGCTCCGACGGCGTGCGCGTGCGCGCCGGGAGGCGGCTCGCGCTCGAGCTGATCTACCTCGTCAAGGCGTCCGAGCGGCACCTGACGATCTTCCAGGAGGACTGCCGCGACGCGGGGATCGAGCTCAGCCTGCGCTTCGTCGACTCCAGCGAGCACTGGAAGGCGATCCAGAAACGCGAGTTCGAGCTCGCCGACGTCGCGTGGGGAGCGCTGCTCGTCCCCAACCCCGAGACGTCGTACGGCAGCCGGCAGGCGCGCGGCACCGACAACAACAACATCACGGGCGTCGCGGACGAGCGGATCGACGCGCTCCTCGCGGAGTACGACCGCGAGAGCGACGTCGCCGGCCGCCAGGCGATCGTGCGCGCGATCGACGCGATCCTGTTCGAGATGCACCCGTACGTGCTCGCCTGGTACGCGCCCGCGCGGCGCGTCATGTTCTGGAACAAGTTCGGCATGCCGCCGTGGGGCACGTGGCGCTTCGTGCGCGAGGGCGAGCTGATGTACTCGTGGTGGGTCGACCCCGAGCGCGCCGCGCAGCTCGAGCGCGCGCGCGTGGATCCGTCGATCACGCTGGACGCGCCCGAGCCCGAGCACCGCTTCTGGGCAGCGTGGAACCAGGCGCAGCGCGAGCGCTGAGCGCCGCGGCGCGCGAGCGATGGCGGCGTACTTCCTGCGCAGGCTGCTGCTGACGATCCCGACGTTCCTCGGCATCACGGTCGTCGTCTTCGCGATCACGCGCCTCGTGCCGGGCGGTCCGATCGACCGCATGCTGCGCGAGCTGCAAGGGGCCGGCGACGGCACGCCCGGCGGCGGCGGCACGATGCAGGCGGGCGGCGGCGCGGAGATCCCGCCCGAGCTGCTCGCGGAGCTCGAAGCGCACTTCCACTTCGACGAGCCGATCCCCGTCGCGTACGCGCTGTGGTTGTGGGACGTCGTGCGGCTCGATCTCGGCGACTCGTACCGCTTCAACGTGCCCGTCGTCGAGCTCGTCGCCGAGCGGCTCCCCGTCAGCCTCTACTTCGGCCTCGTCGGCTTCCTGCTCGCGTACTTCGTCTGCATCCCGCTCGGCGTGCTCAAGGCGATCCGCCACGCCGGCGTCTTCGACGCGGTGACGAGCGCGCTCGTCTTCGCCGGCTACGCGATCCCCGGCTGGGCGCTCGGGCTCCTCCTGCTCGTGCTCTTCGGCGGCGGGAGCTTCTGGGACGTCTTCCCGCTCGGCGGCTTCCGCTCGCCGGGCTGGGACGAGCTCTCGCTCTGGGGCAAGATCGTCGACCAGCTCCACCACACGTTCCTGCCCGTCGTCGCGTACACCGCCGGCAGTTTCGCGGTGCTGACCGTGCTGACGAAGAACGCGCTCCTCGAGAGCCTGAGCCAGGACTACGTGCGCACGGCGTACGCCAAAGGGCTGACCGAGCGTCGCGTCGTCATCCGCCACGCGCTGCGCAACTCGGCCGTTCCGCTGTGCACGGGGCTCGGTCACCAGCTCGGGCTCGTCATGGCGGGGAGCTACCTCATCGAGAAGGTCTTCAACATCGACGGAATCGGCTACCTCGGCTACACGTCGATCGTCGGCCGCGACTACGCCGTCGTCCTGGGCGTGCTCGCGATCAACACGGTGCTGATCCTGCTCGGCAACATCCTGAGCGACGTGCTCTACGTCGTCGCCGACCCCCGGATCCGCTTCACGTGACGGGCGCGCCGAAGCGCTCCGCGCCTGCCAGAGGGCCCGCCAGCGCGCCCGCCTCCGCGTGGCGCCGGCGCTGGCGCCGCTTCCGCGGGCTGCGGCGCGGCTGGTACAGCTTGCTCGCGCTCGCGCTCGGCTACGCGCTGACGCTGGTCGGCCCGCTGCTCGTCGGCGGCCGCGCGCTCGTCGTGCGCTACGAGGGCGAGACGATCTTCCCGGTGCTCGCCGGCCACCTCGAGGCGAGCGCCTTCGGGCAGCGCAAGATCGGCGAGCCGGACTACCGGCGGCTCGAGCGCGAGCTCGAGGCGGCCGGCACGGGCTGGGTCGTGATGCCGCCGTACCCGTACGGGCCGCTCGAGACGCTCGTACGCGAGCTCGAGGGCACGCCGCCGCACCCGCCGAGCGCGGCCCACTGGCTCGGCACGGACGACCGCGGCCGCGACCTGTTCGCGCGGCTCTTCTACGGCTACCGCATCGCGCTGACGTTCGGCGTCGGCGTCGTGGCGCTCGCGTACGCGATCGGCATCGCGGTCGGCGCGACGCTCGGCTTCTTCGGCGGCCGCGTCGACTTCTGGGGCCAGCGGCTCGTCGAGATCTGGAACGGCGTCCCGTTCCTGTACACGATCCTGATCGTCAGCTCGATCGTCCGCCCGAGCGCGCCGACGCTGATCGTGATCCTCGCGCTGTTCGTCTGGATCGGTATCTCGTTCTACGTGCGCGGAGAGTTCTACCGCGAGCGCGCGAAGGACTACGTCGCCGCGGCGGTCGCGCGCGGCGAGTCGAGCGCCGCGATCATGTTCCGCGAGATCCTGCCGAACGCGCTCACCCCCGTCGTCAGCTTCGCGCCGTTCGCCGTCGTCGGCACGATCGCGACGCTGCTCGCGCTCGACTTCCTCGGCTTCGGCCTCCCCGCGCCGACGCCCTCGTGGGGCGAGCTGATCGGCCAGGGCCTCGAGAACCTGACGACGTGGCACCTCGTGCTGTTCCCGCTCGGCGCCGTGTTCACGACGCTGCTCCTCGTCGTGTTCGTCGGCGAGGCGGTGCGCGAGGCGTTCGACCCGCGCGCGTACGCGCGCCCGCGTCGATGAAAGCGCTGCTCGAGGTACGGGACCTCGCCGTGCGCTTCCCGCGCTACGGCGGCCTCTTGCGCCGGCGCATCGGGACGGTGAGCGCGGTCGACGGCGTCTCGTTCGAGCTCGCCGAGGGCGAGGTGCTCGGCCTCGTCGGCGAGTCGGGCTCGGGCAAGACGAGCGTCGCGCGCGCGGTCGTGAACCTGCACCGCGCGATGACGCCCGACGTGAGCCTCGCGGGGCGCGTGCTCCTGCGCACCGAGCGCGGCCAGGTCGACCTCAACGGGCTCGGCCGGCGCGCGATGCGCCCGTACCGCGCGCAGGTGCAGATGATCTTCCAGGACCCCGACTCCTCGCTCAACCCGCGTTCGAGCGTGCAGGCGCTGGTCGAGCGGCCGCTCGAGCTCCACGCGCGCGCGACGCGCCGCGAGCGCCGCGCGCGCGCCCTCGCGCTGCTCGAGCGCGTCGGGCTCGACGCGAGCACGGCCGGCCGCTACCCGCACGAGCTCTCCGGCGGCCAGCGCCAGCGGGTCGGCATCGCGTGCGCGCTCGCCACCCGGCCGCGTCTCCTGGTCGCGGACGAGCCGGTGAGCGCGCTCGACGTCTCCGTGCGGGCGCAGGTCCTCGAGCTGATGCGGGAGCTCGCCGCCGAGCTGCGGCTGACGACCCTGTTCGTCGCGCACGACCTGTCGATCGTCCGCCACGTCGCCGACCGCATCGCGGTGATGTACCTCGGCCGCATCGTCGAGATCGGCGGCGCCGAGGAGCTGTGGACGACGCCGCGCCATCCGTACACGCGCGCGCTGCTCTCCGCCGTGCCGGTGCCCGACCCGCGCGCCGACCGCAGCGGCCGGATCCGCCTCGTCGGCGACGTGCCCTCGCCGCTCGAGCGGCCGTCGGGCTGCGGCTTCCGCACGCGCTGCCCGATCGCGCAGCCTGCGTGCGCGACGGACGATCCAGCGCTCCTCCCCGGCCCGCCCGGGAGCGCGGTCGCTTGCCCTTTCGCGGACCGGTACGTTGAAATGACCGGGCTGAAGTGACGCGAGCCCTGCCCCTCCGTCCACTCCACCGACCCTAGCCAGGACTCGTGGCGACCGCCGTCGCGGCCGTCAGGACTGCTCGCATGCAGCACCGCACAGCTCTCACCAGTCTCGTCGCGCTCGGCGCGCTCGCTCTCGTCCTCGCCCTCGCCGCTTGCGAGGGCTTGTCCGGCACCCACTGGGTCATCCAGGGCGACGGGATCGTCACGCGGATCCAGAGCTCCGGCTCGACGCGCCACACGACGATCGAAGTCCGCGAGGACGGCGACAGGACCGAGCTCGAGACGAGCGGCGCCATCGCGTTCACCGACGACGACGCAGCCGTCGCGTCGCTCTCGCCGGACGGCTACCTGCGCATCCGCAGCGACGCGCGCGGGCGCGACCGGACGATCGACGTGACGCCCGCGATCGCCGGCGAGCCGGGCGCCGCGGTGCTCGTCTACCGTGTCGAGGGAAGCGAGCAGCCGCTCGACGCCGAAGGCCGCGCGCTGCTCGCGCGCGTCGTCGAGATGCTCGTCACGCGCACGTCGATCGGCGCCAAGGCGCGCGCCGAGCGGATCGCGGCGGAGAGCGGCGCCGACGGACTGCTCGCGGAGATCGAGCGGCTGCACAGCTCGGACGCGCAGCGCATCTACTTCGGCGAGGCGCTGCGCGCAGGCGAGCTCGATGCGGATCAGCTCGTCCGCGCGGCGAAGGCCGTGTCGCACGTCACGAGCAGCTCGACGCGCGGCGATTTGCTCACCGAGCTCGCGCAGCACCGTCCCGCGGACACGCAGCTCTCGCTCGCGATCCTCGACACCGCGGACGGCATCCCGTCGACGTCGGCCCGCGGGAACGTGATCGAGGCGGTCGCCCGCTACCGCCGCGTCGACGCGCCGGTCGCGCACGCGCTGATCCGCTCGGCGCGCTCGATCCCCTCGTCGTCGACGAGCTCCGCATCGCTCGTCACGGTGCTCGGGGCCGCGCCGCGCGTCCCGGACGAGGGCGGCCGCGAGCTGCTCGACCCCGGCGTCATCGAGGTGTGGATCGAGGCGGTCTCGTCGATCCCGTCGACGAGCGCGCAGGGGCGCGCGTTCCGCGCTCTCCTCGCGCAATCGCTGCGTCCCACCCAGCATGCGCAGCTCGTGCGCGCTTTCGCGAGCATCCCCTCGACGAGCACGCGCACGGAGCTCTTGTGCGAGCTGCTGCGCGTCGCGCCGGCGGACCCCGGCGTGCTCGCGGCGAGCCTCGACACGATCTGGAGCATCCCGTCGTCGTCGAGCCAGGAGCGCGCGCTCGGCGCCGTCGTCGCCGCGATCGGGGACGCCGACCAGGCGCGGCTGCCGCGCGCGGACGCGCTCGCGCTGCGCGCCGACCTCGCCCGCGGAGCCGGCCGGATCGCGTCGAGCAGCACGCGCACGGAGTTCCTGGTCCGGCTCCTGCGCACCGGCCCGACCGACGACGCGGTCCTGATCGCCTGCCTCGACGCGATCGCGAGCACCCCCTCCTCGTCGAACCAGGAGCGGGCGTTGCGCGCGCTCCTCGAGCGCCACGAGCTCTCGGCGGACGTGCTCGCCCACGCCTCGAAGACCGCATCGGCGATCGCGAGCTCGTCGGCGCGCGCCGACCTCCAGGAGCTGATCGTCGCGCGCCTGCTCGTGGCGGAGGACCGCGAGCGCTGAACGCGCGCGGCGGCGCGATCAGGGCTACGAGCTGGACGCGACGAGCGCGATCGCCGCGATCGCCAGGAGCGCCGCGAGCGCGATCGCGACGACGAGCGCGATCTTCGCGGCCGAGTACGGCGCGCTCCCGCGCACGCAGCGCGCGTCCTGGCCGCTGATGACGACGCGGTACAGCGCGCCCCGGTAGCGGTACGCGAGCACGTGCGCGGGGAGCGCGACGCGCCGCGTCTCGAGCCGCCGCAAGAGCGCCGCCGTGTGCACGTTGCGCTGGCGCGTGCCGGGCGCGCAGTCGGCCTCGACCCGGGCGGTCGCGACGCGGCGGATCGCGTCGAGCACGCGCGCGCGGGCCTGCGAGCGCTGCACGTCGAAGCGCTCGAGCGCCGGACCGCTCTCGTCGTGGCCGCCATTCTGATCGCCACCGCGATCGCCGTCCGCCGGCACGCCCTCGGCCGCGCTCCGCAGGTCGTAGCTCGGCGCCAACGCGTACGCCTCGGCGTCGGTGAGCCCGCGCGACGCCGACACGAGGATGTCGTCGAACACGAGCCGCTCCTGGCCGGCGTACGGGGCCCAGTCCGAACGCCGGCCTCCGACGTTCGCGTCGCACGTCCACGACACGAGCGCCTCGGCGTCGAAGATCCAAGCGACCCACCACAGCGGCCGCAGCGAGTCGATCGCGGCCTCTGAGCGCAGGTCGGAGGGCCGGAACCAGCCGAGCGAGCCGAGCCAGCGCCGCAACGCCGCGCGGGCCGCGTCCGCGTCGACGGTGAACGGCAGCCAGCGGTCGGCTTGCTCGACGGGGTCCGCGAGCTCCTCGAGCTTCATCACCGAGCCGCAGAACGCGCAGCGCGGCGCGCGCACGCTCGCGTCGTACGAGACGGACGCGCCGCACTCCTCGCAGCGCAGCACGTCGACGTGCAGCGACACGCGGCTCTCGCTCGCCCGCGGCGTCGATTGGCCGCAGATCGCGCAGCGCAGATCCCCGGGCGCGAGCGGGCTGGCGCAGCGCTCGCAGTCTCCGACGCTGACGCTCATCGGCTCGCCGCCAGGAGCAGGACGATAGCGACGACGACGAGCAAGCCGACGACCACCGCGGCCGCGATCTTCGGGACCGAGAGCGGCACCTTGCCCTGGACCTCGCCGGTCTGGCCGTTGACGAGGACGCGCACCGGCGGCTTGTCGGGATCGTAGCGCGCCGCGAACACCCACACCGGCAGGAGCACGAGGTCGATCACCTCGGCGCGCAGCCGGGTCGTGTAGCGCAGCTCGCGCGCGGAGTCGCCGGGCAGGAACGCCTCGAGGTCGCGGCCGACGCGCTGCACCGTCTCGTCGTGCGCGTCGCGGAAACAGTCGTCGATGCCGATCGACGGCTCCTCGGCGATCCAGCCGGAGAGCAGCGCGGGCGTGTAGCGGCGCAGCGCGCGCAGGTCGAACGGCTCGATCGTCTCGAGCTCCTCGTTCGGCAACCCCTTCGAGGCCGTGACGAGCACGTCGAGCACGTACGCGCAGTAGCGTCCGCGCAGCTCGCGCCACTCGGTGCGTGTGACGACGCGCGTGTGCACCTGCACGTTGCCTTTCGCGTCCGTCGTCGTGTAGGTCTCGACCTCCTGGTAGTTCTCGCCGATCTCGGCCTCGTACTCGCTCTCGCCGACGGCGCCGTACAGGTACGCGGGCAAGTAGACGCCGCGCACCTTCTCGAGGGTCGCGCGCTTCAGGCCCGAGTGCGCGAACGGCCCACGGCTGCCGATCCAGCGCCGCACCGCCTCGGTCGCGCGCTCGCGCTCGACGACGAACCCGACGACGAAGCTCGGGTCGGGCCGGTCGGGCGTCGGCGGCCGCTCGACGACGGACGGCGAGTCGCAGTACGGGCACTGGGCCGTGCGCAGGTGCGGCTCGAGGGTGAGCGTCGCTCCGCACGAGCGGCAGAGCACGTCGAGGGTCTCGAGGGTCGTCGCGGCCAACGCGGGGCAGGATGCACGGCCCGCCGCGCAGGCTCAAGCTCGAGCGAGGGCGGCCGAGCTCGCGGACCGACGACGCGTGTCCTGGACGAGCTAGGGGAACGTGAACGACTCGACGGCGCTCACGCGGCAGGATGCCGGCTCGAAGGCCTGCAAGAGCAGCGTGAGCCCGGAGACGAAGTCGGGGACCGGCACGTCGAGGCGCGCGACGCCCGCGGCGTTCGCGACCGGCGTGCCGAGCACGAGCGGCGCCGCGAGGCCGATCGTGACGTTGCAGCTCGGCACGAGGACGGTGCCGAGCTGGAGCCCGACCGCGACGATCACCGCCTCGCCGGGCGTGGCGAAGCTCACGTCGATGCGGTTGACGACTCCGGTGACGCCGGGCGCGGGGTCGGCGAGCGCGAGCGGCGGCGGCGGCACGACGCAGAGCGCCGCAGGCCCGACGAGCCCGCCGGCTCCCGCCGGCACGAGCGTCTGCAGGAACGCGCCGCTCGTCGCGGAGAAACGTTTGACCGTGCTGTTGTCGAACGAGGCGACGTTCAGACGGCCGTCGACATCGAGCGCGAGATCGCGCGCGCCGATCACGCCGCCGACGCCGGGCCCGACGAGCACGCCGAGGAAGGCGCCGGTGACGGAATGGAAGCGCAGGACCGAGCTCGGCCCTTGCGAGGCGACGAGCAGCCCGCTCGGCCCGAACGTGAGCCCGCGCGGCCGGAAGAGCCCGCCCGACCCCGACGGCACGAAGTTCGGCTGCAGCACGCCTGTCTGCGCGTCGAGCCGCAGGATGCGGTGCTCGGTCGTGCTCGACACGAACAGGTCCCCGTCGGGCCCGAACGCGAGCGACGCGGCGCCGGGGAACCCGCTCCCCGTCTGGATCACCGCTCCCAGGAACGCGCCGGTCGCGAGGCTGTACCGCAGCACGGCCCCGGTCAGCGAGCTCGTCACGTAGAGCGCGCCGTCCGGTCCGATCGCCATGTCCGCCGGCCCGAAGAGCCCGCCGCTGCCCGTGGAGACGAGCTCCCCGAGGAACGCGCCGGTCGCGGAGTAGCGCAGGATCCGATGGGTTGCGAACGACGCGACGAGCACTTCGCCGTTCGGCTTGCACAGGACCGCGCTCGGCTGCACGAGCCCGCCGCCCGACGCCGCGACGCCGAGCAGCGCCCCCGTCTCGAGGTCGTACCGCAGCACCTGATTCGTCGAGAACGACGCGACGAGCAGCTCCCCGTGCGGCCCGACGCCGGCGCCGAGAGGAGCACACAGGAGCGACAGGAGGACGGGGAGCAGGAGACGAGGGAGCATCGGCCCTACGATATCGCAAACCGCTGGAGCTGGATGGGTTCCGTGTTGGAACGCGACCTGGGCGCCCCCCGAAGGGTCTCTCCGGCGGGCGGCAGCACCCGACTCGGGCGAATTCGGGCGTCGGCGGAGGGCCTGCGTCCGGCGCTTTCGGCCGAAGGCGGCCGCCGCTGGGGCCGGTTCGACCGCTCGCCGACCCCGACCAACACGCAAGCCAGTCAGTTCGAGCGGTGAACGGTGAGGGGGGTGCCGCTCACTCCGCTCACTCCGCTCACCTCCTGCCTGGTCCCGTCGCTCCATGTGACGACGAGCGTCAGCTCGGCGGCGTGGGGCGGGAGCGCGAACCAGGCTTGGGGGGCGCTCGCCGAGAGGTAGCTCGTGCCGCTCGCGATCCAGCGGGTGGCGCGCTCGGCGGCGCCGAGGAGCTCGATGCGGCTGCCGAGGCCGCGGCGGTTGCCGACGCCGGGGCGCTCGTCGAGGAGGCGGACGACCAGGGCGGGGGGCGCCGCGGGCCCCAGGTCGTTGCGCATCACGCGGACCGCGCCGTTCAGCTCGGTCACGACGAAGTCGACGTCGCCGTCCCCGTCGAGGTCGCCGAACGCGGCGCCGCGGTCGACGTGGGGGGCGGCGAGCCAGGGGCGCGCGGCGCTCGGCTCGACGAGGACGAAGCGGTCGGGCTCGCGGGCGAACAGGAGCGGGGTCTGTGCGCGCGGAGTGCCGAGCTGTTCCGTGACCGCGCTCGGGTACACGTGGCCGTTCAGGACGAGCAGATCCTCGTCGCCGTCGTGGTCGAAGTCGAAGAAGCCTGCGGCCCAGCCGAGGGAGCGGCGGCTCGCCGGGCCGACGCCCCAGCGGCGCGTCGCGTCCTCGAAGCCGCCGCCGGGCCGACTCTGGTGGAGCGTGTTCGTGTCGTTCGCGAAGTTCGTCGTGAGGACGTCGGGCGCGCCGTCGGCGTTCACGTCGCCGATCGCGATGCCCATCGTCGCCTGGCCCTGGCCGTCGGCGTTCGTCGCGAGGCCGAGCTCGAAGGCCGCCTCCTCGAACGGCCCGTCTGCGCGGCCGAGGAACAGGAAGTTCGGCTGCGAGTCGTTGCCGACGAACACGTCTTGGCGGCCGTCGAGGTCGAAGTCGAGGATCGCCGCGCCGAGCCCGAACGACGGCTCGACCGCGTCGAAGCCCGCGCTCGCGGTGATCTCCTCGAACGTGCCGTCGCCGCGGTTCGCGTACACGCGGTCGGCGACCGGCGGCAGGCCGCGCGGGCCGGCGAAGACGTCGACGTCGAGGAAACGGCTCATCGGCGGCGGAGCGGCGGGATCGAGCTCGAGATAGCCCGCGACGTACAGGTCGAGGTCGCCGTCCGCGTCGAGGTCGCCGAACGCGCAACCGGTCGTCCACTGCGCGGGCCAGTCGCCGCCCGGCTCGACGGCGAGCGTGCCGCCGCGGTTGCGCAGCAGCGCGTCGGGGCCGAAGCACGTGACGTACGCGTCGTCGTAGCCGTCCCCGTCGACGTCCCCCACCGCGACGCCCATGCTCCAGCGCGCGAAATCGACCGCTCGCTCCGCGAACGCGAGCCCGCCGCGGTTCTCGAACAGCCGCGCGCCCGGACCGCGCGCCGGGTCGTCGAGCGTCGCGCCGTTGGGCACGAAGACGTCGTAGTCCCCGTCCGCATCGACGTCGATCAGCGCGACGCCGCCGCCCTTCACCTCGACGATCTGCGTCGACGGCTCGGCGCCCGACGTCGTGACGAGGTCGATGCCGCACGAGGGCGCGACGTTCGTGAAGCAGAACGGCACGCTCGGCGGCTCGTCGCGGCACGCCGCGAACAAGAGCGCGAGCGCGGGCGCCGCCGCCGCGGCCGCACGCTTCATCGCTCCACGTCCCCGCCCGAGGCCGGTGCGCCCGCGGCCGGTGCGCCCGCGGCCTTCAACCGCTCGTACTGCGCGAGCGCGTCGGCCGCGCGCGCGTCGTCGCCGAGCTCGCTCAGCACGCGGTGCAGCCGGAACCAGTCGTCGGGCATGTGCGGAAAGACCCGCAGCCCCGCGAGCAGGTCGTCGCGCGCCGCCTCCCACTCCTCGCCTCGCACGTGGACCTCGCCGCGCCGGCAGTACGACGCCGCGAGATCGGGCACCTGGCTGGCGTCCCCCGCCTCGACCGCCGCACGCTGCAGCTCGATCGCGCGACCGAACGCGTCCTGCGCGTCGTCGAGGCGGTCCTGGTCGAGCGCGACGAGCCCGAGCCCGAACCACGAGTGGCCGTAGTCCGGCGCGCGCTCGAGGTGCCCCTCGAACGCGGCGCGCGCCGCGTCGAGCTCGCCGAGGTTGTACGTGCACCAGCCGAGCAGGTAGTGCGCCGAGACTTGCTTCTCGAACGGCTCGAGCTCGAGCGCGCGCTCGAAGTGCGGCCGCGCGAGCTCGTAGCGCTTGCGCCGCTGCAAGCTGTAGCCGAGCAGCAGCTCCGCGCGCCCGGTGCCCGCGTGGTCGGCGAGCACCGCCTCGGCGAGCGCTTGCGCAGCGACGAAGTCGCCGTCGGAGATCGCGCGGTCGGCCTGCGCGAGACGCGGGTCGTCGTTGCTCGCGCTCGGGCCGCACGCGGCCAGCAGCGCGACGCACAGCGCGAGCGCGCGACGCATGGACGGCGCGCCTACCACCATCCGAGCGCCCGCCACCAGAGGAGGCCGAGCGGGATCCAGACGACGAGATGGAACAGCGACACGGCGAAACCGACCCGGAACCAGCGCCCCGCGGGCACGTAACCGAGACCGTAGTAGATGACGATCGGACCCGACGAGTAGTTCGTCGTGCAGCCGCACAAGTTCGAGAACGCCGCGAACAGTGGCACCGCGAGGAGCGCCGGCGCACCGGCAGCGGCGCAGACCGCCAGGAACGCGCCGGCCATCGCCAGGATGTGGCCCGTCAGCATCGAGAACCCGTACATCGAGTAGAAGTAGACCAGCGCGAGGACCAGCACGAGCACGAGCGGATCGCCGATGGCGAACCGCGCTTCCGCGCTCCCCACGAACCACGCGATCACACCGAGCTCGAGCAGCGCCTTGGCGAGCGTGACGAGCCCGCCGAGCCAGATCAGCGCGTCCCACGCCCCGTGCTCGCGCGCCATCCGCTCCCACGGCTGCGCCCCGCTCACCAGGAGCGCGCCGATCCCGACCCACGCGACGTACGCCGTGCCCAGGCCGTGGAGCTCGCCCGTCGCCCACAGCGCGAGCGCCGCGAGGAGCGTCCCCGCCATCACCCGCTCGCGCACGCTCCACGGGCCGAGCGCGGCGAGCTGCGCACGTGCGACGTCCCGCGCCGCCCGCGCGTCGCGCACGGTCGGCGCGAGCAGCCGGTGCAGGAGCAGCGGCAACAGCGCCATCGCCGCGAGCCCCGGGACGAGCATCGCGAGCGCCCAGCGCGCCCAGCGGAACTCGACGCCGTAGATCTCGGCGGCGAAATCGGCGAGCACGGCGTTGCCGGCCATGCCGGTCAGGAACATCGCGGCAGCGATCAGGTTCGCGTGCGCGCCGACGAGCACGAGGAACGCGCCGGCGCGCTCGGGCGAGCGGTCGGGCTCGGAGTCCAGCGCACCCGCCATCGCGCGCACGATCGGCGCGAGGATGCCGCCGCCGCGCGCCGTGTTCGACGGGACCACGGTGCCGAGCACGAGCTCCGCGACGCACTGCGCGTACGCGAGGCCGAGCGTCGTGCGCCCGAGCTTCGCGAGCAGCGTCAGCGCGATGCGCCGGCCGAGCCCGGTGTCGCGCACCCCGCCCGCGAGCAGGAACGCGCCGACGACGAGCCACACGACGCTCTCCCCGTAACCAGCCAGCGCCTCGTCGAACTCCAGCGCGCCGCAGGCGACGGTCGCGAGCAGCGCGAGGATCACGACCGACGCCATCGGCAGCGGCTGCAGGACGAACGCCGCGATCACCGCGGCGAAGATCGCGAGGACGCGCCAGCCCGCCGGCTCGACGCCGTCCGGTACCGACGTCGACGCGACGCCGAAGCCGAGCGCGACGCAGATCGCGAGCCGCGTCCAGCGGGCGCGGACGCCGGACGGAGCGGGCGCGGCCGCCGTCACGTGCCGGCGGGAACGACGAGCAGCGACGCGGGCGGTTCCAAGAGGACCGCGCCCGCGGCCGTCGCCGTGACGAGCTGGAGGTGCACCAGCCGCGAGCCGGAGCCGGCCGCGATCGGCGGCGGCGCGAACCCGTGGTGGAGCGTGCCCGCAGCCGGAACGACGCCGTGGACGACGAACACGCCAAGCTCCTCGACGAGCAGCCAGCCCTGCAGCGACGGATAGGGCGTCACGGCCTTGTAGGGCGAGAGGATGCCGATCGCCACGTCGCCGGGCTGGCCGACGACGGTCACGCGCGCGAGCTCGTTCGCGCGGACCGGCGACGCGACGCGCAGCCGGCGCGCGGGCGCGGGGTAGGTCGTGAGCGAGCCGGCGATCAGGCGCTGCGGCACTCCGCTCGCGCCCGGGTTCCCGCACGACGCACCGCCCATTCCGCCGACCGTCGCGGCATCGCGCAGCTCGACGTCGGCGAACGGACCGTCGACGAGGAGCCCCGCTCCGCCCGCGCCGCCCGGCGAGCACGCGCTCGAGCCGTCGCCGCCGGGGCCGCCGGCGAGCGTGCAGCCGTGCGCGAACAGGAGGTAGTCGCGGTGGCGCACGCCCGGACCGCCCGCGCCGACGGGCTCGCCGTCCCCCGCGTCGGCTCCGGCGCCGCCGGTGAACGTCGAGTCGAACAGGTGCGCGTTCGCGTTGAGCACGTCGAGCCCCGGCGGCGCGGACCGGCCCGGCAGCCCGGCGCCGCCGCGCACGCTCGAGCGCAGGAACGCGACCGAGGACGCGTTCTCGACGAACGCGCCGGGGAGCCCCGACAGCGACTGCTCGTCGCCCGCCAGCGGACCGATCGCGCAGTCCTCGATCCACGTGCGCCCGATCACGTCGCGGCAGACGAGCCGCAGCGGCTCGACGCCCGCGCCCGAGCGCAGCCCGCGCAGCAGCACGCGGCCGAACGCCGCCTGGTTCTGGATGCGCACTTCGCCGGCGACGACGACGTGCGCGTCCCGGTCGGCGACGACGCTCAGGTTGGTCGCCTCGATCGTGAAGCCGTCGTAGCGGCCCGAGCGCACGAGGATGCGGTCGAAGTACGCGGACGCGTCGACCGCCGGCTGGATGTCGGTGAAGTCGACGCCGGGGCCGCCGTCGTCGTCGACGATCCACACGCGCTCGGTCTGCGCGGCCGCGGCGGACGAGAGGGCGACGAGCGCGGCGGCGAGCCGCACGGCGGACCGAAGTCGCATCCGCTGAGCCTACGCGCGCGCGCCGCGTCCGCGCAAGCTCAGCGCTGGCGCGGCAGGCCCAGCAAGTCGAGCCGCTCGAGCAGGTGACGCGCGTCCGCGACCGTGTGGCTGCCGCGCACGGCCGATTGGCCGCGGCCGGAGGCGGCGTCGAGCAGCGAGCGCAGGCGCGCCTCGAGGTCGAGCGCCTCGGCGAGGTCCTGCTCGAGGCCCGCGAGGCTGTCCTGGAAGCGCCCGCGCTCCTCGTCGAGCCGCCGGAGCGCGGCGGGGTCGGCGCCGTCGCGCTTCGCGAGGATGCTCTGCGCGATGCCGTTCTCCTTGAGACCGCTCTCGAGCTCGCCGATGCGCGTGTTCAGCCGGCTGACGTACGCGCCCACCTCCGCGAGCAGCGCGCGCACGTCGTCGGCGGCCGACGGCGGTTGCGCATCCTCGTGCGCGTACGCCGGCCCGTCGCTCGCGATCGGGTGCAGCTCGACGCCCCAACGGCGCAGGATCTCGTCGACCGAGGGCCCGTACCCGGACGCGACGTAGCCGACGCAGAACACGGCCACCGTCCACAGGATCAGCCGGATCGCGGGGAAACCGCCCGAGCGCTCCGTCTTGTTTCGCTCTTCCATCGGTTCTTCCTATTCCCTCCGGCGCAGGGCCTCCACCGGAGCCAGACGACACGCGAACGCGGCCGGAACGACCACGCCGCAGAACGAGAACGCGACCGCGACGAACAGCGCCGTCGCCGAGAGCCACCACAGCCCGGCCTCGAACGGCGAGCCGGCGAGCACCCCGCCCGACTCCAGCCCGAAGACCTGACGCACCGGCCCACGCAGGAGCGGCTCGAGCGCGAGCGTGCAGAGCGCGGCGACGACGAACGCGAGCGCGCCGATCGCGAGCCCCTGCGACGCGAAGATGCCGAGCACGGCGCGCACCCGCACGCCTTGCGCGCGCAGGATGCCGATCTCGAAGATCTTCGACTTGACGTTCATCATCGTCGCGACGAGCACGGTGATCGACGCGTTGAGCACGCAGCCAAGCACGAAGAAGCCGACGATGAACACTAGGATCTTGCCGAGCCGGCGCAGGCTCTCCTGCTCCGCGAGGCTGTCCTCGGTGTGGTAGCCCGCATCGCGCAGCGCGCCGACGACCGCGGCGACCTGCTCCGCGCCGTCGGCGAACACGTTCGCGCGCACGTGCCCGGCGGCGAGCGCGACGTCGGCCGGCGACTCGAACACGCCGCGCGTCTGGTTGAACGCGAGCTTGCCCGCGCCCCACAGGTCGACGCTCGCCGCGAGCTCGACCGGCACGTACGCCGCGTCGCCCGCCGCGAGACCGACGACCTCGAGCGGCATCGCGAGCCCCTCGACCGCGCCGATCCCGCCGTGGAGCGAGCGCTCGAACCGCATCGACACCGAGCGCCCGATCACGCTCCGCGCGTCCTCGTCCGTCAGCTCGTCGAACGCGCGGCGCGGCAGGACGACCTGGCCCATGCCGCGGTCGCCGCGCAGCCAGCCGCCGTGCGTCAGATCGCGCGCGAAGCGGTCCGGATCGGTCGGCGACGACGCGCGTACCCCGAGCGCCTCGTCGCGGCCCTCGAGCTCGCCCTCGATCGCGAGCTCGGGCCGCGCGGCGACGAACGTCGGGGGGCTCATCGCGATCACGGTGACGACGTCGCCGCCGACGAGGCCGTCCGCGCTCGTCTCGTCGCGCACCTCGTAGCGCGCGAGCGTGCGCGCGCGCAGCTCGCGCAGCGGGCGCAGCGCGAGCCCCGCGGGCGCGAGGTCCCGACGCGCGCGCTCGAGCTCGACGGGGTCGCCGAGCAGCACGTCGTGCCGCACGGCGCCGACCGGCGCCCCCGGTGTCGCGGCGAACGCGGCTGCGCGGAACGTGTCGTGCGGCACGACCGCGAGGCGCGGCGGGAAGTCGGGACGCGCGGAGAGCGCGAGCTCGCCGGAGCGCCAGCGGCCGGTCTCGAGCGTCGCGGACGCCGGCGCGTCGCTCGGAGCGCCACGCAGCAGGAGACCGTCGACCGCGGCCGCACCGAGCTGCGGCCCGTCGACCATCACGAGCCCGAGATCCGGAGCGCCGCCGAGCCGCGCCCACACGCCGGCGAGCTCGCTCGTGCGACACGCGGCGGCGTGCGGCCCGAGCTTCTGCGCGACCGACGCCGCGTCCCCCGTGACGAGCGCGGAAACGCGACCCGGCCGGTGCGCGCTCGCCCGTTCGGGCTGCCACCCGAGCTCGGCGAGCGCCGGCTCGGCCTGCGCGACGCTCGTCCACGGTCCCCACACGACGACGCCTCCGAGCCGCGCGTCGGCCGGCGCCGCCATCCACAGCACGTCGGCGCCCGCGGTCGCGATCGTGCGCACGACCTGCGCTCGGTCGGCGCCGATCCACAGCGCCGCCGGCGCGTCGAACGGGCGCGCGGTGGCGAGCACGCACGTGCGGCGCGTCGGCTCCGCGACGGAGAGGCCCGCTTCGAGCGGCCCGGGCGGCGGCGCGACGCGGCGGTACAGCTCCGCGGGGACGAAGCGCGTGGCGAACGTGCGCGCCGTTCCCCGCGGCTCGACGACGGCGGGCACGTCGCGTTGCCACCACACGCCCGCGTCGAGGCCGGGCGAGCGCGCGACGATCGCGCCGAGCTCCGCGGCCTCGCCCCAGCCGCTCGAGCCGTCGTAGAAGAGCCAGCCGAGCTCGCGGCCGACCGCGGGCGCGCCGCCCAGGTCGGCGAGCGCGCGCGCGGCCGCGGGATCGTCCGTCTCGACGAGGCACACCGCGGACGCGGCCGCGGACGCGTGCGGCTCGAACAGCATCCAGCGTAGCTCGTCGTGCGACGCGAGGAGGTCGGCGCCGACCTGCAGGCCGGCGGGCGCGCGCTCGCTGCGGTGGGCGTCGAACACGGCCGCCGGCGGCACGTCTGCGCTCAGGACGTATGCGGTCTCGCGCTCGTGCTCGTCGTCGATCGCGTCCCAGCGCGGATCGTCGGCGCCGAGCGCGACCGCGCGCGCCCCCGCGACCGTCGCGCTGCGCACCTCGCGCGGAGCGAGGCCCGCGCGGCTCGCCGCGGCGAGGTCGGCCTCGTCGAGCGGCGCGCCGTCCGAGCGCTCGAGCACCGACCACAGCGGTCCCGGCGGCTCGACGATCTCGACCGTCCCCGCCTCTTCGGTGCGCACGCGCAGCGCCTGCGCCTCGGTCGCGACCCGCTCGCGCGCCGACTCGGGCGCGTAGGCGAGCGCCGCGGGGAAGCGCGCGCGGCGACCGCCGGAGAAGCCGCCCGTCGTCGACAGCTCGTCGATCTTGCTCGTGCACCACAGGTCGAGCGCGGTGAGCACGTCGATCGGCACGAAGATCCGCTCGGTGTCCTCGTGGCGCAACAGGCCCGCGATGCGCAGCTCGAGCCGGTGCACCTCCTCGCGGCCCGCGAGCGTGCGGCGCACCTCGACGAACAGCGCGTCGGGCACGGGCGTCTCGGCGACGACGCCGCCGAGCTTCTCGAACAGAGCGCGCGACAGGACGACTTCGCGCGCGTCGGCCGCGCTCACGCCGCTCCCGAGAGCGAGCCGGTCCCCGGACACGGACGGGTCGGCGGGCGTCGTGCTCTCCGCGGGCAGGTCGACCGCGCGCGCCTCGTCGACGTACGCGCGCACGTTGAGCTCGATGCGGCCGAAGACGAGCGCGACGTCGTCGAGCTCGGCGAGCGCGGCCATGCGCTCGTCGGTCAGCCGCAGGCTCGCGTCGGTGACGTCCGGCATCGACGCGACGATCTTCGTCGGCAAGGAGCGCTCGAGCAGCTCCTCCTGATAGCGGTGGATGCTCGCGCCGTAGAAGCCGAGCACGAGGATGTACGCGGCGGCGAGCGCGACCGCGGCGACGTTGAGCCACGTCGCGCCCGGCCGGTGGCGCAGGTCGGAGAGCGCGTAGCGCACGAGCGCGGTCGTTCTCACGCGCGGCCTCCGGGCACGACGCGCAGCGGCGCGTCGTCGTCGCGCTCGTCCGCTCCGTCCGCGACCTCGACGAGCCCGTCGGTCGTGCAACGCACGACGCGGTCGCAGTAGCGTCGGGCGAGCGAGGTGTTGTGCGTGACGAGCACGACGGTGCGGCACCGGCCGCCGCCGCCGAGCTTGCACAGCTCGTGGAACGCGTCCATCACCTCGCGCGCGGTGCGCGGATCGAGCGAGCCCGTCGGCTCGTCGGCGAGCACGATCGGCGCGGGCGAGGTGAACGCGCGCGCGATCGCGACGCGCTGCTTCTGGCCGCCCGAGAGCTGCGAGGGGCGCCGGTGGAGCAGGTCGCCCAGGCCGAGCAGCCCGAGGTTGTGGCGCGCGCGCGCGAGCGCCTCCTTGCGCGGGACGCCGCGGCAGACGAGCGGCAGCGCCGCGTTCTCCTCGGCCGTGAGGTGCGTGACGAGGTTCAGGTCCTGGAAGACGAAGCTGATCTGCTCGGCGCGGTAGCGGCGCAGCGCCTCGCACTCGCCGCGCGGCAGCGGCTCGCCGCGCACGAGCACGTCGCCCGACGTCGGGCTGTCGAGGCCGCCGATCACGTTGAGCAGGGTGCTCTTGCCTTGCCCCGACGGGCCGATGATGCCGAGCAGCTCGCCCTCGCGGACGCGCAGGGTCGCGTTCTGGACGGCGAGCACCGTCTCCCCCGCCGCGTCGACGTACGCGCGCGCCACGTCGCGCAGCTCGATCAGCACGGGCGCGTCGCTCGGGCGGCGCGGACGACGTGCGGGCGCGGGCGCGGGCTCGTCCGCGGCGGCAGCGCCGCTCGCGCGCCGCTCGG
>CAZGTQ010000244.1:0-6141 GCA_964528575.1 uncultured Planctomycetaceae bacterium | reverse complement strand
CTCGAGAGCGTGCCCGCCGCGCTCCCGGCGCCGCGCGAGGCGGTCGAGGAGCCGGAGATCGCCAGCGCCGAGCTCTTCGAGGACCGGCATCTGGCCGAGACGCAGTTCCTGCGCCTCGAGGACTTCCGCGCCAAGGCCAAGAACGAGGCCCCCGAGCGCGGCCCGCGCCGCGCCGACGACGAGCGGGCCTGAACGCCCGCCGGACGGCGCTCCCGGGCTCTTCAGCCCAGCGCTGCGCGCACGTCGTGGGGCAGCCCCGTCGGCTTCGGAGGCGTGCGGCGCATGTCGACGCAGGCGAGCTCGGTCGAGCCGGTCGCGAGCGGGGCTCCGTCGCTGGCGCGGACGATCTCGTAGGCGAACGTGACGGTCGCGTTGCCGATCGCCTCGACGCGGGTGCGCACGAGGATCTCGTCGTCGTAGGCGGCGCCCCCGCGGTAGCGCAGCTCCGCGCGCCGCACCGGCAGGCCGATGCCGCGCTTCTCGAGCTCCGCGTACGAGCAGCCGCGCTCGCGCATCATGCGCGTGCGGCCCTCCTCCATGTACAGGAGGTAGTTCGCGTGGTGCGCGCGACCCATCTGGTCGGTCTCCGCGTAGCGGACGCGCAACCGGTGCTCGTGCCAGGGCTCGTGCCGGTCCTCGTGCGGGTCCTCGTCGTCCAGGCGGCGGTGCTCGTGCGGCGCGGAGGTCACGGACGGGACATCTTGGCAAGCGCGGGGCGCGCCGGCCACCGCCCGGCGCGCGCGGCCGGATCCGTCCTGGCGGGCGTCCGACGCGGCTGGTAGAACCGGCCGCTCGTCGCCATGGACGCTCGGAACCAGGAAGCCGCCCGGCGGGGCGAGCCCGGCATCGCCGCGCTGCTCACGCTCTTCGTGCCCGGCCTCGGACACCTGTACCTCGGCCGGCCGACGTTCGGCTTCGTCGCGTTCCTCGCGGTCGAGGGCCTGTACGCGCTCGGCTGGTGGCTCTCCGACGGGCTCGTCTTCAGCTTCCTCGACCCCGAGTTGCGCGGGCGCTTCGCCATCCTCCTGTCGCCCGAGGCCGGCAACCTCGGCGCGCTCCTGTGGCACTTCCGCCAGGTCGGCTTCGGGCCCGATCGGCCGGTGCCGTGGCCCGACACGATCATGCTCGGGAGCATGCTGACGTCGCTCTCGGGCCTCGCGAACGTCTTCCTCATGGTGCGCGCCCACCTCGACGCCCGCGTCGGGGCCGAGGAGCGCGCGCGCGGTCAGGCGCCGACGCTGCTCGTCGCCGCCGCCTGGGCAGTCCCCGGGCTCGGCCACGTCCTGCAGAAGCGCTTCCTGCGCGGCGCGATCGTGTTCGCGCTGCTCGTCGGGCTGTTCGCGTGGGGCACCTGGCTCGCCGAGCTCTCCAACCTCAGCCGCGAGCGCCATTTCTACTACTGGGCGGGCCAATTCCTCGTCGGCTTGCCCGCCGTCGTTGCCGAGCTCGTGTCGGGCCGACCGCCGGTGACGGACGAGATTCCCTCCGCCGACGTCGGCCTCCTGTTCGGCTGCGTCGCGGGCCTGCTCAACGTGCTCGCGATGCTCGACGTGTACGGCTTCGCCGAGGCGCGCCTGCTCGACGAGGACCCGCAGGCGGCGCGCGCGGCCGACGCCGAGGCGCTCGACCCCGCGTCGCACGGCGCGCAGGAGCGCACCGCGGAGGAGGCGCCGGCATGAGCGGCCTGGGCGTGCACGTCCTGCTCTTCCTCGCGGTGTCGGTGGCGATCGTCGTCATGAGCGCGTTCTACGCCGACGCGCGCGACGGCGCGGCGCTGCGCGGCGTGCCGCGCCGCCTGTCGGTGTTCCTCGTCTCGTGCGGCATCGTCGCGGTCGTCATGCTCGTCTGCGAAGCGCTGTTCGCGTCGGTCGACTGAGATGGGATGAGGGCCCGTCGGCGAACCGGCGACCCGTGCTCCGACGCGCTCTGAGCCGCCGGCGTTCGCTCGCGACCTCAGGTCACGCGCGCCCTCGCGGCAGCAGCCGGTAGAGCCCGCCCGGCGCGCGCGCCACCTCGTTCGCGAGCTCGCGCATCACGAGCTCGACGAGCACGTCGGGCACCGGACGGCCGAGCCGTTGCGCGAGCTCGTCGGCCGACAGCGTCTCGCCCGCGAGCGCGGCGAGCAGCGGCGCGCTCGGCGCCTCGTCGCGCTCGCCGTCGTCCGGAGCGCGCGCGGCGCTCCAGCCGAGCGCGTCGAGCACGTCCGCGGGCGATTCGACCAGCGTCGCGCCCTCGCGGAGCAGCCGGTGGCAGCCGCGCGCCATCGGATGGTCGACGCGGCCCGGCACGGCGAGCACCGTGCGCCCCTGGTCGGCCGCCCAGCGCGCGGTGATGAGCGAGCCCGACGCGTGCGCCGCCTCGATGACGAGCGTCGCGTCCGCGAGCCCCGAGATCAGCCGGTTGCGCAGCGGGAAGTGGTGCCGGCGCGGGCCGCGGCCGAGCGGGTGCTCGGACAGGAGCGCGCCTTCGCGGGCGACGCGCTCGGCGAGGGGCCCGGCCGGCCACGGTCGATCGACGCCGCTGCCGAGCACGGCGATCGTCGCGCCGCCGGCGTCGAGCGCGGCCTCGTGCGCCGCCGCGTCGATGCCGCGCGCGAGGCCGCTCACCACGCACGCGCCCGCGGCTGCGAGCGCCCCCGCGAAACGCCGCGCCTGGTCCAGCCCGTACGGCGAGGGCGTGCGCGTGCCGACGACGGCGACGCGCGGCCCCGCGGCGAGCACGTCCGCGCGGCCGCGCAGCCACAGCTCGTGCGGCGCGGCCTCGATCTCGTCGAGCTCGCGCGGCCAGAGCGGGTGGCCGGGGCGCAGGCGCAGCGGGGCGCGCTCCGGCTCACGCTCCGGCCGACGATCCGCACGATCGAGCTCGAGCTCGTCCACGCGCAAGGGACCGGCGCGCGGCGCGCGCGGTGTCAGCGGATCTTGCGCAAACCGTCGGAAACGCTCGCACCGTCGGGACCGCTCGAACCGTCCGGCGCGTCCTCGAGCGTGAGCCGCGGCCGCTCGTCGTACACGAACGGCACCGCCGCGTCGGGCGCGGCGCGCAGCACCGGCTGGAGGCAGCGTTGCATCTGAGCGAGGCACCCCTCGACGTCGAGCCCGCGGTAGCGCGGCAGGTACCCCGCGAGATAGCGCCGGTGACCGCGGTACAGCTTGCGCGCGCCGTCGAGGTTGCCGCGCGAGAAGTGGTACATGCAGATCGCCGCCTGGATCAGGCCCTTGTAGAAGTCCGACTCCGGGCCATGGGTGCCCTCCCACAGCTCGTCGAGCACCTCGTGCGCCTCGTGGTACTCGGCTGCGTTGAACAGCCGCGCCGCCTCGCGCAGCGCCGTCGCCTCGCTCATCCGGACGCTCGTTCGTCCTGCTCCGGGTCGCCCTTCTCCGGGTCCTTCCCGCGATCCTCGCGCTTCGTCTTGCGCTCGTAGACGATGTCGTAGCCCCAGTAGCTCTCGTAGCGCAGTTGCATCGCGCGCGGCAGCTTCGGCGGCTCCGCGGGCAGCTCGAACGACTTCTTGGCGTCGTTCCACCACGCGACCCAGCGGTCGAGGTCGTCGCCGTGGTCGACGCCGGTGAGGAACGCGAGGCTGAGCCGGAAGTCGGCCGCGTGCGGAGCCGTTCGGCTGCGGTCGGCCTTCGTCACGAGCTCCATCAGCTTGCGCACCGAGCGCTCGTGCCGGACGTGGCCGAGCCCGAGGATGCGGGCGGTCACGACGTCGCGCTCGCGCAGCTCGAACGCGTCGTCGGCGAGCACGTCGATCGAGCTCGGGCTCGCGTGCTGTCCGATCGCCTCGAGGAGCTGCGCGAAGAGCTCCGGCTGCTTGCGCAGCTTCTTGTGGCGCTTGTACGTCGCGTGCAGCGCCTCGAGCGCCGCGGGGTGCGCCTGCGCGCGCAGCGCCTGGAGCGCGGCGCCCACGACCGACGGATCGGCATCGCGCACCGCCGCGGCGACCAGCTCGACGACCTCGGGCGCCGCGACCGAGCCGTGCCGCGCGATCGCGGCCGCGCGCACCGGGGCCTCCTCGCTCTCGAAGGCCTTCTCGATGTCGGCGACCGCGGCCGCGACGACCTTCGGGTCGACCTGCGGGAGCTCGTCGCCGTCGCCGTCCAGGCCGAGCGGAGCGACGAGCGCGAGGGACAGGAGCAGCTTCGAGATCGGCATCGCGTACCTCCGGGACGGCGCCATCGTAACGCAAGGAGCCCCGCGCCCCGCCAGGACCGAACGACGTCCGGACCGGGCGGAGCGCAGGGCTCCGTAGAACCGCCGCCTGGCGCGCGGGCTCAGCTCTCCGGCGTCGCGCTGGCGGCGACCGGCTCCGTCTGCGCGCCCGTGTCCTGCGAGAACGAGAGCGCCTCGGCTGCGGCGAGGTCGCCCTGGACCGTGATCTGGATCGTCACGCCCTTGGCGAGCTCGCCGCGCAGGAGCTGCTCCGCGAGCGGGTCCTCGATGTAGCGCTCGATCGCCCGGCGCATCGGACGCGCGCCGTAGTCCTCGTGGAAGCCCTTCTTGATGAGGAACTCCAGCGCCCTGTCGTCGAGCTCGAAGGACAGGTCCTGATCGGCGATGCGCGAGCGCACCTCGTCGAGCTGCAGTTGGACGATCCGCGTGATGTCCTCGCGCGTCAGCGGGTTGAAGACGATCAGCTCGTCGACGCGGTTGAGGAACTCGGGCCGGAAGTGGCGCTCGACCTCCGCCATCACGTCGGCGCGCATGCGCTTCTTGCGGTCCTCGAGGTTCTCCTCGGCGACCGGCTTGCCGAAGCCGAGCTGCGACCCCGCCTTCATCATGTGCGAGCCGAGGTTGCTCGTCATGATCATGATCGTGTTGCGGAAGTCGACGTGCCGTCCGAACGAGTCGGTCAGCCGGCCCTCTTCCATGATCTGCAGGAGCATGTTGAAGACGTCGGGGTGCGCCTTCTCGATCTCGTCGAGCAGCACGACCGAGTACGGCCGGCGGCGCACCTTCTCGGTGAGCTGGCCGCCCTCCTCGTAGCCGACGTAGCCCGGAGGCGCGCCGACGAGCCGCGAGGCGTTGTGCTTCTCCATGTACTCGCTCATGTCCATCGTGATCACGGCGTCCGCGTCACCGAACATGAACTTCGCGAGCTGCTTGCAGAGGTAGGTCTTGCCGACGCCGGAAGGGCCGAGGAACACGAACGTGCCCATCGGGCGGCGCGGGTCCTTGAGACCCGAGCGCGAGCGGCGCACCGAGCGCGCGATCGCCTTGATCGCCTCGTCCTGGTGGATGACGACGGTGGCGAGCTCGTCCTCCATGCGGAGCAGGCGCTCCGCCTCGTCCTTCTCGAGACGGGTGAGCGGGATGCCGGTCATCTTCGACACGGTCTCCGCGATGACCTCGGCGTCGACCTCGCCGGTCTCCTCCTTCTCCGCCTGCTTCGCGCGCCACTCCTTCTGGACGTGCTCGCGCTTCTTGCGCAGTTGGTAGGCCTGGTCGCGCAGCGCGGCCGCCTTCTCGAAGTCCTGCTCGCTCACCGCGCGCTCCTTGGCGCGGTCGAGCTCGTCGATCTCGGTGTTGATCTCCTTGAGATCGGGCGGCGCGACCATGTTGCGCAGCCGCACGCGCGCCCCCGCCTCGTCCATGACGTCGATCGCCTTGTCCGGCAGGAAGCGGTTGTTGATGTAGCGGTTGGAGAGCTCGACCGCGAGGTTCAGCGCCTGGTTGGTGTACGTGACGCGGTGGTGCGCCTCGTAGCGGTCGCGCAAGCCGCGCAGGATCTCGCCCGCTTCCTCGACGGTCGGCGGGTCGACGTTGACCGACTGGAAGCGGCGCTCGAGCGCGCCGTCCTTCTCGATGTGCTTGCGGTACTCGTCGAGCGTCGTCGCGCCGATGCACTGGATCTCGCCGCGCGAGAGCGCCGGCTTCAGCACGTTCGACGCGTCGATCGCGCCCTCGGCGCCGCCCGCGCCGACGAGCGTGTGCAGCTCGTCGATGAAGAGCACCACGTCGCGCACGCGACGACCCTCCGTCATCACGGCCTTGATGCGCTCCTCGAACTGGCCGCGATACTTGGTGCCGGCGACCATCATGGCGAGGTCGAGCACGACGATGCGGCGGTCGCGGAGCAGGTCGGGCACGCTGCCGTCGACGACCATCTGGGCGAATCCTTCGACGATGGCCGTCTTGCCC
>CAZGTQ010000243.1:0-20111 GCA_964528575.1 uncultured Planctomycetaceae bacterium | reverse complement strand
TACCGCTACGCGCTCCAGCCCGGCGTGGTCGGCGTCGGCCCGGTGCCCGGCGTCCAGCCGAGCGTCTGCGACGCGCTCGTCACGTCGACGGACATCTACAAGACGATCACCGACATCGCGGGCGTCGACCTGAAGGCGACGTTGCCGCCCGGCTACCCGATCGACTCGGTCAGCCTCCTGCCGTACTTCGCTGCACCGCTGCGGCCTTCCTTGCGCCGCTACGCGTACACCGAGCTCTTCACGCCGAACGGCTTCGGCCCCTTCGAGTTCAACTTCCGGATCGCGCGGGACGAGCGCTACAAGCTGATCCGCGAGACGACCGCGGGAGAGGCGCTCTTCGACCTCGACTTCGACCCGTTCGAGCAGGTCAACCTGCTCTCGTTCCCGATGACGTCAGGCGCCGCGCGCGCCTACGCGCGCCTCTTGGCGTTCATCGCCAACCCCTGACGGACCGACGGGGCCGACGTCAGCCCCGCAGGAGCTCGAGCAGCCGCCCGAGCACGCGCTCGCCTTCCGCGCGCAGCCCGTCGTGCTCGTGCTCGTTCGTCAGCCAGACCCGCGCGTCGGGCAGCACGGCCGCGGTCTCCTCGGAGTACGCGCGGTCGACGTGGTGTCGTCCGCCCAGATCGCGGCGGCGCACGGCACCGCGCAGGCGGCGAGCGCGTCGCGCTCGTACAGCCGCGGCCAGTCCTCGCGCTCGGCGAGCAGCTCCGCCGTCTCGCGCAGCGGCGCGAGCGCGCCGTACTCCGCGAACATCCACGGGTAGATCATCTCGCCCGTGAAGCGCAGCGGGCGCCCCGGAGTCCACTCGAACGCTTCGTGCTCCGCGCGCACGCGATGCGCCGACCAACGCGTCGCGCAGCCTTGCGCGTAGCACGCCTCGTGCAGCAGCGAGTAGATCGGGTGCGTGTCGTACGCGAGCGCGTTCTCGACGCGCCGCAGGAACACGTACGAGAGCTCGCGCCCCTCGGGCCCATCGACGAACGTCTCGTCGAGCAGCCAGTGGAGCTGCTCGGCGCCGTCGTGCGCGCCGAGCAGGATGCCGAGCTGCTGGAAACGCCGCGGCGTGAGCCGGTCGCCGCACGGCAGCCGCACGTCGCGCGCGTGCAGGTGCTCGGCGACCTCGTTCGCGCGCTCCTCGTCGCCCGGATGACGGCGCAGCCAGCGCTCGTTCTTCGCGAGCACGTGACGGTAGGTGCGCCGGTAGACGTCGTCGGCCGTCGCGTCGATCGGCGGCAGCCCGCCGGTGAACAGCGCCTCGCGCACCCCGTGCGGCGCGACACTCAGGTAGTGCGCGAGGCAGAAGCCGCCGAAGCTCTGCCCGAGCACGCTCCACGGATGGTCGGCGCCGACGAGCCGCGCGCGCACGAGCTCGGCGTCGCGCACGATCGAGTCCGCGCGGAACGAGCGCAAGTAGTCCGCCTGCTTGCGCGCGCCGCCGACGCGCGCGAGCGTGCGCGCGCTCACGGGCGAGCTGCGCCCGGTGCCGCGCTGGTCGAGCAAGAGCACGCGGTAGTCGCGCACGGCGCGCCCGATCCACCCGTTCGCCTCGGCCGGCCGCGGCGACGAGAACCCGGGCCCGCCCTGCAGGAACAGGAGCCACGGCAACGCGTCGTTCGTCCGCTGCACCGAGACGACCTCGCGCGCGAACAACCGCAGGGCGGGCCCGTTCGGTCGCCCGTGGTCGAGCGGGACGTCGAGCTCGTGGTCGGTGAGGACGAGGCCGGCGAAGCGGGTCGAGGTGGCGCGCACGGGCGCGAGGGTACACGCCTTCCGCGCTCGAGGCGGCCGTCACTCGAGGCTGCCGTCACTCGAGCGGGAGCGTGGCTGCTGGGGTGGGACTTGAACCCACAACCTTCTCCTTAACAGGGAGCCGCGCTACCGATTGCGCTACCCAGCATGCGACGGGGCGAGCGCCGGGGCTAGGGCTCCAGCGGGACGTCCCAGTACCGATCGCTGACGAAGCGCTCCCACGATTGCCGCATGCGGCTGATGGGGACTTCGAGCGCCGGCGTCCATTTGGGTCGGACGGGCTTGTGCGTCAGCTTGAGCCCGACCTGCTCGGGAAGCTTGTCGCTCTTGCGGCGGTTGCAGCGGACGCAGGCCAGAACGCAGTTTTCCCAGGTGCTCCGGCCGCCGCGGGAGCGCGGGACCACGTGGTCGATCGACAGCTCCGCGGTCCCGGGGCGCTTGCCGCAGTACTGGCACGTGTTGCGGTCGCGCCGGTACAGGTTGCGCCGCGTGAACGTGACCGATTTGTTCGGCAGCCCGTTGTAGCGGGTCAGGACGATGACCTCGGGGACGCGGATGCGCAGGGCCACCGTCTTGATGCAGGGCTCCTCGGGGTGGAGCTTGAGGCTCGCCCACGACTCGAACCCGTGCATCTCGTACGTGTCGGGCTGGACCGCCTTGGCCGAGCCGGTGAACACGAGCCCCAGCGCGTGGCGCACGGTCGTCGTCGCGATCGCCGACCACGACCGGTTCAGAACGAGCGCTCGTTCGGAGAGTACGCCACTGGAGTCCATTCGGTGTCCTTTCCCAGGTGCCGAGCCATTGGAGCCGACGTGGCGCGATCCGGCCAGGGAGAAGAGTTTTCCCTATGGTCTACTCATCGGCTCGCGCCCAGTCACGAGGTGATCGAAATGCGCGATTCCGTGGCGCCGAGCTGCTTTGCGCGTCCTTGACCGGCGAGCGACCGCGCGCGGGCGCGCCGCGCCGTACGATCGCGCCCATGCGTACCATGCTCCTCTCGCTCGCGGCCTCGCTCGCCGCGCTCGCGCCGACGCGGGCCGACGAGCTGCTGCCGCGCAGCGCGTTCTTCGCTCCGATCGACAAGGTCCGCATGCAGATCAGCCCCGACGGGAGTCGTGTCGGCTGGATCGACCCCGCGGAAGCGCGCCTGTGGATCCGCGCGCTCGACGAGCCGGCGGCGGACCGCGCGCTCGACGCCGCCGGCGTGCGCGCGTTCACGTTCGCGCCCGACGGGCGCAACGTGCTGCTCGAGCTCGAGAGCGAGCACGGGACGCGCGTCGCGCTCGCCGCGCTCGACGGCGGCGAGCCGCGCGCGCTGCTGCCCGATGCCCGCGACGCGCGGGTCGTCGCCGTGAGCCCGCTCCGGCCCGACGCGGCGGCGATCGCCTCGGACGGAGCACTCTGGCGCGTCGCGCTCACGGACGGCGCGGCCGAGGAGCTCGCGCGCGATCCGCGCATCACGCGCTGGCTCGTCGACGCGCAGCTCGTCCCGCGCGCCGGCCGCAGCGCTCACGGCGACGGCTACACCGTTTACGTCCCGGCGCGCCCGGCTCCCCACGTCCCGTCGCCCCCGGCGCCCGACGTCCCGTCGTCCCCCGCGCGCGACGTCGCGGCGTCCGACGCGGCCGCAGCGTGGACCGCGCTGCACGCGCTCGATTGGGAGCAATCGCGCGTCTCCGAGCTGCTCTCCGTCTCCGCGGACGGCCGCGAGCTCTACGCGGTCGATGCGCGCGGCCGCGACAAGTCCGCGCTCAAGGCCTACGACCTCGAGAGCGGGGCCGAGCGCGTGCTGCTCGCCGACCCGTTCGCCGACGTCGTTCCCGGCGGCGCGACGATCGACCCGCGCACCGGCGCGGTCCAGGCCGTCGTCGCGTACTTCCCGCGCATGCGCCGCGGCTTCGCGGACGCCGAGGTCGAGCTCGACTTCCGCCTGCTCGAGAGCGTGCACCCGGGCGACGTCAGCTTCGCCGGCCAGAGCGACGGCGGCCGGCGCTGGCTGGTGCGCTTCATGGACGGCGGACCGCTCGACCACTACGTCTGGGACCGCGATGCGAAGCGCGCGACCCCGCTCTTCGGCGACGTCTCCGCGCTCGAGGGCGTCGCGCTCGCGCCGCGCCGCCCGCTGCTCGTGCCCGCCTCCGACGGGCTCGCGCTGCCGTGCGACCTCTACCTGCCGGTCGGGAGCGACGCGGACGGCGACGGCGTGCCCGACCGGCCGCTCCCGACCGTGTACTACGTGCACGGCGGTCCGTGGGTCGGCTTCGAGTGGAACAACTGGTTCACGAACCGCAGCTTCCAGCTCCTCGCGAACCGCGGCTATGCGGTCGTGCGCACGGAGTTCCGCAGCGCGGTCGGCTACGGGCGGCGCTTCATGGACGCGGGCGACCTCGAGTGGGGCGAGCGCATCCTGCGCGACGTGCTCGACGTCGCGGACTGGACGGTCGAGCGCGGCATCGCGGACCGCGAGCGCCGCGCGATCTGGGGCTGGTCCTTCGGCGGCTACCAGACCCACGCCGCGCTCGCATTCGAGAGCGACGCGTTCGCGTGCGGGTTGTCGATGTACGGCCTGTCGGATCTCGTGCGCTTCACCGACGGACTGATCGCGGCCGGCGCCGGCCGACTCTGGGTGCAGCGCGTCGGCGACCCGCGCACGCCCGAGGGTCGCGCGCTCCTGGAGCGCCACTCGCCGCTCTTCGCCGCCGAGCGCGTGACGCGTCCGCTGCTCGTCACGCACGGCGCCCTCGACGCGCGCGTGCCGCAGGAGCAGTCGGACCTCTTCGTCGCGGCGCTCGCCGAGCGCGACCACCCGGTCACGTACGTCGTCTATCCGAACGAGCCGCACGACTACCGCAGCGCCGCGAGCTGGATCGCGTACTGGGCGATCGCCGAGCGCTTCCTGCACGAGCACCTCGGCGGCCGCTACGAGCCGTACGGCGACGACGTGCGCGACGCGGACCTCGTCGTCGCGCACGGCGCGGCCCACGTGCCGGGGCTCGGCGAGGCGCTCGGCGGCTGAAACCGCCGCCCTCCGCTCTCGCGTTCAGAACGCGCGGCGGCGGCGCGGCGCGGAGGCCTCCGCGGGCTTGGCCGGCTCGATCGCGGCGGTGCCGGGAGCGGGCCGCTCGTTCTCCGCCCAGCGCTCGAAGAACTCGACGATGCGCGCGAGCCGGTCGACGCGTTGGCGCGGGTCCCCCGTGCGCGAGAGATCGTGGCCCGCGTTCGGGTAGCGCACGTACTCGACCGGCCGCTCGAGCTCCTTGAGCGCGCGGTAGAGCATCTCGCTCTGGCTCACGCCGGTGCGCAGGTCCTGGCTCGCGTGCATGACGAGCAGCGGCGTGCGGATGCGGTCGACGTACGTGAACGGCGACTCGCGCGCGAGGATGCGGCGGATCGCGGGCTCCCACGGCTTGCCGCCGAACGCGTACTCGACGAGGCGCCACGCGTTGCCCTCGCCGAAGAACGTCGTGAGGTCGTACACGCCGCGCTGTGCGACCGCCGCGCGGAAGCGCTGGTCGTGCGCGACGATCCAGGCGGTGAGGTACCCCGCATACGAGCCCCCGGTCAGGAACAGCCGCTCCTCGTCGATCCAGTCGAGCTCCTCGGCCGCCGCGTCGAGCGCCGCGAGCACGTCTGCGCTCGGGCCGTGGCCCCAGTCGCGCCAGTTCGCGCGCTGGAAGTCGTACCCGTAGCCGGAGGAGCCGCGCGGATTCGCGTAGACGACGCCATAGCCCCACGAGCACAGGAGCTGCAGCTCGTGCCACATGCTGAACGTCCCCGGTCCCCACATCACCGAGGGCCCGCCGTGCATTTGGAGCACCGTCGGGTAGCGCTCGCCGGGCTCGCGCAGCGTCGGCTCCATCACCCAGTACTGCACGCGCATCCCGTCCGGCCGCTCGAGCCAGCGCTCGCGCGGGACGGAGAGCGGCACCCTGGCGAGCCAGCTCGCGTGCAGGTCGCTGAGCCGCCGCCAGCCGCCGTCCTCGAGCGCGTACAGCTCGCTCGGGTTGCCGGCGGTCGTCGCCGCGGCGACGACGCGCCCGCCGCCGACGTCGAACGCGGTGATCGCGCCGGCGCCGCTGTACAGCTCGGTCCGTTCGCCCGCGCGCGGCTCGACGCGCACGAGCGGCCCAGCGCCGAAGCGGCTCGTCGTGAACAGGAGTAGGCCGTCCGCGCCGACGTGGAGCGCGCTCGCGCTCGTGTCCGTCTCGACGGCAGGCCAGCGGACGGTGCCGCTCGCGAGCTCGACCCGGCCGACGAGGCGCTGCGCGAAGAGCGGGTCGCGCGCGTCGGACGCCGTGAACCAGAGCGCGCGGCCGTCGGGCGCCCAGCGCGGCGATCCCGCGTCGAGCCGCTGGTCGTCGAGCACGGCGCGTGCTTCGCCGCCGCCGGCGCTGATCGTCCAGAGGAGGCTGCGCCGCGTCCGGTCGGGGTGGCTGCCGTCGTGCGCGCGGTCGACGAACGCGATCGTCGCGCCGTCGGGCGAGAAGCGCGCGTCGCGGTGGACGGCGAAGCCGTCGGTGAGCTGCGTCGCCTGCCCCGCGAGGTCGACGAGGAACAGGTGCGTGTAGCGCGGCTCTCCGCGCAGCGCTTGCTCGTCCTGGAACGCGAGCCGCGTGATCACGTGCGGATCGTTCTCGTCCGCCGCCGCGTCGAGCCAGCGCCGCAGGCTCTCGCGGTCGCCCGCCGCGCTCGCTTCCCCGTCGGGCGTCGCGCGTTCGCGCCGCGGCCGCTCGTCGTCCCACGGCGGCGTCCCCTCGATGTCGCTCTCGGGCAGCGCCGACGAGACGAGCAGCGCGCGTCCGTCCGGCCGCCAGACCGGAGCGCCCGCCCCGTGCTCGAGCCGCGTGAGCTGGCGCGCTTCGCCCGGCGCGTCGAGCGGCAGGAGCCAGACCTGCGTGCCGCCGCCGTCCTCGTCTCCGTCGCTCTCGCCCGCGCGCACGAACGCGAGCGTCGTCGCGTCGGGACTGATCGCCGGGCTCGAAGCCGTGCGCTCGCCGGACGTGAGCGCGACCGGCTGCGCCTCGGGGTCGGTGAGGTCGATCCAGTGCAGGTGCGTGCGGTAGCCGAGCTCGGCGTCCGCGTCGTCGAGGTCGCCGTGGACGGAGCGGACGGCGAAGACCGCGGCCGAGCCGTCCGCGGCGACGTCCACGTCGACGATCTGCTGGATCCGTGCGAGGTCGGTCGCGGTGATGCGGCCGTCGCCGGAGGCTGCGAGACCGAGGAAGCACGAGGCGAGGGACGTGAGCATGGGCAGCGCGGCGCGGGAGCTTCGGAGCGGGCGAGGGAGCCATGGTAGCGGGGATGAAATCGTGGCTCGATCGCAACCGGGCGGCCCTCGCTGCGATCCTCCCCAGCGGCGGGTGGGGGGTAGGGACGGCGGAGTCCTATCCTGGTCGTCGTGAAGCTGGCGAGGTTGCGTGACGAGGCGGAGGTGTTCCGCTCGATCCAGGGCGAGGGCCGCAGCGCGGGGCGGCCGGTCGTCTTCGTGCGCTCGTCGCTGTGCAACCTCTCGTGCACGTGGTGCGACACCGACTACACGTGGAACTGGGTCGGCACGCCGTTCCGACACGACCGCGACGCCGAGCCCGGGTACCACAAGTACGAGCGCGAGCGCGAGATCGTCGAGCTCGAGCCGGCCGCCGTCGCCGCGCTCGTCGCGCGGCACCCGCTGCGCGACGTCGTCGTCACCGGCGGCGAGCCGCTGCTCCAGCAGCGCGACTGGCTCGCTCTGATGCGCGCGCTGCGCGAGCGCGACGCGAGCTACCGCTTCGAGGTCGAGACGAACGGGACGCTGGTCCCGGACGTGGAGCTCGACGCGCTCGTCGCGCAGTACAACGTCTCGCCCAAGCTCGCCAACGCCGGCGTCGACGCCGCGCGGCGCGAGGTCGCGGAGGCGCTGCGCTTCTTCGCGCGCTGCGAGCGCGCGTTCTTCAAGCTCGTCGTCGGCTCACCGGGCGACGTCGAGGAGGCGCTCGCGCTCGTCGAGCGCCACGCGATCCCGCGCGAGCGCGTCGACCTCATGCCGAAGGCGTCCGGGGCGCGCGCGCTCGACGAGACCGCGCGCTGGCTCGCCGCTCTGTGCGCGCAGCACGGCGTCGGCTACTCCGACCGCCTGCACGTGCGCCTGTGGGGCGACGAGCGCGGCCGCTGACGACATCCGGCGTCGGCCGACCCCGATGTCGACCATCCCCGACGTCAAGCAACCCCGGTGACGGACGTTCCGGCACGGGACGACGCTTGCCGCGTCATTCGACGGGGATCACCGGGACGAGGACGTGGCGGGTCTCGCCGGAGGCGAGGTCGGCCTCGCCGGTCTGGTCCTGCGCGACGAGGTCGGAGTCGAGCGACGTCGTCTCGACGAAGCGCACACGCCATTCGACGCGGCCCGGCGGGAGCGTGAGGGCGATCGGACGCGTCGGGTCGATCGAGCCCGACAGGATGCGGTCGCCGTCCCATTCGCCGTCCGGGCGGCGGATCTCGGGCACGATCCACCCGCGACCGGGCGACACCTCGGCCTCGAGCTCGAGCACGGCCGCGGGCTCGGCGCGCAGCACGACGTGCTCCTCGCCGCCGACGGGCACGTCGACGCGCTGCTCGGCGAGCAGGCCGCGCGCCTCGAGGCGCACGACCCACGGTCCCGGCGTCAGGTTCGGGAGCGTGAACGCGTCGCCCGCCGACACCGGCTCGCGCGCCGACTGCTGAGACCGCTCCCGCCACGCGTCGCCGCCGGGAACCGAGGCTCCCCCGAGGTCGAGCCGCGCCTCGATCGTCATCCGGTCGGGACGCGGCATGCCGTTCAGCTTGACGCGGCCCGTGAGCCGCGCGGGAGCGCCCAGCTCGATCCGGGCGCGCTGCTCGCCGCCCTCGGGCGGCACGCGGACGAGCGTGTGGCCGTTCGCGTACCCCTCGGCGGCCACCCAAACGACGTACCGCCCCGGCTGCCGGAGCTCGTACTCGACGCGCCCGGAGCCACGCTGCGCAAGCCCGTGAGCCGAGGCGCCGTCGATCGAGACGAGCATGACGTTGGACGCGTCGATCGGCGCACCCGTCAGCGCGTCGACGACGGTGACGACGAGCCGCGTCGGCGGGCTCTCGCGGCGCTCGAGCACGAGGCGCACGTCCTCGTCGCCGCCCTGCACGGGGGTCGGCTCCGGCCGGATCCAGTCGAGGAACGGCTGCGGCGGCGCGACGTGCGCGAGCCACGCCCCCTCCGTTGCGTCGTGGGCGAAGCCGCCGTCGACGTCGGTGCCGCGCGTCGCCGGCCGGAACAGATGCTCGGCCTGGGCGTGCGTGAGCATCACTTTCGCGCCCTCGACCGGGACGCCGTGTTGGTCGACCACGACCCCGGCGATGCGCGCCGGCCGGCGCAGCACGAGCTCGAGGTCGGCGACGCGCGCCTGCGATCCCGGCACGTGGAGCTCGTGCAGGTGCTCCACGTAGCCCTCGGCCGATGCCGCCAGCACGACCGTGCTCCGCGGGCCGGCCGGGCGCACGAGCGCGAAGGAGCCGCTCTCGTCCGAGCGCGTCTCGACGGGGTAGCCGTGGAGCCGGACGAGCGCTCCGGCAAACGGGGCGCCGTCCGCGTCGACGACGCGCCCCGCGAAGCGCGTCTCGACGAGCCGCTCCAGCTCGAGCACGACGCGCCAGGGGGCATCCGTCGGCGGAGTCTCGCTCTGGACCCGCGGCGCGTATCCGTCGGCTTCGGCCCCGATCGCGTAGTGCGCGATCCGGGCGGGCGGGTCGGCGACGCCCGTGAGCAAGGCCGTGAAGCGCGCCGCGCCGGCCGGGTCCGTGCGCCGCTCGAAGCGCTCCGTCCACGCGAGCGGCGGGGGCCAGAAGCCCCGTGCCTCGAGCGCGCCCATCGCCCGCGGGAACGGCGACGTGAGCGGCGCCAGCGCGACGCGCGCGCCCGGGACCGGCACCCCGTCCGGGCCGACGACCCGGACTTCGAGCACGGGCCCCACGTGGACGAGCACTTCGACGCCGTCGATGCGCGTGCTGTCCTCCATCAGCGGCGCGCGCGCGACTCCGCACCCTTCCGCGGCCAGCGCGACGACGACGAAGTTGCCGTCCCCCTCGCCCACGCCGATCGGGAGCCGACCGTCGAAGCGCAGCGCTCCGTCGTCGTCCGAGCGCCCGAGCACGTGGTCGTCGAACGTCGTCGGCGTGCCGTACAGGTCCTGCCAGAACACGAGCAGCTCGGCGCCGGCCACGGGGCTGCGGTCCGCGGCGCGCAGCACGCGGCCGGCGAGCGCGACCCCTGGGTGCAGCGCGAGCGTGCCGAGGTCGACCTCGCTCCCGTCCTCGCTCGCGCGGCGCCCGGTCCGCACGCCGAACAGCGCGCGCCGGACCGGGTCGAGCGGCATGCGCAGCGGTGCATAGTCCGGGGTGTGGACGTCCGAGGCGTGGACGTCCGATGCGTCGACGCGCAGCGTCCGCTCCTCGTCCGCGGTCCCGCGGAACGCGAAGCGCCCGTCCGCGCCGGTGCGCGCGCGCTCGACCCGCTCGACCGCGCCTGCCGGCTGCGTCGATACGACGGCGGCGGCGAGCGGCTCCTCGCTCCCGTGCGCGACGACGCGGCCCGTGTACAGGACCGCGCCGCTCGGTGCGACGCCGGTCGCCTCGTGGGCGCGCACGCGGCCCGCGACCTCGGCGGGCGCAGCGAGCTCCGCCGACGCCGCGCTCGCGTCGTCGCTCGCAGCCTCGAGCACGGCCCCGGCGGACAGCGCGCCGGGCGCTTGCGGCGCCGGTCGCTCCCCGCGCAGGACCCAGAGCGCGCCGCCGAGCAGCACGGCGAGCGCGACGGCGGCGACGAGACTGCGTTGCGACACGAGAGCACCTCCCAGGAGCGGAACCGCGGACGGAGTCGTCGCTGCCCGCGCGGCCGCGACGACGCTCGAGCGCACCGAGGCGAGCCCCCGTGCCGACGCGGGCGAGGCCGCGGTCTCGGCGACGTAGCCGATCGGCAGCGCGCGCCGCAGCAGGGCGAGGCCGCGGTGCAGCCGCACGCGCACCGCACCGGGCGAGAGGCCGAGCTCGGCCGCCAGCTCGCTCGCCCGCTTGTCGTGCGCGAGGTGCGGCTCGAGCACCGCGCGGTACGAGGGCGGCAGATCGGCGAGCGCGGCCGCGACCGCCGCGCGGAACTCGCGCTCGGACGCCTCCGAGGCCGCGTCGCGCACCAGACGTGAATCGGCTCCCGACTCCGCCGGCCTGTCCGCCTCGGCGACCTCGCGCCGGCGCACCCGGCGCGCCGCGCGCGCGTGGTTCGCCAGGATCCCCGTCGCCCACGGCACGAAGCTGCGCTCGGGGTCGAACGCGTCCGCGCGCTCGATCAGCGTGACGAACGTCGCCTGGAGCACGTCCTCCGCCTCGGCCGGCTCGCGGCACAGGCGGCAGGCGAGCCCGAACAAGTCCGGTGCGAGCTCGTCGAACAGGCGCGAGAACGCCTCGACATCGCCGCGCGACCGGAAGCGCTCGAACAGGCGCTCGATCGTGTCGTCGCTCATCGTCCGTCTGTCCGTTCGTCCACGAGTACGGTTGCGCGAGCGCGCGAGAACGTTACAGCTTTTCTCGTGGACCGCCTCGCCGACGCGCTCGTCCGCCGCCGCTGGCCCGCCTTCCTCGTGCTCGCGGCCCTCAGCGCGCTCGCCGCGTGGGGGTACGCCGGCGACCACGAGCGCCTGCGCCCCTACGACCCCGAGGAGACGCTCGTCGAGGCGGAGCTACTGCGCGAGCTCCAGCTCGGCTTCCATCTCCCCGGGATCGCCGTCCTCGTCGTCGTCGAGTCGGACGCGCTCTTCGCGCCGGCTACGGTCGCCGCGCTCCGACGCCTGTCCGACGAGCTCGAGGCGATCGACGGCGTGCGCGACGTGCTCGACCTCGACCGCGTCGTCGTCTTCGACGGCCTGCGCCCCAGGCCGCTGCTGCCGCCGGCCGAGGCGCCGCCGGAGGCGTTCGAGCACGCGCGCGAGCGCGCCCTCGCCCACCCGCTCGTCGCCGGCCAGATGCTGTCGCGCGACGCGCGGACGCTGCTCCTGCCGCTCGTGCTCGACGAGCGCACGCCCCGGCCGTGGTTCGACGTCGTGCGCGACGTGCGCGCCGCCACCCGCGACGTGCCGCACGTGGTCGCGCGCGTTACCGGCACGACGCCGCTGCTCCAGGCGCAGATCGAGGTCGCCGACCGCGAGCAGCTCCTGTTCGGCGCGATCGCGACGCTCGCCGCGGGAGCGATCGGTTGGATCCTCTTCCGCAGCCTCGTCGCGGTGCTGATCGCCGGCGCGGGCCCGCTGCTCGGCGCCGCGTGGACGTTCGGGGTGCTCGAGCTCCTCGGCGAGTGGCTGACGCCGCTGACGCGCGCGGTGCTGCCCGTCCTCTTGCTCGTGATCGGCTTCACCGACAGCGTGCACCTCGTGCTCCTCGTGCGGCGCGAGCGGGCGGCGGGAGCGGCGCCCGTCGACGCGGCGCGGACGGCGCTGGCCGAGCTCGCCCTGCCGTGCTTCCTCACGTCCCTGACGACCGGCATCGGCCTCGCGTCGCTCCTGCTCGCGAGCTCCCAGACCGTGCGCAACTTCGGTTTCGCGAGCGCGCTCGGCGTCGCACTGACGTTCGTCGCCGTCGTCGTCGCGGTGCCGCTCGCGTGCGGCCCGCGGCTCGGCGCGACGCTCGTCGCACGGCCCCAGTCGCGAGCGGCGCGACGCTTCCAAAGAGCCGTCGACGCGCTCGCGACGTGGACGACGCGGCGAGCGCGGCCGATCGCGGTCGGCGGCGTGCTCCTCACGCTCGTGCTCATCGCGGTCGCGACGCGCTTGCGCACGGACGACCGCATCGCGCACGACCTGCCGTCGCGCAGCGAGGCGTACCGCGCGCTCGCGCACGTCGACGAGCACCTCGGCGGGATCCTGCCGCTCTTCGTCGCCATCGAATGGGACGTGGGAGCGAGCGAGGACGAGCTGCTCGCCGTGGTCGCGCAAGCGCGCGACGCGTTGGCGGACCAGGCGACGGTCCATGCGCCCGTGTCGCTCGTCGAATTGCGCGCGAGCGTGCCGCCGGGCGTCGGTCTCGCGGCGCTGCCGGCCGCGCTCGTCGAGCGTTTCGTGCTCCCGGACGAGCGGCGGGCGGTGGTCTCGGCGCGCATGCGCGACGAGGGGATCGCGGTGCAGGAGCCGGTGTACCGCGCGATCGAGGAGCGGCTCGTGGCGATCGAGGTCGCGCACCCGCTCTTTCGGCTGCGGTTGACGGGCGAGCCGCTCGTGCACGGCCGCGTCGTGCGGCGCACGGCGAGCGACTTGGGAACGAGCCTCGGCGTCGCCGCGCTCGTCATCTTCGCCGTGCTGGCGGCGGCGTTCCGCTCGGTGCGGCTCGGTCTGCTGTCGATCGTGCCGAACGTGCTGCCGCTGGGCGTGACGGCGGCGCTGCTCGTCGCGCTCGGCGGCCGGCTCGAGCTGTCGGCGCTGTGCTCGTTCGTCGTGTGCCTCGGCATCGCCGTCGACGACACGATCCACTTCCTGTGCCGCTGGCGCCGCGAGGCGCGGCTCACGAGCGACCCGGCCGAGGCGACGCGCCGCACGCTCGCGGTCGTCGGCCACGCGCTCCTGCTGACGACGGTCGTGCTCGTCTGCGGCTTCGCGACCGTGCTGTTGAGCGAGGTCGCGACGCACCGCACGTTCGCCGCGATGGCGTGCACGACGATCGGAGCGGCGCTGGTCGGCGACCTCGTCGTGCTGCCGGCGCTGCTGACGTGGCCGGGGCTGCTGACGTGGAGGGCGCTGCTGACGTGGCGGGCTCTGCTGACGTGGAGGGCGAGCGGGCGCGAAAGGCGCTGAGAAAGCGCGTCTCCGTCGTTCCCGCGACCGCGCGGCCAGGAGAACCGGGACGGCAGCAGCAACGCATCTCGCGCTGGATCAGGCTCGGCGAGAGGCATAGGGTGTTCCGGCCACACTTCAGCGCGCCGACGCGGAAACCGGAGGAGGCACACGATGAACATCCTGTTGTGGGTCCTGCAGGTGCTCGCCGCGCTCCTGTACGGTGCGTCGGGCGTCATGAAGGTCTTCCTGTTCGACAAGGTGAGCGAGGACGTCCGCTCCTTCGATGCCTTGCCGCGGCAAGCCTGGATGGCCCTCGGGATCCTCGAGCTCGTCTGCACGGTCGGGCTGATCGTCCCCGCCGCCTTCCGCTGGCGGCCGGCGCTCACGGTGGTCGCCGCCACGCTCCTGGCGCTCGAGAGCCTCGTGTTCATCGGGGTGCACGCCAAGTACCGCGAGATCACGCCCATCGTCATGAGCGGCGTGCTGGGCCTCGTCATGGCGTTCATCGCGTACGGCCGGATGGTCCTGAAGCCGATCCTCTGACCGGCGGACCGTCCGGCGGCTCCGTGCTGCCCGCGCTGCTGGCGTGGCCCGCGCTGCTGACGTGGAGGGGGAGCGGGCGCGAAAGGCGCTGAGAAAGCGGGATTCCGTGGTTCCCGGGCCGGAGCGCGCTGCTTTGTCTTCTCGGAGGACACGACGTGGGACCCGTGGACAGCGTTTCGTTGCGGCGGCTCGCGCTCGCGCTCGCGCGGGACGAGCACGCTGCGGACGACCTGGTGCAGGACGCGTGGGTGGCGGCGCTCGAGCGGCCCGGCGGCGCGCGCGGCGTTCGGCGTGGGTGGCTCGCCGTCGCGGTGCGCCATCTCGCGTTCAACCGGCGCGCGGTCGAGCGGCGGCGACGCGAGCGGGAGGAGCGCGTCGCGCGGCCCGAGGCGACGGGCGACGAGGACGTCGCGCGGCGCGTCGAGGTCCAGGCGCGGGTCGTCGAGGCGCTCCGGCGGCTGCCGGAAGAATTGCGCACGGCGATCTGGCTGCGCTACTTCGACGAGCTCGGCCCGCGGGAGATCGCCGCGCGCACCGGGGCGCCCGTCGCGACGGTCAAATCGCGGCTCGCACGGGCGAAGCAGCTCCTGCGCGACGACCTCGACCGCTCGTTCGGCGGCCAGCGCGCCGAATGGCTCGGTGCGTTCATGCCCGTCCTCGCGCGGCGCGATGCGCCCGCGCAGATCGCTGGAAGGAGCTCGCTGATGAACTTCGCCGTCCAGTCGTCGATCGTCCTGGCTGCGGGAGTCGCGGCGCTGATCGTGTGGAGCCCCGACCGCCGAGGCGCGCCGGCCGGCGGCGAGCGCGGGGAGGTCGCGGCCGTCGTTCCCGCGGAAGCGAGCACGGCGCCGACGCCGATCGCGCCGCGTGGTCCCGCCGAGCGCGCGAGCGGCGCGAGAGCAGCGGCCGCGGGCGCCCCGACCGTGACTGCACCCGAGGTCGACTCCTCGCTCGCCACGCTCGCGGTGACGGCGCGCTACGTCGGCGGCGACGCGCTCCCGGACGGCACGTGCATCTGCGCCTACCCGCGCGAGCGCGGCACCGAGCACCAGCGCGTCGTCGCGCTCGATCGCCGCGGCACGGCCCGCTTCGCCGATCTCGAGCCGGGGCGCTGGGTCCTCTACTCGGAGCTCGGCGGCCGCGAGCTGGTGGAGTTGCGCGCCGGCAGCGAGGCGTCGATCGCGCTCGCCGTGCCGGAGGGCACGATGGTCGCGGGGGTCGTCGTCGACGCCGATGGCGTGCCCGTCGAGGGCGCCCTCGTGCGGGCCCACTCCAGCCTCGCGAGCCGGAGCTCGGTCGTGCTGGCGCGCACCGGATCCGACGGCCGCTTCCCGCGCACGCGGCTCGGGAGCGTCCAGACCCTGTTCGCCGAGCACGCGCGCCATGCGCCCTCGCCGTACGTCCGTCTGACGTGTCACGCGGGCGACCTGGACGACGTGCGGTTCGTGCTCGGCCGCGCCGAGGCGATCGCGCGCGGCGTGGCGAAGGACGAGCGCGGGGCGCCGCTCGCGGGCGTGCACGTCGAGCTCGCGGCGCACTTCGAGGGCGGTCCCACCGCGTGCGATCTGCCGCCGACTGCACAGAAGGCGACGACCGATGCCGCGGGGCGCTTCGCGCTCGCGCTGCCCGCGGGCCCGCTTCGCCTGCGCGCGAGCCACGACGTGCTCTTCGCGCCCGAGCTCGGCCTCGAGCTCGCGCCCGGGGAAGTGCGGGACGTCGAGCTGCGCTTCACGCGCGGAGCGTTCGTCCGCGGGAGCCTGCTCGGGCCCGACGGCGAGCCGCTCGCGACGGGGTCCGTCGTCGCGCTCGACCGCGCGGGGCGGCGTGCGGACGCGAGAGTCGGGTCCGAGGGGACGTATCGCGTCGGTCCGGTGCTCGCGGGCCTGGTCGAGCTCGTCGCGACGTCGCGCGAGCACGGAAAGGCGCGCGCCGAGCTCGAGCTCGCGCCGGGCGAGGAAGGCGCGTGGTCGCCGCGGTTCGGCCGCGTCGCTCCCCTCGAAGGCCGCTTGCTCGCGGCGGACGGCACGCCGGCCGCGGGCCACGTGCTGTACCTCCACGACCGGAGCGTCGGGAGCAAGAGGAGCTCGCTGCGCGTGGACACGGACGCCGACGGTCGCTTCGCGTTCCCGCCGGTCCCCGCGGGCCGGTGGACGCTGACCGCCGGCCGCATCGACGTCCCGTTCACGCTGCTGTGCGAGACCGTGTGGTCCGGCGAAGGACCGCTCGCGCTGCGCATCGACGCGCGTGCGCTGCCGACGACCGTCGTCGTCGGGTGCGTCCGCTACGCCGACGGACGCGTCGCGGCGGACGTGGAGGGCCGGATCGGCGCCGTGGGGGCCGAGATGCCCTCGAGCACGCAGGGGTTTGCGCTGCTCACCGGCGCGGACGGCTGCTTTCGCTCGGAGATCCTCCCGCCCGGCCGGCACGAGCTGCGGATCCGTCCGGAGGACGCGCCGGAGCGAGTCCTGGATCTCGAGGTGGGCGGCGAGCCGACGCTCGACCTCGGGACGATCTTTCTCGACCCGGCGGCGAAGCTGGTCGTGCGGCTGACGACGCTTCGTCCCGCCGGCGACGAAGTGAGCGTCAGGATCCTCGCGCCGAACGGACAGGCCGGCGGCGCGATCGTCCAGATGACGAGCGCGGAGCACGACGTCGTCCGGATCCTGCCGCCGGGCCGCTACACGGTCGTCGTCCAGCGCGGTCGCGCGGCGGGAGCGCTCGAGCCGCGCTACGAGGTGCGCCTCGAGCCGGGCGACGAGCTCCTGCTCGCCATCGACGTCGACGCGCTCCCCGACGCCCAGCGCTGAGGCGCCGCGCGCTCCCGGGGTGGGTTACTCTGGGTGCCTGCCCTCGGGCGGCTCCCGCGCTCCGCTGCGCCGGGAGGATGTTCTGTACCAGGAGGACGTGCGTGACGCTCGGCATCAAGCTCTTCGCTGCTGCACTGGCGGTGGCGCTCGCGGTTCCGGTGGCGCTCGCCTTCGTGCCCCGGCTCGAGCCGGCTGCGACGCTCAACACGATCCTCATGGGCCGCGCGGACATGAAGGGCGGCACGACGAAGATCGGAGAGATCGACCCCGCCGCGATCCCGACTGCTGGGCCGGATGCTACCGGCACGTTCTGCAGCGTGCTCCCGGAGGGCAAGCTGTTGGCGGGTCTCGACGTCTCCATCGAGAATGGATGCGCCGGCACCATCTCGGTGGATGGCGGCACGGCAGTCCCGTTCAGCGCAGGATGCACCGCGCACGTCCCGATCACGATGAGCGGCGGGGTGTGCAAGGACTACACGATCGACGATCTCTCGGGCGACGGTTCAGGAAAGAATCTGATCCTGAGGGTGACCGCGTCGGACGTGAAGACGACCGCTGGCGTCGCCGTCGAACCGAGCATCCTGCCCGCGTACCGCTTCGACCGCCTCTCGGACCTCGCGCGAAACGGGGTCGAGGCTCATCACGGTGCAGCGCTCGCTCTCGTCCACAACGACGATGGGTCGGAGCGAATGACCTCGATCACGGGCACGGTCTCCTTCCCGGGGTCGGCCTCCGCCATCCTCACGGCGGTGCACCTGTTCGAGGCGGACGACGATCCGCTGGGAAGGGCGACGATCGCCATCTCCGGCGACGATTTCGCGATCACCAAATTCGGAAGCGTCGTCGCCGGGTCCTACGTCCAGGTGCTCCTCGTCTTCGCTGCCGATCTGGGCGGCGAGCCCGTGCGTGTTCAACTCCGGGGCACGTTTGCGCCCTGATTCGCAGCGCTGAGGCGCCGCGCGCCCGAACGATTTCGGACGCGCGGCGCGGCTTCTCGGAGCGGGCCGCCGCGGGGGCGGCCTGGGCCTCGTGAGTAGTCCGGACTAGTAGTTGACCCGGATCCCGTTCGAGATCGAGATCGCCAGCGTCACGGGGTCGATCAGCACCCACTGGAGCGCCGCCGAGACGTTGCTGAAGCCCGCGGGGATCGGGAGCGGGGCGCTGATGCGGCCGTTCGCGTCGGTGGCGAACGGGCCGAAGAGCTGGAACGCGGCGACCAGGTTTATCGCGAGCGTGCCGTCGCTGAACTGCGGCAGCGGCAGGGAGCCGGGCGCGCCGATCGCGAGGAGCGCGGGGTTGTTCGGCTGCCCGCGCTCGAGCTCCATCACGAAGTTCGGGTTCGGCGAGACGGGCTCGCCGCCGCCGAGGAAGTCGAACTCGAGGATGGCGCGGTCGCCGCTGGGCTGCGTGCTGGCCGTGCCGTACGTCTCGACCAGGCCGTTGCTCCCCTGCATGAAGTAGAAGCTGACGCCGTCCTGGAAGATCGGGTCGACGGTGATCGCGCCGAACGGGTTGCCCGGCGGGACCGCGTCCGGCGGCGCGAAGCCGGCCATCGTCGGCACGATCGCGAGGACGAGGTTCGAGCTCACCGAGATCGGTGCGACCTGGACGTTCGAGAAGCCGACGAAGCCGCCGACGAACGCGGAGAACTCGACGGCGACCGTGTTCTGCAGGTCGCTGCCGAGGATGATGACGAGGTCTCCCGGGCTGGCGCAGTTCGGGATGACCTGGTCGATCTTGGGGTCGAAGCCGCCCACCGGCGCGACGGTGGGGAGAGCGAGCATCAAAGCGGCCAACATGGTTCTGTACTACCTTCTGGATCGGTTCGTGTGGGGGCGCGCGGTCCGAGACGATGCTACCTCCGGAGCGGGCGCCCGGCGACGCTCCGGCTGGCTCGTGCCGGTATCCCTCGCGCAAGGCGTGCGTGAGAGGCGCCACAACGCCGCGTAAAAGCCGCCGATTCGTCCGAACGGTCGCCGCGGCGGGTGCGCGGGAATAGGCTGTTGGGAACCGCCGTCCGACCCTGGAGGCCCACGATGATCGCGCTCCACCTCGCCCTCGCTCTCGCCGCGCCGACCTCCGACGCCGTCGAGGTCCCTCTCGCGTTCGAGCCCTACCGCACTTGGGATCTCGTGCTGCCGGCCGAGCGCTTCACGCCGGTCGGCGACGCGATCCCCTGCGCCCGCGCCGCGTGCGGGTCGTTCGCGGTGCGCCTCGACGGCACGACGCTGCGGCTCGATCGCGACGGCGACGGCGAGCTCGACGCGACGGTCGAAGCCGCCGAGGAGCCGGGCGCGACCGCGCTGATGGTGTTCCGCGACGGCCAGCGACCGGTGCACGCGATCCGACTCGCGAGCGACGGTAAGTGGAGCTACGCCGCGTCGGGCGCGGTCGTCGGCGGGCTCCGCGGCACCGCGATCCGGATCATCGACCAGAACAACGACGGCACGTACGACGACTTCGGCGCGGACGCGATGATCGTCGGCCCCGGTCGCGCGGCGTCGTTCCTCTCGCGCGTCGTGAACGTCGACGGCGCCCTCTGGTCGGTTGCGATCGACGCGGACGGCACGAGCGCGCGCTTCGTCCCGTACGAGGGAGCGAGCGGGTTGCTCGACCTCGCGTCCGAGCTCGAGACGCACGCGAAGATGAGCGCGCTCGTCGTCACGAGCGCCGACGGCGAGCTCTCGTTCGAGCTCTCCCGCGCGGACGGCCCGGTGCGCGTCCCCGCGGGCGAGTACGTGCTCCACTCGGGCCGCGTCGTGCTGGGCAAGGCGCGCGCGACGCTGAGCACCGGGCGCTGCGAGCCGATCACGGTCGAGCCGGACACGACCGCGACGGTCGCGTGGGGCGGCCCCGTGCGCGCCGAGTTCGCCTACCGCCGCGCGGGCGACACGATCGAGATCGCGCCCGACGACGTCCTCTACTACGGGCGCGCGGGCGAGCGGTACACCGGCTTCATGCCGCTCGGCGAGTCGCCCGAGTTCGTCGTCGCCGAGCGCGAGAGCGGAGAAGTGCTCGTGAACGCGAAGTTCCCCGGCAACTGCTGAAGCGTCGGATTCGCGCCGGTCGCCGTGAGCGTGCCGGCCCATACAGACGTCGCCGTGTCGATGCGCGCGCAGAACTGGGCGTTCGGTGCCGTCGAGGGGCTCTCGCTCTACGACGTCGCCGCCCGCGCGCGCCGCGCCGGAGAGCCCGACTGAGAGGT
>CAZGTQ010000242.1:0-18664 GCA_964528575.1 uncultured Planctomycetaceae bacterium | reverse complement strand
TCGCTCGAGAGCGCCGGACACGACCTGTTGATCGGCTCGACGCCGTTCGACTGGGCTGCCGTGGACACGACGGTAGCGACCGACGCCGACGGCCGGTTCCGGCTCGACGTCGAGGCTCCCGACGCGTGGTACGTGTGCACGTGCAGCGCGCTCCAGGGCGAAGGCGGCCCCGGCGAGTTCGCCGCGACGGGGACCGTCGCCGAGGTGCGCGAGGCGGGGGACGAGGCCTTCGTGCGACTCGTGCTCCACCCTGGGCTCGACTTGCGCGGAAAGGTCGTCGACGCCTTCGACGTGCCGGTCGCGGACGCGCAGGTCGAGGCGATCGACCTCGGCTTGACCACACGCTCGCGCTACGACGGGTCGTTCCGCTTCGGTCCGCTCGTCCCGTCGCACACGCGCCTGTTCGCGAAGGGCGAGCTCGACGGCGCGATGCGCTTCGCCGCGCTGGCGCAGGCCGATGCCGGCGAGGAGGTCGTGCTCGTGCTCGCGTCGGCGCGCCCGGTCTTCGGTCGGGTGCTCGGAGAAGACGGCGAGCCCACCGAAGCGGACGTCCGGTTCGAGCGGCTGGACGCGGAGGGCGGCTTCGCCGTTCGCGCGCGAGGCGACGGTCGCTTCGTCGTCCACGACGTCGCTCCGGTGCCGTGGCGGGTGGTCGCGCGGAAGCCATGGATCGGCGGCGGCTTGGCGGTCGTCGAGCACGAGCCGAGCGAAGAGCTGATCGCCTCGGAGCTCACGCTGCGGTTGCGTCCCAGCGGACAGCTCTTGCTCCGGATGAGCGCTCCCGGCGTCCTCGACTTCGAGATCGCCACCGCGGGAGGCGAGACGTTCCGGTCGGGGCAGCTGCGCACGTCCGATCAGCTCGAGGCCTTCGCCGGGCCGCTCGTGGTCACGTACTCCGGTCGCTCGAACAGCGGGGCGCCGCTCTCGGGCTCGAAGAGCCTGACGCTGGAGCCGGGGAAGCAACGAACGGTCGTGCTCGACTGACGCCGTTCGCGCTACTTCGCGAGCGCGATGCAGTCGATCTCGACGAGCGCGCCCTTGGGCAGCGCCGCCGCGGCGATGCACGCGCGGGCGGGCGGCGTGTCGCTGGCGAAGTAGCGCGCGTAGACGGCGTTGACGGCGGCGAAGTCGGCCATGTCGACGAGGTAGACCGTGCAGCGGACGACGCGGTCGAGATCGCTCCCGGCGGCTTCGAGGACGGCGCGCAGGTTCTCGAGGACGCGCTCGGCCTGCTGGACGACGTCGCCGCCGACGAGCTCCTGCGTCTCGGGCGACAGCGCGATCTGACCCGAGCAGTAGACGACGCCGTTCGCGACGACGGCCTGGCTGTAGGGACCGATGGCGGCGGGCGCGCAGGACGTGGAGACGGCGGTGGGACGGCTCATGAGCGGAAGGCCGGGGCGGAGGTGACAGACGGCTTACGCCGCCAGTGTGCAACGAGAAGGTAGTTGGATCGATCCCCTGATGGGTGGGCGGGGTGGTGGCGGGTGGGTCGCACGCGCGTACGTGCGCGCGTGCGTACGCGCGCGCGCGACCCCTCACCCCCCGAACCGCTCCCGCAGCGCCTGCGCCACCGGCTCCGGTACGAACGGGCTCGCGTCGCCGCCCATCGACGCGATCTGGCGCACCAGCGTGCTCGAGACGTGCGCGACCTCCGGCGTCGGCGCGAGGAGCACCGTGTCGATGCGCGGCAGCATCCGGCGATTCGTGTTCGCCATCTGCACCTCGTAGTCGAAGTCCGTGCCGCTGCGCACGCCGCGCAGCACGACGTCGGCGCCGAGCTGCTCGCAGCCCGCGACGACCAGGCCGTCGAGCGCGACGACCGACACGCCGCCCTCGTCCGCCGTCGCAGCGCGCCACAGCGCCAGGCGGCGCTCGCGCTCGAACAGCGGCTTCTTCGTCGGGTGCTCGGCCACCGCGATCGTCACACGGCCGAAGAGCGCGACGCCGCGGCGCACGAGGTCGAGATGGCCGAGCGTCGGCGGGTCGAACGTGCCGGGGAAGAGCGCGTGGCGGGCCGTCATGCGCGCATCCTACGTCCGAAATCCGAGACGAGGCGCAACCGTTCGCGCCGCGCGCCGGTCCTCCGCGCGTGCACGCCGTCCTGCGCTCTCTCGCCGAGCAGATCGGGGTCCGGCCGACGTTCGCGCTCGGGCTCGCGCTCGCGGGCGGGGCCGTCGTCGGCGGAGCGGGACACGCGGCGGCCGCAGCCGCGAGCCTCGCAGCCGCCGCATACCTCGTCGCGCGGCGGCGCGCCGTGTCGAGCGAGCGAGCCCTCGTTCTCCTCGTGCTCGCGCTCGCCGCCTGGCGCGCCGCCGTCGCGACCCCCGATCCGGCGCGCATCGCGCTCCCGCACGAGACGATCGACGACGCGGCCGAAGGGCGGCGCGTCGCCGCGCCGGCGCTCGGCGTGTGGCGCTCCGACGGCGAGGGGCGCGGCTGGATCGAGGACGGCTCCTCGCCGCTCGTGCGCATCGATTGCGACGCGGCGCCGCGCGAAGGCGAGAGCGTGCGCCGGCTCGGCGGCGGCGAGCTGCGGCCCTGGGCGCGCGGACCCGTGCCCGCCCGCTCCGGTCCGACGACGCGCTTCGCAGCGAGCGCGCCGACGCGGCCGGACGAGCTCGTGCGCGGGCCCCCGCTCGACGGCGTCGCGACGCGCGACAGCGCGCTCGAGCGCGCGTTCGCGGCCCTGCGGCGCACGCTCGTCGCACGCACGGAGGCGCTGTTCCCACCCGAGTCCGCCGGGCTCGTCTCCGCGCTGCTCGTCGGCGAGCGCGACGGGCTGTCGAGCGACACCGTCGACCTGTTCACCCGCACCGGGACGCGGCACCTGCTCGCGCTCAGCGGGCTCCACGTCGGGCTCGTCGTCGCGCTGCTCATGCGGCCGATCGCGCGCGGCGCGGGAGCGGTGCTCGCGCGCGCCGGCGTCCCCCGCCGCCGCGCGGCCGCGGGCGTCGAGCTCGCGCTCGGCGCGGCGTGCCTCGGCTACGCGGGGCTCGCCGGCGGCTCGGCTCCGGTCGTGCGCGCTGCGACGTGCGTCGCGCTCGCGCTCGCGGCCACGCGCCTGCGCGACGACCGCGGCGCGCCGCGCCGCGCGGACTCCCTCTCGCTCTGGGGCCTCGCGCTCTCGCTCGAATGCCTCGCCGACCCGCGCGCGCCCGAGCAATCGGCCGTCGCGCTGACCTACGCTGCGACGCTCGGCATCCTGGTCGGCTGGCGCCGCTGGTCGAGCGCGCTGGGCGTGCGCCGCGCGCCGGCCGAGCGCGAGCGCGGGACCGCCGCCTGGCCGACGTGGCCGTCGGGCCGCGCGCTGCCCCCCGCGCTCGTCGTCCCCGCGCGGCGCGCGCGCGTCTGGGTGCTCACCGGTCTCGCCGTCTCGATCGCCGCGGCGCAGGCGACCGCGCCCCTCGTCTGGTCGCGCTTCGGCGAGATCGCGCTCGCCGGCATCCCCGCGAGCGTGGTCGCGCTACCTCTCGTCGCCTGGATCATCGGCGCCGGCTGGATCGCGGTGTGCGGGCCGTGGGACGGGCTCGCCGCGTCCGTCGCGCCGGCCGCCGCCACGCTCGAGGCCCTGCTGCGCTTCGTCGACGGGCTCGCCGGCACGCCGGCGCCGCTGCCGCAGCGGCCCGCGCTGCTGCTCGCGCTCGCCGCCTGGACCCCGCTCGCGCTCGCGCGCGTTCCCCGCACGCGCGGCGCGCACGGCCTGCGGCGCGCGTCGTTCGCGCTCGCCGGCGCGCTCCTCTTGCCGTGGACCGCGACGGCGCGCGCGCTCGAGGTCGTCGCGCTCGACGTCGGCCACGGCACCGCGGTGCTCCTGCGAGCGCCCGGCCGGCCGTGCCTCGTCTTCGACGCGGGCTCGCGCGACCGCCAGTACCTCGCGACCACGGCGATCGAGCCGCTGCTCGCGGCGTGGGACGTGGGCCGCGTCGACGTCGTGTTGTCGCACGGCGACCGCGACCACCGCTCCGCGCTCGCGCGTGTCGCGACGCGCCATCCACCGCGCACGTGGAGCGGCGCGCTCCCCGACGAGCTCGCGGCGCTCTTGCCCGCCGACTGCGAGCGCGTCGATCCGGCGAGCGGCGCGGCGCGTTGGCGCGGGCGCGGTCCGCTCGAGCTCGTGCTCGCGCGCGGGCTCGACGAGCACGGCAACGAAGGCTCGCGCGCGCTCGCGGTGCGTTGCGGCGAAGCGCGCGTGCTGCTGTTCGGCGACGCCGAGGACGCGGGGCTGCGGCGCTTGCTCGAGACCGGCGTCGCCGATGGCCGTTGGGACGTGCTGCTGCAACCGCACCACGGCTCGGACATGCGCTGGATCGGCGCGCTGTTCGAGGCGGCGCGGCCGGCGCGCGTGTGGGTGAGCGCGGCCGAGGATCCGCAGGTCGCGCGCGAGCTCGACCGGCGCGGCCTGGCGTGGCTGTGCACGTCGCGCGCGGGACCACTGACCTTTGCGGAGGACCTCGATGACCTACGCAGAGGACCTGAGCGGGCGAGCGAATCCGCACGAGGTGTGCGGTGAGCGCGCACCCTGTAAGACCTCGCTCTGCATGCGCGTTTCCAGGTCAACGCGCCGTTTCGGCGCCGATACACCGTGTGCATCATGGAGGTGCCATGGCAAACAACACATCCGCCCTCCGCCACGGCGCAGGGTCTTTCGCGTTCCTCGCGACGCTCCTCGTCCTCGGCTCGTCGACGCACGCGCTCCAGCGCGCATCCGACGACGCTCCGCAGAACGAGACGACCGCGAGCTCCACGTCCGACGAAGACTCGCTGTCGCGCGACCTCTGGCGCGTGCTGCACCTTCGCAACGGACAGGTTCTGCGCGCGCGCGCGCGCTTCACCGACGGCCGCTGGGAGTACCGTTCCTCCAGCGGCGACTGGAACCCGCTGCCCGCGGCGGCAGTCGAGCGTGTCGTGCTGGAGAAGGATCTCCAGGCGCAGGCCCGCAAGCTCGAGCGCGAGCTCGAGCCCGGCGACCACACACGACGCGTCGCGTTCGCCGATTGGCTGATCTCGCAGGGCCTCTACGACGAGGGCTTCGAGCAGATCGAGCGCGTGCTGCGCGAGGAGCGCGACCAGCCGGCCGCGCTCGCGCTACTGCACGACGCGTCGCTGCCGATCGCACTGCCGTCGCTCGAAGGTCCGACCGAGGCGTTGCCGGAACGCGTCGAGGCGCTGATGCGCATCGCCACGAGCGCCGGCCCCGCAGTGCAAGAGCTCGTCGTGCAACGCCTCGGCACGCTCGGCGACTCGTACCCGCTGCTGCCGGAGCTCGAGAAGGCGCTCGTCGACTCGTCGCTGCGGCGTCGCGAGCTCGCGACGCTCGCGCTGCGGCGCCTGTTCCCCGGCGAGCAGGTCAAGCAGCTCGTGATGCGCGCCGTCTTCGACATGTCGGAAGGCGTGCGCGAGGGCGCGGCCTACGCGCTCAAGGACGTCGGCGAGCCGGGTCTCGTCCTGCCGATGCTGAAGGCGCTGGAGAGCAACAATCCGACGGTGCGCGTCCACGCGGCCGAGGCATTGGGCAACATGGGCTACGGCGCCGCCGTCGCGCCGCTCATGGCGCGTCTCGCCCTGCCGCAGAGCGGCGGCGGGGTCTCTTCGCCGCGCTCGCACATCTTCGTCGGCAAGCAGTTCGCCTACATCCAGGACTTCGACGTCGAGGTCGCGCAGTTCGAGGCGGTGGCCGACCCGCAGATCAACGTGCTGATCGAGGGCGCTGTCCTCGACGCCCGCGCGATCGGCGTGGTCGACTACACGTTCGCCCGCGAGCGCACGGCGATCCGCGGCGCGCTCGGCCGGCTCACCGGCGCCGACCCGGGCAACAGCGTCCGCGCGTGGCAGCGCTGGTGGGACGAGAACCAGCACGACTACGTGCCGGGCGGCCAACCGAGCGAGACGCAGACGACGGGCGAGCCGCGCTGAGCGCGAGCGAGCCGGAACGCCGCCGATCGGCAGGTCGGCGCGCGCAGAAATTGACGGCGCCCGGGCTTCGGCCCGGGCGTCGTCGTTTCCGGACCCGGTGGTCCGGAGAGCGTCGCGCTCAGCGCACGAGCCGGTCCCACGTCCCGTAGCGCTCGCGCACGACGCCGCGCGGGAACGCGAGCGCGATGATCGCGAGCCCGAGCACGAGCCCCACGAGGCGCGCGCCGAGCGACGCTCCATCGAGCAGCCACGGCAGCGCCGCGACCGCGAGCCCGAGCAGCACGTCGACGAAGCGCAGCGCGCGCACGACCTCGCCCATCGCGACGACCGCGGCGACGACGACGAGCGAGCCGCCGAGGTGGAACACGCTCGACGCGGGCTTCGCGACCGACAACATCCCCGGCGTCGCCATGAGCACGATGCCGAGGGTCGCGGACAACGCGAGCGTCCACGGCACGCTCAGCCCCCACACCGACGCCGCGAGGACCCTGCGCGGCTCGCGCGGCAGCTCGACGAGCGCGGGACTGCGCTCGTCCGCCCGCGCTTCGTGGCTCGGCGGCCCGCCTTTCCAGAACGAGCGCCAGAACCCGGCTCCGTTGCGCACCGAGCGACGCAGGTGCTGCCCCATCGCGACGATTTCGTCGACCTCGAGGGGGAGCATCGGGAGCATGATCGCCGCCGCGAGCAGGCAGAACGTGCACCACGAGCCGACGACGATCGGCTGCGAGATCACGAGCAGGATGTGCACGAGCCCGAGCGGGATGACGAGGATCCCGAAGAGCGTGACCATCCACGGCATCGTGCGCCAGCGCGTCGGGCTCCCCATGTAGCCCATCAGGAACTCGAACGTGTACGCGAGCGTGCCGAGCGCGGCGTCCGACACCGGCAGCGAGTGCGACATCTTCGAGTTCAGCACGGTGCGCGTGCCCTCGCCGAAGAACGGGTCCCAGACCCGCTCGATGTAGCCGAGCTGGAACATCGCGAGGTAGCGCGACGCGAGCAACCCCGCGAAGGCGAGCGCGATCATGATCCAGCGCTGCGGCCACGAGGACGGGTTGTACGTCCAGTCGGGCGGCACCGGCTCGCCCATCCGCATGTACAGCACCATGTTCGGCATGCCGGGCACGAGGATCGTCAGCGCGATCACGAGCATGCCGACGAGCGTGTCGCTCGCGTACGCGGCGGCGGTCGGCGCCCACAGCAACACCGGCGCGGCGCTCAACCACGCGCCGACGCCGCACGCAAGCCAGCGGCTCACCGGCCGGTTCGGCGTGAGCGCGCGCCAGGCGAAGACGCACAGGAGCACGCCGCTCACGACGTCGCTCCACGTCATCAACCACGCGCGCAGCTCGGTGTGCGTCCGGTCGCTGAACCAGACGCCGCGGCCGCCGCTCGGGTCGACCCAGTTCTGCTCGACGAGGTAGCCAAAGTTGAACGGCGCGAGCGCCGTCCACAGCCCGAGCACGAGCAACGTCCAAGGCACCCACAGCGTGTGCGCGTGGTGCGCGCGCAGCATCGCGTGGCGCGACTCGTCGTACGGCTCCCCGTGGCCGCAGCCGCCGCCCGAATCGTGCTGCGCGCCGATGCCGGCCGTTCGCTCCGCCATCGGCCGGCTGACGCCGCGCGCGGCCATGCCGCCGCCCGCGCCGCCGTGCTCCTCCTGGCGCCCCATCGCCCGAGGCGCGGCAACGCACGTGCCGCCGCGGCTCGGGAGCGCGGAGAGCGCGGGCTAGGCCTCGGGAGCGCCGAACGCCTTCGCGACGAGCCCCTGGAAGCCCTGGATCGCGGTGCGCTGCATGTAGAAAGCGAGCCCGCGCAGGCCGCCGAGCTCCTCGCCGCCGCCGGCGCGGCCGGGGCCGCCGTGCGTCGTCATCGGCAGCACGAGCCCGGGCGCGCTCGCCTGGCCGGCGACGCGCTCGCTCCCGATCCAGATGCGGCCGTGCCAGGGCGCCATCGCGCGCACGCAGGTCTCGGTCCAGCGCTTGTCGTCGGAGTAGACGCTGCCGACGAGACTGCCGCCGCCGCGGTTCGCGAGGCGCGCCGCTTCCTCGGCGCTGCCGTCGTAGAGGATCACCGTCGCGACCGGACCGAACACCTCGAGCTCGTGGAAGACGTCGGTCTCGGCGTGCGCCGCGACGAGCAGCGTCGGCCGCACGAAGAAGCCCTTCTCGGCGGCGCGCTCGCTGCCGCCGCACGCGACCTCGGACTGCTCGGCGAGCCGGTCGATCCCCGCGCGCACGTCGCGCAACTGGTCGGCCGACGCGACCGGCCCCATCGTCGTGTCCTTGTCCGCCGGGTCGCCTACCTGGATGCGGCCGAGCTCCTCGCACAGGTCGCGCACGACGTCCTCGCCGCGCGCCGACGGCACGAGGATGCGCCGCACCGCCGTGCACTTCTGCCCCGTCTTCTGGCGCACGTCGAGCGCGACGTTCGCGAGGAACTGGCCGTACGTCTCGCTCGACGGCTCGACGTCGGGCGCGAGGATCGCGGCGTTGAGCGAGTCCGCCTCGATGTTCACGCGCACGCTGCGCTCGACGAGGGTCTTGCCGCCGCGCAGCTTCGCGCCGGTCTGTGCCGACCCGGTGAACGCGAACGCGTCCTGCGGCCCGAGCCGGTCGAGCAAGTCGCCCGTCGAGCCCGCGATGAACTGGAAGGTCCCCTCGGGCAGCACGCCGCTCTCGACGATCGTCCTCGCGGCGCGGTACGCGACGAGCGCGGTCGGCGTGCCGGGCTTCTCGATCACCGGCACGCCCGCGAGCAGCGCGCACGCCATCTTCTCGCACATGCCCCACGCCGGGAAGTTGAACGCGTTGACGTGCACGGCGGCGCCCAGGCGCGGAACGAGCACGTGCTGGCCCCAGAAACGCGGCGTGCGGCCGAGCTGGATGCCCGCGCCGTCGGCGAGCGAGGCGGCGCCCGCGGGCAGCGTCTTCGCGAATCCGGCGTAGGCGGCGAGCGTGCCGGTCGCGCCGTCGACGTCGAACTTGGCGTCGCTGCGCGTGCTGCCGCCGTTCTCGATCGAGGCGTCGATCAGCTCCTCGCGCACCTCGTGCAGCGCGCCGGCGAGCGCCCCGAGCAGCTCCCCGCGCGCGCGGAAGTCGAGCGCGCGCAGCGCCGGCCCGCCGACGTCGCGCGCGTGGTCGAGGAGCGCTCCGAGGCTGCCGGCGAGCGAGCGGCACTCGGCGATCGGCGCCTCGGTGGTCGGGTTCACCAGGAGCCGCGGCTCGCCCTCGCCGTCGCGCCACTCGCCCTGGACGTAGCTCTGCACCGTCCTCATTTCGGAAGCCGTCATTCCGGAAGCCGTCATCTCGGAAGCCATGGCGCACCACGATACCGGACGCCGGACCGGCCGTCGCCCGCCGCGCGCCATCCTCGTGCTGTGCGGCGCGCAGGCACGCGCGTGGTCGTGTCGTTGGTGGCCCAGAGCTCGCATCGCTCCGTCTCCGCGCGCCTCGGCCGATGGATCGACTCGAGCGGCCGGCCGTCTTCACCGCACGCGGTAGGCGGCGGACCCCTCCGGCTGCTCGTACCATCCCACGTCGTCGTAGGATTCGATTCCGTCGCGCACCTTGACAACGGTGAACATGCCGCCCATTTCGATCGGCCCGTAGGGCCCCTGGCCGGTCATCATCGGAAGCGTGTTGCGCGGACCCCGCATGTGGTCAGCGTGGGCGGCGTGCTCGGCCATTCCCGATTCTCCCATCGCCATGTACCCGGGGAGCATCGCGCGGATGCGCTCCTCCAGGCTCGGCTCGTCGCCCTTCGTTCCTTGGCTCACCGCGATCAAGTTCGGGATCCCGTGGCCCATCGCGTTCATCGTGTGGTGCGACTTGTGGCAGTGGAAGGCCCAGTCCCCCGGCACGTCCGCGACCCACTGGATGTCGCGGGTGCTCCCCACCGGAACCGGAACCGTCGTCTGAGGCCAACGGGCCGAGACGGGAATCGTCCCTCCGTCCGTGGCTGTGACGTCGAACGAGTACCCGTGAAGGTGGATCGGATGCTGGTTCATGCTCAGGTTGCCGAGTCGGACGCGCACTCGCTCGCCGGTGCGAACCACGAGATGGTCGATGGCGGGGAACACCTTGCCGTTGAAGGTGAACATGTTGAAGTCGAGCATGATCGAGGGATCAGGCCGATACGTCCCGGGGTGTACGGCCCACTCGTGCAACATGATCGCGAAGTCGCGGTCGACCAGCCGGCCCTCTGGCTCTCTGGGATGGACAATGAACATGCCCATCAACCCGACAGCCATCTGCACCATCTCGTCGGCGTGCGGGTGGTACATGAACGTGCCGTGCTGCCTCAGGGTGAACTCGTAGGCCCACGTCTCGCCGGGCTGAATCTGCGGCTGGTTCAAGCCGCCGACGCCGTCCATCCCATTGGGGAGAAAGATCCCGTGCCAGTGGATCGTCGTGTGCTCGGGCAGCTCGTTCGTGACGAGGATCCGCACTCGGTCGCCCTCGACGCACTCGATCGTCGGACCGGGCGTCTCGCCGTTGTAGCCCCAGCACTTGACGGACATGCCGGGCGCGAACTCGCGAACGACCGGCTGCGCGAAGAGGTGGAACTCCTTGACGCCGTCCTTGATCACCCACGGCAGGGTGCTTCCGTTCGGAGTCACGACGGGCGTGTAGCCGCTCGGGAGGGAGCTCGTCCCCGGATTCCCCGGCGACCGGTGCTCCGGGAACCCGGACCCGAACTTCGTGCGGCCCACGAAGGCGGCAGCGCCGGTAGACGCCATCAACTCGCGACGATTCATCATTTCAGGATCCTCCGTGCTCTTCGTGGCGGGTCTCCGACACGGCGTGCGCCCTAGCAACAACGCCTCCCACCGCCCGCTCGATGTCCGAGCGCGCGATCCAATAGTCACGCACCGCCTCGACGTACTCCTGATACGCGTCGTACTCGGCCTGCTTCGCAGCGAGGAGCTCGAAGGCGCCGACGAGCATGAAGTCGTACTCCTGCTGCGTGAGCGCGACCGTAGCCTCGCGCAACGGGATCACGACGTCTCGGTAGTGCTCGACGAGCCTGCGGAGCGCGACGAGACGGTGGCGAGCGCCTCGGACCTCGGAGCGGATGTCGATCGCGAGCGCAAAGACGCGCTGGTCCGCCCGCCGCAGCTCCGACGCCAGCCGCGCGACCGCCGCCTGGCGCTGGTCGAAGACCGGAAGCTCCAGGACCAGCTCCGGCCCCGTCAGCCACGTGCCGTCTGTTTCGCGCTCCGCGACGACGCCGATCTCCGCTACCGCGAGGAAGCGCCAGTCGCGCGTGACGCCGAGCGCGCGTGCCAGAGCCTCGGAATCCTTGCGGGCGGCGGCGAGATCGAGGCGCGTCGCGATGGCCAGCGACTCGAGATCTGCGAGCGGAATCTCGGCCTCCGGGACGTCGGGCAGACCGTCCGGCAGCGTCCACGATGCGCGCGCGTTCCACAGCCCCAGGTGCCGAGCGAGGTCCTCGCGAGCGGCGACACTGTCCGTCTCGGATCTCGCCCAGTCCACGCGCGCGCTCTCGTACAGCCCCAGCTCGCCCGCGAGCTGCAGGTCGCTGATGTTGCCAGCCTCGTGCAGTCGGTGGGCAAGCTCGGCCGACGCCGCGGCGGCGTCGACCACGAGCCTCCTCATCACGGCCACTTGCTCGGCGCCCAGCGCCACGAAGTAGGATCGGCGGACGTCGCCGGCGAGCTCCACGACCTTCGACGCGACCGACAGTTTCGTCTCCTCGAGCTGGGCTTCTGCGATCCGCACGCGCCCCGGACGGAGCAAGACGTCGAGGAAGTCCTGGACGACGCCGAACTCGAGCTTCGCTCTCGAAGGAGCGCGGTCCGGGAGCCCGACGCCGGCCGTGAGCGCCGGGTTGCGCAGGAGGCTCGCCTGGACGAGGTCGGCGTGCGCGATGCCCAGACGCTCGAGCTCCGCCTGCAGCGTGCGGTTCTCCAACAGCGCGATCTGCACGGCTGCCTCCGCGGTGAGCGGAACGGCGAGCAGCCGCTCGACCTCGGCGGCGGCGAGACCGTCCTCCGCCGTTTCCCTGCGCCAGCGGATCCGCTGGTCGATGCGCGCCGAGACGAACTCCTGGACGTCCGCGAACCCTGCGTCCTCGGGCACACCGACGCAGCCCGCGAGCACGAGCAACGACGACGCGGCGAATGCGCGGCTGCCGGCGCTCACGGTTGCTCGCCCTCCTCGTGCCGGACGCGACCAGGCGCCGAGATCGGGCGGAGCGCCATCCCGCACTCGGGGCAGTTTCCGGGCTCCGTCCGCACGACGTCGGGGTGCATCGGACATGAGAACGAGGTCTCCGCGCCGGCTTCCGCCGCCGGGGGTGCTGCGTGATCGACGTGCGCTTGCGACGCGGGTGAAGCCGCGCCGGGGACGGAGTAGGTGGGCGTCACGGCGAAGGGGCTCGGTCCAGGATCGAACACGGGAGAGGCCGCTCCAGGATTGGCGGGATCCTCTCGCGGTAGCTCCGGCCGAGGAACCGCGCCGCGACAGGCGGGCACGACGAGGGCGAGGATTACGACGAGTTGCTTCATGTTCATCGGTCGGAAAACGGTCAGAGCGCGGCGCGGCGGAGCCTCAGCGCGTTGACGATCACGGAGACGGAGCTCAGGGTCATCGCCGCCGCGGCTAGCATCGGCCCGAGCAGAAGCCCGAACGTCGGGTACAGGACGCCTGCAGCCACCGGGACGCCCAACGCGTTGTAGAAGAACGCGAAGAATAGGTTCTGGCGAATGTTCCTCATCGTCGCGCGCGAGAGCGAGCGAGCCCGAGCGATGCCGCGCAGGTCCCCTTGCAGCAGGGTGACGCCCGCGCTCTCCATCGCGACGTCGGTCCCGGTGCCCATCGCGATGCCAACGTGGGCCTGCGCGAGCGCCGGCGCGTCGTTCACGCCGTCGCCCGCCATGGCGACGACGCGGCCTGCGCGCTGGAGTCGCTCGACGACCGCCCGCTTCTCGTCGGGGCGCACGCCGGCCACGACTCGCTCGATGCCGAGCTCTCGCGCGACGGCATCTGCGGTGCGGCGGTCGTCTCCGGTCAGCATGACGACGTCCACGCGCATTCTGCGAAGCTGCTCCAGGGCCTCGGACGATCGAGGCCGGATCGGATCGGCGACGCCGAGCAAGCCAACCGCGCTGCCGTTCACGGCGACGAGCACGACCGTCCGACCCGCGTCGCGCAGTGCGTCGCAACGAGCGGCCAGCGCCGACGCGTCTACCCCGAGCTCGGCCATGAACGCCTCGTTCCCGACCGCGACGCGCCGCCCGTGCACGGTTCCGGTGAGGCCGAGGCCCGTGTGGGAGACGAAACTCGTCGCCGCGGGCAACGAGAGCCCGCGCGATTCGGCGCCGGCCACGATCGCTGCTGCGAGCGGGTGCTCGCTCCCCCGCTCGACCGCGGCAACGAGACGCAGGAGCTCGTCCCGCGACATCGATGCGTCGGCCTCGACGTGCACGAGCGCCGGCCTCCCCTCCGTCAGCGTTCCGGTCTTGTCCACGAGCACCGTGTCCACGCGCTCCAGCGTCTCCAGCGCCTGCGCGTCACGTATCAAGATGCCGGCGGCGGCGCCGCGCCCCGTTCCCACCATGATCGACATGGGGGTCGCCAACCCGAGCGCACAGGGGCAAGCGATCACGAGGACGGCGACCGCGTTGACGACCGCGTGCGCGAAGCGCGGCTCGGGACCGAGCCACGCCCACGCGCCGAAGGTCAGAGCCGCCACCACGATCACCGCCGGCACGAACCAGCCGGACACACGGTCGGCGAGCCGCTGGATCGGTGCACGGCTGCGTTGCGCAGCGGCCACCATCTGCACGATGCGCGCGAGGACGGTCGCGCTGCCGACGGCCTCCGCGCGCATGACGAAGGTCCCCGTTCCGTTCACCGTGCCCCCCGTCACGCGCTCGTTCGCGACCTTCTCGACCGGGATCGGCTCGCCGCTGAGCATCGACTCGTCCACGCTGCTCCGCCCCTCGAGCACGGCGCCGTCGACGGGGATCTTCTCGCCGGGGCGTACGCGCAAGCGATCGCCCAGGCGAACCTCGTCGAGCGGCACGTCGAGCTCGCGTCCGTCGCTCTCGACCCTGAGGGCGGTCCGGGGCGCCAGCCCGAGGAGCGCTCGGATGGCGTCCGACGTGCGGCTGCGCGCGCCCAACTCGAGCACCTGGCCGAGCAGAACGAGCGTGGTGATGATCGCCGCGGCCTCGAAGTACACGGGCAGCGTTCCGTCGGTCGCGCGGAACGTCGGCGGGAAGAGCCCGGGAGCCACCGTCACGGCCATGCTGACGCCGTACGCGGCGCCGACGCCGAGGGCGACCAGCGTGAACATGTTCGGACGCCGCGTGAGAATCGAGCGCCAGCCGCGCTCGAAGAACGGCCAGCCGCCCCACAGCACGACCGGCGTCGCCAGCGCCAGCTCGAGCGCGTGGCGCAAGCCGCCGGTGGGCAGGACGGCGGCGAGCTCCGGTACCATCGCTCCCATCGACAGGAAGAGGAGCGGGAGGCTCAGGGCGGCGCTCACCTGGAAGCGGCGGCTCATGTCGGCCAGCTCCGGGTTGTCGTCGTCCTCGAGCCCGGGCGTGTCCGGCTCGAGCGCCATCCCGCAGATCGGGCAGTTGCCCGGACCGCTCGCGACCACTTCGGGGTGCATGGGACAGATCCACCGGCCGGAGAGGGTCGCGTTCGCTCCCGTCGCGGGAGCCGCGGGCGAGAGCGCCGCGGACGCCCTCTCGACGAAACGGCCCGGGTCGGCGCGGAACGTCGCGGCGCAACGCGTACTGCAGAAGGAGTGGGTGACGCTGCCATGCGTCAGGTGCTCGGCCGCCTCGAGCGCGTCGATTTCCATCCCGCACACGGGATCGCGAACGAGCTGAGCGGGTACCGGCGGCGTGGCTGCGCAGCCGTGGGACGGTCTAGTGAGGTGGAGGTCGCACATCGTCTGGGCTCTTGGTCGGTGTCGTCCGAACGAGCGGCGCCTCGTGGGCCGGCCCGTTCGACGGAGCAGACGGGCGTCCACCGCCGTCATTACACCCCGACTACTCTTCGTGCTGCTCGTGGCACGTCCCGCCCCGGCGCGGTCCCCCGCAGGAGCAGTCGAGGCAACCGTGCGCGGCACACGTGCGACAGGAGCGCTGGACCTCCCGGAGCAAGGCCTTCCTCGCGCGGTGCAGCCGCACGCCGGCGAGGTTGGGCGTGATGCCGAGGGCCCTCGCCACCCCGTTCACCGGCTCGCCCTCCAGGTCCACGCGCCGCACGAGGTCCGCGTAGCCCGGCGCGAGCATGGGCAGGAGCGCGCCGACGCACCGGCACACTTCCCCACGGAGCTCGGCCTCCGGCTCCTCGCCTCCCTCCTGCGCGCGCGACTCGAGGGCACGGTCCCGGGCCGCGTGCGTCCGATGGCGATCGATCAAGGTGTTGCGTAGGAGGCGGTAGAACCACGCGACGGCCGATTCGCCGCGCCGCAAGGCGCCGCCCTTCTCGACGGCCCGGACGAACGCGTCCTGCAGCACGTCCTCGGCGTCCTCCCGGCTTCCCGTTCTCTTCACCAGGAAGTCCAGGAAGCGGCGGTGGTTGGCTACGAGCACGCTCACGACGGCTTCGGGATCGGCAGGCGTCGACATCGTCGCTCAGTGCAGCTTTCGCCGTGGTGCCGCGCACGATAGCCGGACGTTTCGAAGGAGCGAAGCTCCCATTCGTGTCCGACCTGCGGCCGAGCCGCAAAGGGCGCTTCGGGCGGGTGCCGGGCGCGTCGTACGCCACGCCACTCGACCGGCCCCTGGCCGTCGCGCGCGCGGCGCGGCATCCTCGCGCCCATGCCCGACGCACCCGCCCCCGCCTGCGTCCGCGCGCTCGCCCCGGACCTCTTCGCGGGCCGCGTCGCGGTGGTCACGGGCGGCGGGACGGGGCTCGGGCTCGAGATCAGCCGGGGGCTCGCCGCGCTGGGCGCGCGCGTCGCGATCGCGTCGCGCTCGAGCGAGCACCACGCACCGCTGCTCGCCGAGGCCGCCGACCGCGGCTGGAGCGTCGAGGCGCACGCGCTCGACGTGCGCGAGCCGGCGGACGTCGACCGCGTCGCGGCGAGCGTGCTCGAGGCGCACGGCCGCGTCGACGTGCTCGTCAACAACGCGGCGGGCAACTTCGTGTGCCCCGCGGAGCGCATGTCGAACCGCGCGTGGCGCAGCGTGCTCGGCATCGTGCTCGACGGCACGTTCTGGTGCTCGCGCGCATTCGGCCGCGCGATGCTGCGACAGCGGCACGGCGCGATCCTGAACGTCGTCGCGACGTACGCGTACACCGGGATGGCCGGCGTCGTGCACTCGGCGAGCGCGAAGGCAGGCGTGCTCGCGATGACGAAATCGCTCGCGAGCGAATGGGCGCCCTACGGGATCCGCGTCAACGCCGTCGCGCCCGGACCGTTCGAGACGCAGGGCGCGAGCGAGCGGCTGTGGCCGACCGACGAGCTGCGCGAGCGCGTGCTCGCGACGATCCCGCTCGGCCGCTTCGCGACGACCGACGAGGTCGCGGCGCACTCGCTCTGGCTGCTGTCCGAGCAGTCGTGCTACGTCACGGGCGAATGCTTCGTCGTCGACGGCGGCCTGCTCGTCGGGCAGAGCCTGTGGGACCGCGGGCAGGCGATCCGGCGCGTCAAGCCGGAGCGGGACGACGCGTGAGCGAGCCCGGGCCGCGCGACCACCTCGCGACGGAGCGCGCGAACCCGCTCTCGGCCGAGCTCGACGTCCTCGCGACGGGCGACGCCTTCGATCTGTTCCAGAGCGAGGACGAGCGCGCCGCCCTGGCGGTGCGCGCGGCGCGCGCCGAGATCGTGCGCGCGATCGACCTCGTCGCCGACCGCCTCGGGCGCGGCGGACGGCTCGTGTACGTCGGAGCGGGGACGAGCGGGCGCCTGGGCGCGCTCGACGCGAGCGAGTGCCCGCCGACGTTCGGCAGCGACCCGGCGCAGGTCCAGGCGGTGATCGCGGGCGGCGCGGCTGCGCTCGCGGGCCCCGTCGAGGGAGCGGAGGACGACGAGGACGCGGCGCGGCGCGAGCTCGCGGCGCGCGGCGTCAGCGCGCTCGACGTCGTCTTCGGCATCGCGGCCGGCGGGACGACGCCGTTCGTGCACGCGGCGCTCGCCGAGGCGCGGGAGCGCGGCGCGGCGACCGTGATGCTCGCGTGCGTGCCGCGCGGCGACGCGCCCGACGCCGCGGACGTGTCGATCCGGATCCCGACGGGGCCGGAGCTCGTCGCGGGCAGCACGCGGCTCAAGGCGGGCACGGTGACCAAGCTCGTGCTCAACCGCGTGACGACGCTCGCGATGGTCGCGCTCGGCAAGGTGCACGGGAACCTGATGGTCGACGTGACGACGCGCGCGAACGCGAAGCTGCGCGAGCGCGGGATCTCGCTCGTCGTCACGTTGACCGGGCTCGGGCGCGGCGCGGCGGCCGAGCTGCTCGAGCGCGCCGACGGCGAGGTGAAGACCGCGGCGGTGATGCACGCGCACGCACTCGACGCGGACGCCGCGCGCGCGCGGCTCGCGGCGGCGGCCGGCCGCCTGCGCGACGCCCTGGCGTCGTAGCACGCGTCGTAGCTGGCATCCCCGCTGGCATCCCCGCTCATCCGCGGTCGCGTCGTGACGACCGTCCCCCCCGGCGCAGCACCGCGGGGACGCCGAACGGGCGGGTCCCTACGGCTCGGGGCCCAGCCGTGCGCGCACGTCGGCGAGGAAGCGCTCCCAGTCGAACGCGGGACCGGGATCGACCTTCGCGCGCGACAGGTGGTAGTGGCCGACGATCCCGCGGAAGCGTTCGTACTCCGCGTCGGACAGCACGTCGCTCGTCACCCTCCCGTCCCGCCCGCGCGGTGCGTCGACGGCGATGCGCGGGAGCGCGGCGTGCAGCGCGGAGGCGAGCGCGACGAGCGCGTCGTACTGCTCGGGCGTGAAGTCGTGCTGGACGAGCCGTACGCCGTTGATCGTGCCCTCGAAGCGCTGCGGGCGGCGCGGCCGGCCTGCGTAGCCCGGCGTGCGTAGGCCGCCGTCGCCGAAGCGCGCGGGCAGCGTGACGCGCGTGCCGCTCGCGCCGCGCTCGTACCACTCCTCGAGCTTGTCGAGCGGGCCGTCCGCGGGCCACGCGCCGATCTGCGCGATCTCGACGCCCACGCTGCGCGCGTTCGCCTTGCTCGCGTGCCACGCCTGCTCCTGCACGTCGAGCGTCTGGTAGATCGTGCCGTCGAGGTCGATCAGGAAATGCACCGACAGCTCGCGCTGGTCGTGCAGCACGCGGAAGCACACGCGACTCGTGCCGCAGACGTCGTAGTGCAGCACGAGCTGGTCGACGACCGAGCGCAGCTCCGCCGGCTCGAACGCGCGCGCGTCGACCCGCCGCTGCAGCGCGGGATCGGCGACCTCGCGCCCCGGCCGGTAGCGCCGCCCGCGCGGGCCTTCGGCGGAGAAATGCGGCTCGAGCGCGTACGCGTCGTAGCCGCCCGGGTCGCGCCACAGGACGACGGGGACGCCGGTGTGCCACAGCTCGCCGGCGACGACGATCTCGTCGCCCTGCCGCGCCTCGGCGGGTTGCGCGGCACGCGGGACGGCGCGGGCGCTCGGTCGCGGAGCCGCCGCGGGAGCCCGGCGCGCGCTCGGCTCGCTGCGCTCGAACGCGTCGCGCGCGGGGCCGGTCTCGAGCCGCGGCGCGACGCAGCCCGACAGCGCGAGCGCGAGCGCCGCGGCGCGCGTGGCGAAACCGGCTCGAGCG
>CAZGTQ010000241.1:0-17495 GCA_964528575.1 uncultured Planctomycetaceae bacterium | reverse complement strand
CCGCGACCGCGGCCGCGACGTCCGTCGCGCCCGTCGGCGCCCCCTGTGCGGCCGCCGCCGGCGCGGCCTGCGCCGTCTCGCGCGCCGCGGGCGGCGTCGCGCCCCGGCCCGCGGGCAGCCCGACGACGACCGGCTTCGCGCCGAGCTCGGCGAGAGCGCTCGACCAGAGCGCGCTCGCGTCCGCGCCGGCAGGCAACGGCTGCGTCTCGCTCTTGCGCACCCAGCCGCTCGCGGCGGCGGGCGACCAGACGCGCACCCAGTCCTCGGCGAGCGGGAGCGCGGGGTCCTTGCGCTCGATCGTCCGCACGCGGTCGCCGGCGTGCAGCCGGTGCGCGAGCGGGAAGTTCGACACGTCGTTGTTCGGCAGCGGCCGCATGTTGACCGCGTTCGCCGTGACCTCGAGCACCCCGTCCGTCGCGCTCTGGTCGAGGTAGCGGCCGAAGACCCACACGGGGAAGCCGCCGGGCGGAACGACCTGGAGCCAGCCCGTCTGCTCGGACAGGACGTGCAGCGGCGCGCCCGGGCGCAGTCGCGCGAGCAACAGGCCGTTCGGATCGGCGAGGTTGCGCAGCGCCGTGGGCTCGGAGCCGACGAGCACGAGCCGCCGCTCGTCGACGACTGCGCCGTCCGAGCCCGCGTCCTGGGCGCCGGCGGGCGCGGGAGCGAGCGCGGCGAGGAGCCCGGCGGCGAGCGCACAGAGCAGGGGGCGTCGGTCCGGGGTCGTCGTTCTCGCGCTCATCGTCTCGCGCTCCTGTCTACGCTGTCCGCTCGAAAGGCGCCGGCGGCCGCGCCGCTCTCGACGTGCCTCGCCTCGTCCACGCATCCTAGCCACGCCGAACACGCCGTTCCACGCCCAGCATGACCGCCGCGCACGAGCGTCCCTACTGCGTCTCGCAGGCCGCGCTGCCCGCGCCCGACGGTGCGTTCCTGCGCGGCGTGCCGCTCGCGGATCTCGCGCACTCCGACGTCGACGCGCGCCCCGCGTTCGAGGGGCGGCTCGCCGGGCTGCTCGGCGTCGAGCCCGATCGGGTCGTCGCCTGCGCGGGCGCGACGGGCGCGCTGGTCGCGACGGCGGCGCGCTGGCTCGCCGGCGAGCGGGTCGTCGTGGAGCGCCCGGCCCACCCCGCCGTGCTGCGCATCCCCGCCGCGCTCGGCGCGCGCGTCGAGCGGCTCGAGCGCGAGGTCGACGCCGGCTGGCAACCCGACGTCGCGCGCGCGCACGAGCTGCTCACCGCGACCGGCGGGCGCGCGCACGTCGTCGTGACGAACCCGCACGAGCCGACCGGCGCGCTGTCGAACGCAGCGCGCATCGCGGACCTCGCCGCCGCGGCGGCGGACGCGGGCGGGCTGCTCGTGTGCGACGAGGTGTGGATGGAGCTCGTGCCGAACGCGCGGCGCGTCCACGCGTTCGCGCTCGCGCCCAACGCGCTCTCGATCGGGTCGCTGAGCAAGGGCTACGGGCTGGGCGCGCTGCGCGTGGGCTGGATCGTTCTGGGAGCGGGGCTCGCCGGCGAGCGCGACGCGCTGCTCGAGGACGTGCGCGCGCTCGCCGAGCCCGCGACGCCGAGCCTGCGCGCGGCGCTCGCGGCGCTGGAGAGCCTGCCCGCGCTCGTCGCCCACCAGCGGCGCTGGGAAGCGGAGTGCCGGCCGGTGCTCGACGATTGGCTCGCGCGCACGCCCGGTCTCGAGGTGCGCGTGCCCGCGGACGGCCTCGGGGCGTTCGTGCGCTTCTTCGGCGTGAGCGACACCCGCGCGCTCGCGGACTGGCTCGGCGACGAGCACGGCGTCGGCGTCGAGCCGGGCGAGACGTTCGGCTGCGCGGGCTGGCTGCGCCTGGGAGCCGCCGTGCCCGCCGCGACGCTGCGCGCAGGCCTCGGTCGGCTCGCGCAGGGCGTCGACGCCTGGCGCGCGGCTCACGCCGGGCGTCAGTGATCCGCCGCGCGCGCGGCTTCGATCGCCTCGGCCTCGAGCGCGCGCAGCGGAACGTCGAGCTCGCGCGCGAGCGCCGCGAGGTCGTCGAACTCCGGCGAGAGGTCGAGCGCCCCCAGCTCCGGCGCCTCGCCGCCCGCGCGCGGGCGCCTGCGCACCTTGACGCGCACGCGGCGGCCGCGGACGGAGACGACGCGCTCCTCGCGCTCGAGCTCGGTGCGCTCCACGCGCGTCCAGCGCACGCCGAGCGTCGGCGTGTGCGCGAACGCGACGCGCTCGATCGCCGCGCGGTCGGCGTCGCGGCACAGCACCGACAGCACGGCGGCCGGACGGTCCTTCTTCATCTGCGCGGCGCTCGACCAGCACTCGAGCGCTCCGTGCGCGCGCAGCTCCTGCAGGCAGAAGCCGAGCTCCTCGCCCGTCGCGTCGTCGACGTTGATCTCGCCGAGCCACGCCTCGCGCCGCGCGGGCGCGCCCGCCTCGTCGCGCCCGAGCACGACGCGCACGAGGTTCGGCGGACCTTCGTCGAAGTCCGCGCGGCCCGCGCCGTAGCCGATGCGCGCCGCGTCGAGGGCGAGCGCCTCGCCCGCACCGAGCGGCTCGGCGAACGCGACGAGCAGCGCCGCGCCCGTCGGCGTGAGCCGCTCGCCCGCGCCCCCGCGCACGTGCGCGACGCCGCGCAAGAGCTCCGCCGTGCCCGGCGCGGGAACCGGCATCTCGCCGTGCGCGCAGCGCACCGTGCCCGAACCGACGAGCGGCGGCGTGAAGCGCGCGCGCCCGACCTCGAGCCTGTGCAGCGCGAGCGCGGCGCCGCACACGTCGATCAGCGTGTCGACCGCGCCCACCTCGTGGAATGCGACGCGCTCGGCCGGGATGCCGTGCACGCGCGCCTCGGCCGCGGCGATGCGCTCGAGGCACGCCGTAGCGCCCGCGACGACCGGCGCCGGCAGCCGCGCGCCCTCGAGCAACGCGCGCAGCTCCGGCAGGTGCCGGTGCGGCGCGTGCCCGCTCTCGGGCGTGCGCACCTCCAACGTGCTCGCGCGCAGGCCGCCGCGCCGCGTCTCACTGAAGCGCAGCTCGTGCTCGCCCGGGACGAGCGCGTCCGCCAGCGCGCGGAGGTCCGCGAGCGTGAAGCGCGGGTCCGCCAGATCGAGCAGCGCCGCGAGCAGCATGTCGCCGGCCATCCCGCCGAACGGCTCGACCAGGAGCGTCGTCGTCATCCCCCAGATGGTAGCCCTCCGCTCCCGCCGGGCGGCGCGCGCGCGCCGCCGTCCGCGCCGCCGTCCGCGCCACCGTCCGCGCCACCGTCCGCGACGCCCTCAGCGCCGCCGGGCGACCCGGCGCCCGCGCGGCCGAGGACGAGCGCGTCGACCCGCGCCGCGCCGAGCCGCCGCAGGACCCGCGCGCAGGCCGCCAGCGTCGCGCCCGAGGTCGCGACGTCGTCGACCAGCCAGACCCGCGCTCCGGCGAGCCGCGCCCGGGACGCGCGCCGGGCCGGGGCGAACGCGTGCCGCACGTTCGCCGCCCGCGAGACGGCGCCGAGCGCGCCCTGCGGCGGCGTGTGCGCCACCCGCACGAGCGCTCGCTCGAGCGGCCACGACAGCTCGGCCGCGACCGCGCGCGCCAGCAGCAGCGCCTGGTCGTAGCCGCGCTCGAGCCGCCGCCACGGGTGCAGCGGCACCGGCACGACGAGCGCGGCTCCGCGCGCGAGCGCCTCGGGCGGCTCGAGCGCGCGCAGCCGCTGGGCGAGCGCGTGCCCCAACGGCGCCGCGAGGTCCTCGCGCCCGCCGTGCTTGAACGCGAGCACCCACGCGCGCAACTGCGAGCGGTACTCGCCGAGCGCGACGAGACGCCGCACGCCGAAGCCCCGGCGCCGGCACGCGGCGCAGCGCGCGCCGTCGGGCAGCACGGGTGCGAGCCGCGCGGCGCACGTGCCGCAGCGCGGTCCGGCGGGCGCGCGCGGCAGCTCGTGCTCGGCGCACGGCGCGCGCGCCTCGCTCGCCCCGCACAGCGGGCACAGCGGCGGAAACGCCGCGTCGACGAGCTCGCGCACGAGCGGCGCGACGAGCCCGGCGAGCGCGACGAACGGGGACGGTGTGGCACGGATCGGGTTCACGCCCCCAGGACCGCAGCGCGCGCGGACGGTGACGCTCCGTCCGCTCTTTCTCGCGCCGGTCCTCGGCTCGCCGACGCGCCGTCCTAAACGAGGTCGTCGTCGCCCAGGCCCGCGTAGCTGCGCTCGCGCGACGAGCCGACGGACGCCGAGCGCACCGCCATGCCCGCGGCGCGCGCTTCACCGCCGCGCGCGGGGACCGGAATGCCGAGCTTGGCGCGCAGGCGCCCGACGTACGACTCGACGGTATCCTCGGCCGACGACGGGATGCCGAACAGCTCGCCGACCTCGCGCGCGAGGTTCGCCTCGGTCTCGAAGTCGGCCGGGTGCTCGAGCAGGTAGAGGCGCACGTAGCGGCGGAACAGCCGGTGCGACCACCACCAGCCCGCGACCTCGAGCGCCACCGCGACGAGCAGGATCAGTCCGACCCAGACCGTCGGGAACTCCGTCGCTCCCGGCGCCGGCGGCCGCATGTGCCCGAAGAGCTGCAGCCCGAAGCCGCCGAGCAGGAACAGGAACCCCAGGTGGATGTTGACGCGATGGAAGATGTGCTCGCGGATGCTCGTCAGCCGCTGGCGCCGGCCGCTGAAGTGCTCCGCGATCAGCCCGCGCGGGTGGCGGAACAGGATCGCGTTGGCGAGCAGGAACGACCCGACGATCGACATCAACAAGCCGACGCCGGCCCAGTCGGTCGACGCGCGCAACGCTTGGAAGCCACCGGGGATCTGCGGTTCGTACAGACTCTGGGCGAGGGCGATCACGCGCGTCACGCTACGACCTGCGTCCGGACCGCGCAAGCGGCCCGAACGGCCTGTCCCCGGCCCCCCCGGATCCCGGGCAGCGCGCTGGGCAGCGCGCTGGGCACCGCGCTGGGCGCGCGCCGCACAGGGCCCTAGAATCCGCCCCCGCCGCGCCCCCGCCCATGAGCAGCCCCGACCCAGGATCCGACGCCGCGCTCGTGCGCCGCACCGCCGCGCTCGCCCGGCTGCACGTCACCGACGAGGAGGCGGAGCAGCTCGGGCGCCAGTTCGGGCGCATTCTCGAGGCCTTCCGCGTGCTCGGCGAGCTCGAGCTCGACGCGGACGAGGAGCAGGACGCCCCGGCCGCCGCCGAGACGGTGCTGCGCGACGACGAGCCGCGCCCGTCCTGGCCGCGCGCGGCACTGGTCGAGCAGGCGCCCGACCAGGACGGCGAGCACTACCGCGTGCCGAAGACGGTCGGGGGCGACGCGTGAGCGCGGCGCCCGCCGACGCGACGGCGCTGCGCGCGGCGATCGTCGCGGGCGAGCGCTCGGCGCGCGACGCCGTCGACGAGGCGCTCGCGCGCATCGCGCGGGCCGACAAGCGCCTGAACGCGTTCCTCGCCGTCGACGCCGAGGGCGCGCGCGCCCGCGCGGACGCGCTCGACGCCGCCCGCGCGCGCGGCGCCGAGCCGGGCCCGCTGTTCGGCGTGCCCGTCGCGCTCAAGGCGAACATGTGCCTCGAGGGCCTCGAGGCGAGCTGCGCCAGCCGCATCCTCGCCGGCTGGCGGCCGCCGTACACCGCGACGTTCGTGCAGCGCCTGCTCGACGCGGGCGCGGTCCCGGTCGGCACGACGAACATGGACGAGTTCGCGATGGGCTCGTCCGGGGAGAGCTCCGCGTTCGGCCCGACGCGCAACCCCTGGTCGCTCGCGCACGTGCCGGGCGGCTCGTCGAGCGGGAGCGCCGCCGCCGTCGCCGCCGGCCTCGTGCCGCTCGCGCTCGGCTCGGACACCGGCGGGAGCGTGCGCCAGCCGGCCGCGTTCTGCGGCCTCGTCGGGTTCAAGCCGACGTACGGGCGCGTGTCGCGCTACGGCCTCGTCGCGTTCGGCTCGTCGCTCGACCAGGTCAGCCCGCTCGCGCGCTCGGTGCGCGACGTCGAGCTCGCGCTGCGCGTCATCGCAGGACCCGATCCCGCCGACTCGACGTGCGTCGACGCGCCCGCGCCGGAGCCCGCCGCCGCGCCGCCCGATCTCGCCGGCGTGCGCGTCGGCGTGCCGGCGGAGCACTTCCCCGACGCGCTCGACGACGCGGTGCGCGCGCGCGTGCTCGGCGCGGTCGAAACGCTCGCCGCGCTCGGCGCCCAGATCGTCGACGTGAGCTTGCCCCACACGAAGTACGCGGTGCCGGCGTACTACGTCGTCGCGACCGCCGAGGCGTCGAGCAACCTCGCGCGCTACGACGGCGTGCGCTACGGCCTGCGCGCGGCGGGCGACGGCAGCCTGCAGGGGATGTTCGCCGCGACGCGCGAAGCCGGCTTCGGCGCGGAGGTGAAGCGGCGCATCCTGCTCGGCACGTACGCGCTGTCGAGCGGCTACTACGACGCGTGGTACGGGCGCGCGCTGCACGTGCGGCGACGGATCCTCGCCGACTACGAGCGCGCCTTCGAGCGCGTCGACGTGATCGTCGGTCCGACGGCGCCGACGGCGGCGTTCGAGCTCGGCGCGCTCGTGGGCGACCCGGTCGCGATGTACCTCGCGGACATCCTGACGACGCCGGCGAGCCTCGCGGGGCTGCCGGCGGCGAGCGTGCCGTGCGGTCTGGTCGACGCGGGCGGCGCGCGGCTGCCGGTCGGCGTGCAGCTCGTCGGCCCGCGCCTCGCGGACGCGCGCGTGCTCGGCGTCGCGCGCGCGTACGAAGCGGCGGCGGGCCCCCAGGAGCCGTCGCCGATGGCGCGCGAGCTCGCGGCGGAGGCGAGCCGATGAGCTGGGAGACCGTCGTCGGGCTCGAGGTGCACGTGCAGCTCGAGACGCGCACCAAGCTCTTCTGCTCGTGCGCGAACCGCTTCGGCGAGCCGCCGAACACGCTGACCTGTCCGCTCTGCACGGGCCAGCCGGGAACGCTGCCGGTGCTGAACCGCCAGGCGCTCGCGCTCGCGGTGCGCGCCGCGCTCGCGCTCGGCTGCGACGTCGCCCCGTGGAGCAAGTTCGACCGCAAGAACTACTTCTACTGCGACCTGCCGAAGGGCTACCAGATCTCGCAGTTCGACCGGCCGTTCTGCACCGGCGGCGGGATCGAGCTCGCGAGCGGCAAGCAGGTGCGTCTCGCGCGCATCCACCTCGAGGAGGACGCGGGCAAGGCGATCCACGACCGCGGCGACGCGACGCTCGTCGACCTCAACCGCGCCGGCGTGCCGCTGATCGAGTCGGTGACCGAGGCGGACGTCGCGAGCGCGGACGAGGCGCACGAGTACCTCACGTCGCTCAAGGAGATCCTGCGCTTCGCGGGCGTCAGCTCGTGCGACATGGAGAAGGGCTCGCTGCGCTGCGACGTCAACGTCTCGGTGCGCAGGCCGGGCGAGCCGCTGCGCACGAAGGTCGAGGTGAAGAACCTCAACTCGTTCAAGCACGTGAAGGCCGCGATCGAGCACGAGGTCGCGCGCCAGATCGCGGCGTACGAGTCGGGCGACCCGGCGCGGTTCCCGGTGCAGGAGACGCGCCTCTACGACGTCGAGAAGGACGAGACGCGGCCGATGCGCAGCAAGGAGGACGCGCACGACTACCGCTACTTCCCCGAGCCCGACCTGCCGCGCGTCGTCGTGACGGACGAGCTGCTCGCGGAGCAGCGCGCGGCCGTCGGCGAGCTGCCGGCGGCGCGCCGCGGGCGCTACGTCGCCGAGCTCGGCCTGTCGCAGGACGACGCGCGCGTGCTGACCGGCGACCCGGCGGTCGCGGACTTCTTCGAGCGCGCGGCGGCGGCGAGCGGCGATCCGCGCGCCGCGGCGAACTGGATCGCGAACGAGGTGCTGCGCGCGGTCGGCGAGGCCGACGGCGGGCTCGCGGCGCTCGCTCTCTCGCCCGTGGGCCTGGCCGACGCGATCGCGCTCGCGGCGCAGGGCGTCGTGACGGCGCAGGGCGCGCGGACGCTCGTGCGCGAGATGCTGGCGAGCGGGCGCGACGCGCGCGAGCTCGTGCGCGAGCTCGGCCTCGAGCAGGTGCGCGACGAGGCGCAGCTCGAGGCGTGGTGCGCGGAGGCGCTCGTCGGCCGCGAACAGGCGGCGGCCGAGGTGCGGGCGGGCAAGGAGAAGGCGCTCGGCGCGCTGATGGGCCCGGTGATGAAGGCGTCGCGCGGCAAGGCGGACCCGGACGCGGTGCGGCGGATCCTGCTCCGGCTGATCGACGAAGGCGCATGAGCGGGCGCCGCGTCCCGGTCGGCGAGCTCGTCGATCTCGAGCGCGTCGGCCCCGCTCACCGCCCGCCGACGCCGGCGGAGCTGCGCGCCGCGCTCCCCCGCGGGTGGGCGCTCGACGACGACGGCGAGCACGCGCACCGCGACACCCGCCTCCTGTTCCGCGAGGGCTGGATCCTCGTCCTGGGCCTGGTGCTCTTCGGCGCGATCGGCGCGGTCTTCCTGTGGAGCGCGATGCCGCGCGGCTGGGGCGGGCTCGTGCGGCTCGCCGTGCTCTTCGCCGCCGTCCTGCTCGCGGGCGGGCTCGTCGCCCCGCTCGTGACGCGCGCCCTCAACCGGCGCTGATTGCCGGGAAGACGCGGCCCGCGCGGGCGTCGAAAGCGCCGTCCCCTCGCGAACGAACGACCGCCATGAAGACCCAGCCCGGCCCCGCCGCCCGTTTCTTCGTCTCGCTCCTCGACGTCCGCGTGCTGCTCGTGGTGGCCGCCGCCGCGTTCGGCGTGTTCCAGCTCCTGCGCTGACGCGGCGCGCCGCTCGAGGACGCAGCCGCACTCGGCACGCAGCCGCAGGCGCGCGCGCGTCAGCGCGGGACGAGCGCGCGCGGTGTGGCGACGCGGCCGAGCGGGCGCTCGCCCGTGCCGGCGAGCGTGCCGTGGCCGAGCTCGGCGCGGGCGCGCTCGGCGCTGGCGAGCAGCGCCTGGACCACGTCCGGGTGCTCCGCGGCGCGGTCGGTCGTCTCCGCCGGGTCCGCCGCGAGGTCGTAGAGCCGTCGGCCGCGCAGCTCGAGCTTCCAGCGCGGCCCGCGCACGGCGGCGAGGAGAGCGTCGTCGTAGTAGAAGAACGCCTCGTGCGGCGTGGCGGCGCCCGGACGGCCCTCGAGCAGCGCCAGCACGTCGCGGCCGTCGATCGGCCGGTCCGCCGGGAGCGCGGCGCCCGCGAGGCCGGCGAGCGTCGGGACCAGGTCCATCGTCGTCGCCAGCTCGCGGCAGAGCGCGCCGGCGGGGACGCGGCCGGGCCAGCGGACGACGAGCGGGACGCGCAGACCGCCCTCGCTCGGCGTCCCCTTCGCTCCGGCGAACGGCCCGTTGCTGCCGTTCGAGCGGCGCGCCGCGCCGTTGTCGGACGTGAACAGGACGAGCGTGCGCTCGGCGAGGCCGAGCTCGTCGAGCGCCGCGACGATCTGGCCGGTCGACCAGTCGAGCTCCTCCACCGCGTCGCCGTACGCGCCGTTCGCCGAGCGGCCGCGGAACGCCTCGCTCGCGGCCGGCGGATCGTGCGGGAACGTGTGCGCGAGATAGAGGAAGAACGGGCGCTGCGCGTTCGCGCGCAGGAACGCGACCGCCGCCTCGGTGTAGCGCCTTGTCAGCGTGCTCGTGTCGACCGGCGCCTCGAGGACGCGCTCGTCCTCGACGAGCGGGAGCGGCGGCCCCCCGCCGCGGCCGTCCATGTTGTTGCTGTACGGCAGCCCGAGCCACGAGTCGAAGCCCTGCGCGCGCGGCAGGAGCTCGGGCTGGTCGCCGAGGTGCCACTTGCCGATGCACGCGGTCGCGTAGCCGCGCGCGCCGAGCAGCTCCGCGATCGTCACCTCGTCCGGGTGCAGCCCCTGCGCGTCGTTCGGCCGCAGCACGCCGTTGCGGCCGTCGATCGTGTGCATCCCGATGCGCCGCGGGTAGCAGCCGGTGAGCAGCGCTCCGCGCGACGGCGTGCACACCGACGACGCGGAGTAGAAGTCGGTGAAGCGCAGCCCCTCGCGCGCGAGCGCGTCGACCGCGGGCGTGCGGTGCACCGTCGAGCCGTAGACGCCGAGGTCGCCCCAGCCGAGGTCGTCGCAGACGATCAGGACGAAGCTCGGCGGCCCGGCGCCGGGCTCGGCCGCGCGCTGCGCGCAGGCCGCGAGCGCGAGCGCGAGCGCCACGGCGAGCGCGCGCGCTACTCCCACTCGATCGTGCCGGGCGGCTTCGAGCTGATGTCGAGCACGACCCGGTTGATGCCGCGCACCTCGTTGATCACGCGATTGGAGATGCGCGCGAGCAGCTCCTGGGGCAGGTACGCCCAATCCGCCGTCATCGCGTCCTCCGAGCGCACGACGCGCACGGCGCACGTCTCCTCGTACGTGCGCGCGTCGCCCATGACGCCGACCGAGCGCACCGGCAGCAGCACCGCGAAGTACTGCCACAGATCGCCGTGCGCGCCCGCGACCTCGATCTCGCTCGTCACGATGGTGTCGGCGGCGCGCAGCGCGGCGAGGCGCTCGGAGGTGACCTCGCCGAGGCAGCGCACGGCGAGCCCGGGCCCGGGGAACGGCTGGCGGTCGACGACCTCGCTCGCCAGGCCCAAGTGGCGGCCGATCGCGCGCACCTCGTCCTTGAAGAGCTCGCGCAGCGGCTCGACGAGCTCGAGCTCGAGGTCGTCGGGCAGCCCGCCGACGTTGTGGTGGCTCTTGATCACCGCCGTGTTGCCGCCGTGCGCCGCCACCGACTCGATCACGTCGGGATACAGCGTCCCCTGGCCGAGGTAGCGCGCCTCGGGGAAACGCTTCGCCTCCTCGCGGAAGACCTCGACGAACTCGTAGCCGATGAGCTTGCGCTTGCGCTCGGGGTCGGTGACGCCGGCGAGCCGCGCGAGGAAGCGCTCGGCCGCGTCGACGACCGTCAGGTCCATGTGGAAGTGGCGGCCGAAGAGCGCGACGACGGTGTCGCGCTCGCCCTCGCGCAGCAGGCCGTTGTCGACGAAGATGCAGTGCAGCCGAGCGCCGATCGCGCGGTGCAGGATCATCGCCGTGACCGAGCTGTCGACGCCGCCGGAGAGGCCGAGCACGATGTCGCCCGTCTCGCCGACCTGCGCGCGGACGCGCTCGACCTCGCGCTCGACGATGGAATCGGGACGCCACTCGCCGGCGAGCCCGCAGGTGCGCGCGAGGAAGTTGTCGAGCAGCTCGCGGCCGCGCACGGTGTGCGTGACCTCGGGGTGGAACTGCAGGCCGAAGAAGCCGCGCTCGGGGTCGCCCACCGCGGCGAACTCGCAGTTCTCCGAGCGGGCGTAGACGTGGAAGCCGTCGGGGAGCGCCGTCACGCGGTCGCCGTGGCTCATCCACACCGCCGTCTGGCCGTCGACGCCGTCGAACAGGTCGCTCGGCCGCTCGACGACGATCGACGTGCGGCCGTACTCGCGCTTGTCGGCGCCCTCGACCGCGCCGCCGAGCTCGCGCGCCATCCACTGCATGCCGTAGCAGATGCCGAGCACGGGGACGCCGAGCTCGAGCAGCCCGCGCGGCACGGCGGGCGCGCCCGCCGCGTACACCGACGCGGGGCCGCCCGAGAGGATGATGCCCGCGAGGTTCATGCGCCGCGCCGCCTCGAGCGCCTCGCGCGGCGGGGCGATCTCGCACCACACGTGCGCCTCGCGCACGCGGCGGGCGATCAACTGCGCGTACTGGGCACCGAGGTCGACGACCAGGATTCCGCGCGGCGGCGCCTGGGTCTCGACCGTGCTCGTCGGGGTGCTCGTCGTGGTGCTCGTCGTCGGGCTCGTCGTCATCGACGGCTACTCCTGGAAGTAGTTCGGCGCTTCCTTCGTGATCGTGACGTCGTGCGGGTGGCTCTCGCGCGCCCCCGCCGCGGTGACGCGCACGAAGCGCGCCTGGTCCCACAGCGCGGGGATCGACGACGCGCCGCAGTAGCCCATCCCCGAGCGCACGCCGCCGACGAGCTGGTACACGAAGTCCGAGAGCTTGCCCTTGTACGGCACCATGCCCTCGATGCCCTCCGGCACGAGCTTGCGCGCCTCCTCGACGTCGCCCTGGCGGTAGCGCTCCTTCGAGCCGTCGGTCATCGCGCCGAGCGAGCCCATGCCGCGCACCGCCTTGAACGTGCGCCCCTTGTACAGGATCGTCTCGCCTGGGCTCTCCTCGACGCCCGCGAGCAGGCTCCCGATCATGGCGCACGACGCGCCGGCCGCGAGCGCCTTGACGAGATCGCCCGAGAAGCGGATGCCGCCGTCCGCGATCACCGGCACGTCGCGGCCATCGAGCGCGCGCGCGACCTGGATGATCGCGGTGAGCTGCGGCACGCCGACGCCCGCGACGACGCGCGTCGTGCAGATCGAGCCGGGCCCGATCCCGACCTTGACGCCGTCCGCGCCCGCGTCCGCCAGCTCGGCCGCCGCCTCCCCCGTCGCGACGTTGCCCGCGACGACGTCGCAGGGCACGCGCCGCTTGAGCTCGGCGACCGTCTTCAGGACGTTGCCGCTGTGGCCGTGCGCGGTGTCGACGACGAGCACGTCGGCGCCGGCCGCGACGAGCTGCTCCGCGCGCTCGTAGTCGTGGACGCCGAGCGCCGCGCCGACCCGCAGGCGACCGCGCTCGTCGGTCGCGCAGTGCGGGTACGCGGTCAGGTTGTCGATGTCCTTCATCGTGATCAGGCCCGCGAGCCGGTTGCTCGGGCCGACGATGAGCAGCTTCTCGACCTTGTTGCGGAAGAGCAGGTCGCGCGCCTCGTCGAACGACGTGCCGACGGGCGCCGTGACGAGCCCCTCGCTCGTCATCACCTCGGACACCGGCGTGCTGTCGTCGGTCTCGAAGCGGCAGTCGCGGCGCGTGAGGATGCCGACGACGGTCTCGCCCTCGACGATCGGCAGGCCCGAGATCTGGTGGCGCGTCATGATCGAGCGCGCCTCGCCCATCGTGCCCGTCGGCGGCAGCGTGAGCGGGTCGATGATCACGCCGTTCGTCGTGCGCTTGACGCGCTCGACCTCGGCCGCCTGCGCGTCGATCGAGAGGTTGCGGTGGACGATGCCGATGCCGCCCTGGCGCGCGAGCGCGACCGCGAGCTGCCAGCCGGTGACCGTGTCCATCGCGGCCGAGCTGACGGGCACGTTGATCGACACGTTGCGCGAGAACCGCGTCGTCACACTGACCTGGCTCGGGAGCAGGTCGGAGCGGCGCGGGACGAGCAGCACGTCGTCGAACGTCAGCGCTTCGCCGAAATCGGGAGCCGGATGAGTCGCCATGAAGGGGTGAGCGCCGCGAGGAGGTGAGCGGGGCGCGACCGTCCTGCCCCCGAGGGCGCCGCCGCCGGGACCGCTCGGCCGCGTCCCGGGTCCGGCGCCCGGGAGAGCGGTCCGGGCGCGCGCCCCCCTTCACCGTGTCGAACCGTGTCGAACCGTGTCGGACCGTGTCGAACGGTGTCGGACGGCCGCGGGTTCGCGGGGGCGGTGGAGCGCCGCTCGCCGCGGACCCGTACGGCGAGGGGGAAAGGGCGAATGCTACCGAGCGGCGGGAGCGCCGTCCAAGCACTCGTCGGGGTTCCGTGGGACGGCGGCGGGGAAAACGAAGAGGGCCCGATACCGCACCGAAGTACGACATCGGGCCCAAGAAGGAGGAGATACCCCTGTGTCGGACACGTTCGGGGTTCGCCTTAGCTTTTTTCCCCGGGAAACCGGCGTGCCCCGCAAGGAAGTCCGCGCGCCTGGAAGTCCTTTCCGAGTCCGCGCGCCCGCTCCCCCGCCGGCGCTGGACGCGGGCCGCCGATCCCGCGCGTTGAGCCGCGCCGCGCCGTCCCTACCATTCGGCTCTCCGCTCCGCTCGCTCCAGCCTCGCTCGACCCGCGCTGCGCGCTCGTCCCAGTCTCGCGCCGTCCGCACGCCAGCCGCACGCCAGCCTAGTTACCCCGCTCCTCCCGACCCTCGCCCAACGCAGCCGTGCCCGACGCCGACGCTCCCTACCGCCTGGACTTCCCCGCCGCGACGCGGGTCGCCCTCGTCGGCGCCGGCTTCATCGCGGACTTCCACCTCGAGGCGCTCGCCGAGACACCGAACGTGCGGGTCGTGTGCGTGTGCGATCCCGACCGCGCCCGCGCCGAGGCGGTCGCGCGGCGGTTCGGCGTCGAGCGCGTGGCGACGTCGGTCGGCGAGCTCGCCGCTGTCGGCGTCCAGGTCGCGCACGTGCTCGCCCCGCCGGACCGCCACACCGAGCTCGTCCGCGAGCTCCTCGAAGCGGGCATCGGTTGCTTCGTGGAGAAGCCCCTGGCGCTCTCCAGCAAGGAAGCGAAGGAGCTCGGCGCGCGCGCGCGCGAGCTGCGCCTGCCGCTCGCCGTCAACCACAACGCGCTCTTCCACCCCGCGTTCGTCGAGGTCGTCCGGCGCGTCGCCGCCGGCCACATCGGTCGCGTCGAGCACGTGCGCGCCATCCTGTCCGTGCCGCTGCGCCAGCTCGACGCGCAACAGTTCGGCCACTGGATGTTCCGCGCGCCCCAGAACATCGTCTTCGAGCAGGCGGTCCACCCGTTCGCGCAGATCCACGCGCTCGTCGGCGCCGTCGACGAGTCGAGCGCGACCTTGCTCGGCACGCGCGAGCTGACGCCGGGCCAGGTCTTCCACGACAAGTGGTCGGTCGTGGCGACGGCGGAGCGCGGCACCGTGGAGCTGTCGATGGCGTTCGGCCGCTCGTTCCCGCGCCAGGCGCTCGAGGTGCTCGGCACGGACGGGATGCTCGTCGCCGACCTGCAGCACGGGTGGGTCGAGGAGGAGCGCAAGAGCGCGTGGCTCGACTTCTGGAACCGCTTCCTCGCGGGGAGCCGCCGCGCCGCGATGCTGGGCCGGTCCGCGTGGCGCGGCCTGTGGGACTACGCCGGGACCGCCGCGCTGCGCCGTCCGCGGCAGGACCCGTTCTACGCGGGGCTGCGCGCGTCGATCCGCTCGTTCCACGCGAGGCTGCGCGCGGGGGAGCCGGTGGGCTGCGACGCCGACGAGGCGGCGGCGGTGCTGCGCTGGTGCGAAGCGGCGGCGAAGCCGGCGGTGCGCGCGGCGAAGAAGGCCGTCGCGCGCGAGCCGCTGCAGACCGGCGGCGAGCCGCGCGAGGGCGAGGTCGTCGTGCTCGGCGCGAGCGGCTTCATCGGCCGCGCGACCGTGCGCGCGCTGCTCGAGCGCGACGTGCCGGTCACCGCCGCCGTGCGGCGCACCGACGGGCTGCCGGCCGAGATCGCTGAGAGCGTGCGCGACGGGCGCGTGCGGCTCGTGCGCGCGAGGCTGGAGGACCGTGCGTCGCTCGACGAGGCGTTCCGCGGCGCGCGCGTCGTGATCCACCTCGCGACGGGCAACGGCGCGGACTGGGAGTCGATCGAGCGCGCGATGATCGGCGGCTCCGTCGCTGCCGCGGAAGCGGCGCTCGACGCGGGCGTGCAGCGGTTCGTGTTCGTCTCGTCGATCGCGGCGCTGTACCTCGGCTCGGACGCGACGCGGCGGGGAACGATGCTCGACGACGACGTGCCGGCCGACCCGCGCGCCGCGGAGCGCTCGCTCTACGCGCGCGGGAAAGCGGAGACCGAGCGGCGCCTGTTGGCGCTGCACGCGGAGCGCGGGCTGCCGCTCGTCGTCGCGCGGCCCGGCGTCGTGCTCGGCGCGGGCACGCCGCCTCAGCATTCGGGGCTGGGGCTGTGGGTGCGCGACAACCACTGCGTCGGCTGGGGCGTCGGCGACACGCCGCTGCCGCTCGTCTGGGTCGACGACGTCGCCGACGCGCTCGCGCGGATGGCGGTGCACCGCGGCACGGACCTCGCGGGCAAGGCGCTCAACCTGTGCGCGCTCGCGCCGCTGACGGCGCGCGACGTCGTCGAGGAGATGCGGCGCGCGAGCGGGCGCGACTTGCGCTTCCACGCGCGGCCGCTCGCGCTGAGCCAAACGCTCGAGCTCGGCAAGTGGGTCGTCAAGCGCGCCGGCGGCCGCGCCGTGCCCGTGCCGTCGTGGCGCGACCTCAAGAGCCGTCAGCTCGCGCCGCGGTTCACGTCGCGCACCGCGCGCGACGTGCTCGGCTGGCGGCCCGTGCAGGACCGCGAGCGCTTCCTCGCGCGCGCGGTGCGGCCGATGGTCGTGCCGAGCACGGACGGCAAGAGCGCGTGAGCGAGCGGCCGCGGCTCCTGCACGTCTTCGCGACGTTCGCGCCCGGCGGACCGCAGGTGCGCGCGGCGCGGCTGTTCGACGCGCTCGGCGACGCGTACGAGCACGCGGTCGTCGCGATGGACGGGCGCACGGACGCGCGCGAGCTCGTCCCGCCGCACGTACCGCTCGAGCTGGTCGACGCGCCGCCGCGGACGGGCACGTTCCGCACGCTGCGCGCGCTGCGCGGGCTGCTGGACGCGACGCCGCACGACCTCCTGCTCACGTACAACTGGGGCGCGATCGAGGCGCTGCTCGCGGCCCGCGCGCGCGGCGAGACGCGGCTCGTCCACCACGAGGACGGCTTCGGGCCCGACGAGGCGGCCGGCTTCAAGCGCCGGCGCATCTGGCTGCGGCGCTTCGTGCTGAAGGAAGTGACGGTCGTCGTGCCCTCGCACACGCTCGAGACGATCGCGCGCGCGCGCTGGAAGGTGCCGGCGAGCCGGTTGCACGTGATCCCGAACGGGATCGACACCGAAACGTTCACGCCGGCGGCGGACGACGGCGTCGCGCGCGACGCGCTGCGGGCCGAGCTCGGCGTCCCGGCCGGGACGTTCCTCGTCGGCTCGGTCGGCCACCTGCGGGCGGAGAAGAACTTCGCGCGTCTCGTGCGAACGCTCGCGCGCACGCCCGCGAGCCTGCAGCTCCTCCTCGTCGGCGACGGCGAGGAGCGCGCGGCGATCGAGCGCACGGCGAGCGAGCTCGGCGTCGCGGACCGCGTGCACCTCGCCGGGCACCGCTCCGACCTCGCGCCGCTCTACCGCGCGATGGACGCGTTCGCGATCTCGTCGGACACCGAGCAGATGCCGGTCGCGCTGCTCGAGGCGATGGCGAGCGGCCTCGCGGTCGCCTCGACCGACGTCGGCGACGTGCGCGCCGTGCTGCCGGATGAGCAGGCGGAGCTCGTCGTGCCGCTCACGCGGCGCGCCGCGGAGACCGAGGCCACGCTCGCCGCCGCGCTCGAGCGGCTCGGCGGCGACCCGGCGCTGCGCGCGACGCTCGGCGCGGCGAACCGCGCGCGCTGCGCGACTCGCTACGCGTTCGCGGCGATGCTCGCCGCGCACCGTGCACGCTGGGACGCCGCGCTCACGCGCGGCGAGTGAGGTAGGAGCGAGCGCGGTCGCGGTCACGGTTGCACGGTCAGCGCGAGCGCGTTGCTCGCGGAGAGCAGCGGGCCACAGCCCGATGGGTCGAGCCAGAGGAACTGCGCGAAGACCTGCGCTCCCGCGGCTCCCAGCGGGATCGCGTGCGTCGAGGTCGCGTGGCCCACGGTGTTCGAGCTCGCGACGTACGCCGCGAACGGCGCGGCCGGCGTCAGGTGGACGCTCGCGCCGAGCACGTCGGTGCCCGCGACGTCCTGGCCGACGCCCACGAGCA
>CAZGTQ010000240.1:0-6816 GCA_964528575.1 uncultured Planctomycetaceae bacterium | reverse complement strand
ATGCCCGGCGGCAGCGTGCGCAGCGTCTGCCACACGTCCGCCGGCCGCACGTCGCTGAACGCCATCAGCAGGCCGAGCAGCAGCCCGGCGACGCCGAGCGAGAGGACGATGCGCAGGATGAGGGACTTCACGGGTGGCTGGAGCGCGCGGACGAGCGGGCGACTCTACCGCGCGGCGCGCGCTTCGGCGCCCCCCAAAGGAACGCCCGCGCGCCGGCAGGTCACTGTGCCCTCCAGTCCGGGCAGTCGGGCCAGTCCGTGCCAGCTACGGGAAGTGCACGTAGCTGCCGCCGGTGTCGGCGGCGAGCCACTCGAGGATGCGCAGGTTGCCGCCGACCGCGATCGCGTGGATCACGACGTTGCGGTGCTTGGTCCAGGCCCGCACCTCGTTGCGGATCCGCGTCGGGTCGGTCGTGTCGCCGACCGTCGGCTCGCCGTCGGAGAGCACGTAGATCGTGTCGACGTCGGGATCGTCGAACGCCTCGCGCATCGCGCCGTGCAGGTTGGTCCCGCCGCCCGCCGTGAACTTCGAGACGTACGCCTTCGCGTCGTCGAGGTTCTCCGCCGTGTACTCCGAGATCTGCTCGCGCCACGTCCGCACGCCGTCGGCGAAGTTGACGATGTTGAAGAAGCTCTTCTTGTCCAGGCCCGAGAGACACTTGATCAGCTCGCGCTTGGCGACGTCCATGCGCTTCTCGCCCTTGGCGCCGACGTACTTGCCGCGGCAGAGCTCCTCCATCGAGCCCGACACGTCGATGATGAACACGACGCGGTGCGACTCGATGCGGATGCCGAAGAAGCTGGAGCGCGTCACCTGCTTGAGGCGCTGGACCTCGACCTCGCGCTCCTGCTTCTTCAGCTCGGACTCGCTGACGAGCTGGAACCCGCTCCCCTCGTCCTGCCACCACAGCTCCCACATCTTCTGGCTCTTGCCGAACGGCTTGGCGGTGAGGCGCCAGAGGACGTCGCCGAGCTCCGCCTCCATGCGGCCGGTCTCCTTCGCCATCCGCGCGATGATCGGGCCGATGCCGTCCTTGATGCGCAGCTCCTCGATCGCGCGCGCGGCGGCGAGGCGCGTCGACCACAGCTCGTGGTCGAGCGCATTGACGAGCTGGCCGAGGTGCTCCGGCAGGTTCGACTTGCCGATCTGCATCAGCGCGGCGTTGCGGATCTCCGGGTCCTCGGACTGGGCGTGCACGAGGAGCTGAGCGACCCACTCCTGGTCGCCGCGGCGCAGCTTGGAGACCGCATCGACCGCCGCGCTCTTCAAGACCGCGTCCTTCTCCTTGTCCGCGATCTTCTGCAGGTCCTCGAGCGCCTCCGTGTCGCCGCGGTGCGCGATCGTCTCCATCGTCGCGATCTGCACGTCGACCTCCTTGTCCTTGAGGCCTTTGCGGATCGCCTTGTCGAGCTTGCCCTTCTCGTCCTGGATGTCGCGCACGGCGCGCAGCGCGAAGAGCTTGTCCTCCGCCTTGCCCTTGCCGACGAGCTTGACGAGGCCCTCGTCGACCTCGGGGTCACGCATGCCCGCGAGCAGGTCCGCGAGCCCGAGCCGCAGGTCGAGCGGGATCCCCTTGCGCCCCGCGTCGTCCATCAGGTCCTCGGCGATGTCGGCGCCGTGGATGCGCGTGAGGATCTTCGCGCCGGTCAGGCCGACGTCGACGTGCTCCGACATCAGGATCGAGTCCTTGTACGCGCGCTCGGCGAGCTCCTCGACGTCCTTGAAACCGCGCACGTCCAGCGCGGCGAGAGCGCGGTCGCGCACCCGGTAGTCGAAGTCCCGCGCCGCGAGCACCATGTCCGCCTCGGACAGATCCTTCTCGACCGCCTCGAACGCGAGCAACCGCACGTCCGTGAGACGGTGCGGGACCTTCATCTCGGGCGTGATCTCGTCCCGATCGCGCTCCGGCGCGTCCGACTGCACGGACTTCGGCGTGTAGAAGCCGTGGTACCACGCCGTGTCCTCGGGGCGCTTGTTCTGGACGTGGTACTGCATCGCGCGCACGCGCACGCCGTCGTCCGCCCCCGACTCGACGATCATCGCCAGGAACGGCTTGCCGTTCGCGCGGCAGGTCGCGAGCGCGTCGACCGCCCCGTCGCGCAGCTCGCGGTCCTCCGCCTCGGTCGCGACGTCCATGATCTTCTGCAGCGCGGGCTGCCACGCATCCTCGACGTCGTCGAACTGCGCGAGCGCCCGCACGACCTCGCGGCGCATGTAGATGCTCTCCATGATGTCGTAGATCTCGAGCAGCCCCTCCATCGCCGCGCGCGTGTGCTTGCGCGCGAGCTCGGTGATGAGCGCCTCGTCCGCCTGGTCGCGCTTCTCGCGCAACTCGGTGACGAGCTGCTCCACGCTCTTGTCGTCCTGCGCGGCGGGCGCGCCGGCGAACGAGATCAGGACAAGGCACAGGGACAGGAACGGCAGGATGCGCTGGATCATGGGTTCACCGGGGGCACCGGGTTCGCGCGAGACGGGCATGGGCGGGCGGGGCATCCCAAGCCCTCGCGGCGGGGCTGTCAACTTCCGCCGAGAGCCGGCCGATATTGGAGTCCCCTGCCGGCGGTACATCCCTAGTCAGCTCCACCCGCCCCAGCAACCGGCCCCATGCAGTCCGAACAGAGCACCCCGCTGGCGCCCGCCGGAGCGCGCCAGCTCCTGCGCAAGCTGCGCGACCTCGACCTGACGGCGGCGCGGATCCTGGTTTCCGGCGGCGAGCGCGTCGACGTGGGGGGCTGTCTCTCGCGGGACGACCCCGCCGATTCCGCGCTCAGCTACCGCCTCACGGTGCCGGGCGGCGCTGCCCGGCGCCTCGAGATCGCCTGGAACGACGGCGCGCTGCACCTGGTCCTCGCGGACGAGCGCGGCGTCCCGCTCGCGCCCGCGCGCACCGTCGCCCTCGTCTCCGACGCCGCCGGCCGCGCGACCGCCCCCGAGCTGCGCGCCCGCGTCGATCCCGCCGCCGCCGACGGCCGCCAGTTCGAGCACTTCCTGCGCCGCCTCGTCCGCGGCGCCTTCGCCCACCGCGAAGTCGGCTGACCGCGGCCGTCAGTCCGCGATCGCGAGCCCCGCGTCGCGGTAGATCCGCGACACCGCCGGCTCGACGCGCTGCACCGTGCCGAGGTTCGTGCGTGCGTCGCCCGGGCCGTGCACTCGGACCTGGAAGCACTCGAAGCAGATCACGAGCTCGACCACGTCCTCGCCGGACCGGGCGCGGATGCCGTGCCGCGGGTCGAAGCACAAGGCGCGGATGCCGTCGTCGGCGGCGATGCCCGCGTACACGTGGCCGAGCAGCGCGCGGCACGTCGCGGGGTCCGCGAGCGTCGCGCGGCCGAGGATCTCGTAGCCGTGCAACGTCTCGCCCTCGGGCGGCTCGGCGGTCTGCATCGACGTCGGATCGAGCGCGAAGATCTCGAGCGCGCCGGCGGGCGCGAGCACCGCGTGCGCCTGTTCGGGCAGCGCTTCGACGCGCTCGAGCGGCCCGTCGGTCGGCGTCGACGGCGCGCGCTCGCACGAGCCGGCGGCGATGCCCGCGAGGAGCGCCGCGACGGCGAACGGAGAACGCAAGCTCTTCATCGCGCTCGTCAGCGTACCGCAGAAGCGCCGCTCAACGGGCGATCGACAGCCCCGCGTCGCGGAACGCCTGCGAGACCGCGGGCTCGACGTCCTGCGACGTGATCACGTGCGCGCGCGTGTCGCCCGGGCCGTGCACTTCGGCCGTGATGCACTCGTAGCAGATCACGAGGTCGACGACGTCGGCGCCCGCGCGCGCGCGGATGCCGTGCCGCGGCTGGAAGCAGCCGGCGCGCCTCCCGCGGCTGGGCTCGAGGCCCGCGTAGACGAGCGCGAGCAGCGCGCGGATCGACTCCTCGTCCGCGAGCTGCGCGGCGCCGCGGATGCGCCAGCCGTGGAACAAGTCGCCCGGCGGCGGCCCGTCCGCTCGCGGCGGGTACGGATCGAGCGCGTAGATCTCGAGCACGTCCGCCCCGGCGAGGACCGCGTGCGGGGCGGCGGGCATCGCGTCGGCCCGCTCGAGCGGCGCGGCGGCGGGAACGACGGGCGGCGGCTCGGACTTGCAGCCGGCGCACGCCAGAGCGAGCGCCACGGCGGCGGCGACGTGTCGGACGTGTTTCGTGGTCTGCATCACAGGCGCGACTTCTTCTCGATCAGGTCCGCGAGCAGGCCCACGCTCAGCACCTGCACGAACGTGACGAACAGGAGCACGGTCTTGTCGCCGACGTTCGGCGGATCGAGCACGAGGAGGTCGTAGTACAGCGACGCGAGCAAGAGCACGAGGATCGCCAGCGCGAACGGATAGAAGACCTTGAGCGGATTGAAGTAGACGACCGTGCGCACGATCAGGCTCAGGAATCCGAGCGTGTCGCGGATCGGCCGGATCTTCGACGCGCCCGCGCGCGCGGCGTAGTCGATGTCGACGTAGTCGACGCGGTGGTGGTTCGTCAGCGACGCGAGCGTGATCGTCGTCGTGAAGCTGAACCCCTGCGGCAGGATCGGCCGGTAGGCGAGCACGAGGTCGCGGCGCATCGCGCGCAGCCCCGAGTTCAGGTCGGGGATCGGCGTGCCCGCGAGGAACGACGCGAGCATCCGCAGGAAGGCCTTCGCCGGCCGGCGTACGAGCGGGATGTTGACGTTCGCGCCGCGCCTCGCGCCGACGGCCATCTCCGCGCCGTCGTCGATGCACGCGAGCAGCGCCGCGATGCTCGACTCCGGGTAGGTCCCGTCCGCGTCCGTGATGACGACGATCTCGTGGCTCGCCTGCGCGAAGCCCGTCTTGAGCGCCGCTCCATAGCCCTGGTTGACCGAGTGGCGCACGACGCGCAGCCGCGGCAGCTGCTCGTCGAGCCGGGCGAGGATCGCGGACGTGCGGTCCTGCGAGCCGTCGTCGACGACGACCAGCTCGAGCGGCACGCCCAGCTCGAGCGCCGACAGCCGCTGCACGACGCCCTCGATGCCGCGCTCCTCGTCGTACGCGGGCACGACGATCGTCACGCCCTGCGCGCTCAGGCGCTCCTCGCGCTGCGCCGGCGACGGCCCCCGCGCGGGCCCCGTCGCGGCCGTCGTCTCCATGGCCTCGCTCATCGAGCGCGCCGAAGCTACCGCGTCCCGGCGCCCGAAGCGAGGTCGAGCGCCGCCCGCGCGAACGGTCGCGCGAGCAGCTTGCGCGACATCCCGGTCCACCCGTGCCCGCGAGCGGCGCGCGGGTCGAGCCACGCGTACGGTGCGCGGACCGGCCCGCTCACGCTGCCCGCGAGCACGCGCGCGCGGATCCGGTGCCGCGTGATGCCGTGCGTCAGCGCGCCCAGCTCGGCGCCGGCCGCGAGCCGCGCTCCGGCCGCGAAGTCGGCGGGCCACAGGAACGCGGAGCCGCGCTCGCGCGTCGGGCACTCGAAGAGCCCCGCCATGCGCCCCGTCTCGGGCCGGCGCAGCGCGAGGACCCGGCCGGCAGCGACGACGAGCAGCACGTCGAGCGCGACGTCGAGCGGCTCCGCGCGCCGCGCGGGCCGCGGGAGCTGCGCGGTGAGCCCGGCCGCGAGCGCCGCGCACGAAGCGCGCACCGGGCACGCGTCGCAGCGCGGCTCGCGCGGCGCGCACACGAGCGCGCCGAGCTCCATCAACGCCTGGTTCCACGCACCCGGGCCGCGGTCGCGCTCGGGGCCCGGCTCGGGCACGAGCCGCGCGGCCAGCGTCCAGAGCGCGCGCTTCGCCGCCGCGCTCTCGGGCGGCGCGTCGAGCGCGAACAGGCGCGAGAGCACGCGCGCCACGTTCCCGTCGACGAGCGGCTCGGGCGCGTCGAACGCGATCGAGAGCACGGCGCCGGCCGTGTACGGCCCGATGCCGGGCAGCGCGCGCAGCGCGTCGGCGGAGCGCGGGAAGCGGCCGCCGTGCTCGTCCCGGATGCGCCGTGCCGCCGCGCGCAGGCTGCGGGCGCGCCGGTAGTAGCCCAGGCCGCTCCAGGCGGCCAGCAGGTCGTCGTCGGCCGCGCCGGCGAGCGCGGCGACGTCGGGGAACCGCGCGAGGAACCGCTCCCAGTACGGCGCGACGAGGGCGACGCGCGTCTGCTGGAGCATCGCCTCGCTCACCCAGATCGCGTACGGGTCGCGCGTCCGCCGCCACGGCAGATCGCGCCGCGCCCCGGCGTACCAGTCGAGCAGCCGCCGGCGCAGCTCCGCGTCCGCATCGGTCATCGCGCGCAGTCTACGCGCCGCGAGCGGCCGACTGGAGCGCCGCGCGCAGCCGCGTCATGCTGGAGCGATGCGCACCGCGCGCGTCCTCGCCTTCGGTCTGGTCGCCGGAGCCCTACTCTCGTTTGCGCGCGCCCCCGCCGGGCTCGACGTGCTCGCAGCGCCCGCGCCCGAGGCGTGGCTCGCGACCGCGTTCCGCGCGAGCGCGCTCCTGGCCATCGCGATCGCGCTCGCCGTGCCGGGCGCGCGCGCGCTCGAGCCGAGCGTGCCGATCGTCACGCTGCTCCTCGCAGCGGCGGCGGGATTCGCGCTGCACGGCCTGGCGCTGCCGGGGCTGCGCGCGCCCGGGACGCTCGCGGGCAACGCGGTCGCGATCGCGGCGAGCGCGGCGGCGCTCGTGTGGCTCGCGCGCAGCGGCCCCAGCGCCCCCACGACGGGGGGCCGCGGGCCCGCGCCGAGGCCGCGTGGCGTCGAGCCGTGCGGCCTCGCGCCGTGCGGCGTCGAGCTGTGCGGCCTCGCGCTGGCGGCGGCAGGCGCGGCGGGCGCGCTCGAGGCGCTCGCGCGGCCGTTGCGCCACCTGGGCACGGGGCTGCGCGCGGAGGACGCGGTGTCGGCG
>CAZGTQ010000239.1:0-11188 GCA_964528575.1 uncultured Planctomycetaceae bacterium | reverse complement strand
GCTTCCCGCGCTTTCGTACTCCGTCGTCCGCGTCGCGTCGTCGTTTCGCCGGCGCGTCTTCGTCGCCCTGTCCTCCTAGCTTCGCAGCGCCATGTCGATCTCTCTCGCTCTCCTCGTTTGCTGCGCGTCCGCCGTTCCGCCTGCGCAGGACCCGAGCCCGACGCCGCAGTTGCGCTGGGAGCCGTACGCGACGGTCGGCGCGGACGGCGAGCCGCTCGAGGGCGAGCTCGGCCGCCTGGTCGTGCCGGCCGACCGCGACGATCCATCCGGCGGCACGATCGAGCTCGCGTTCGTCCGCTTCCGCTCGACGAGCGCCGAGCCGGGGACGCCGATCGTCTTCCTCGCCGGCGGGCCGGGAGCCTCCGGCATCGAAGCGTGCATCGGCCCCGCGACCGGCCGGCGCTCACGCCTGATCGACCACGCCGACGTGATCGCCATCGACCAACGCGGCACGGGCAGCAGCCGTCCGAACCTCGCCGAGGGAGCGGACTTCTCGTTCGCGCTGCCGCTCGATCGGCCCACGACGCGCACTGCGCTCGTCGACGCGTATCGCGCGAGCGTCGAGCGCTGCGTCGCGCACTGGTCCGAGCGCGGCGTCGACCTCGCCGACTACCACACCGCCGCGAGCGCGGACGACGTCGAGGCCGTGTGCGCCGCGCTCGGCCTCGACAAGGTCGTGCTGTGGGGCTCGAGCTACGGCTCGCACCTCGGCCTCGCGGTGTTGCGGCGGCACCCCGAGCGCGTCGCGCGCGCGGTGCTGTCGCGCGTCGAGGGGCCGGACCACACGTTCAAGCTGCCGAGCACGACGCAGGCGCATCTCGAGCAGCTCGACGCGCTCGCGTCGAGCGAGTCGTTCGAGCTGCTGGGCACGGTGCGCGCGCTGTTCGCAGAGCTCGAACAGGAGCCGGCGGCGGTCGATTTCGAACGCGACGGCGAGACGCTGCGCGTCACCGTGGGGCCGTACGATCTCGCGCACTGGCTCGCGGGCTCGCTCGGTCTCGCGTTCGAGCTCGCTGGCGTGCCCGCGGCGCTGCGGAGCATGAGCGCCGGCGACTGGACCGTGCTCGCCGAGCACGCGCTGTGGTTGCGGCGCTGGGGCGTCGAATCGGCGATGACGCTCGCGATGGACTGCGCCTCGGGGGCGAGCCCGACGCGCCTCGCGCGCATCGCCCGCGAGGCGGCGGACGAGGCGAACCTGCTCGGCGACGCGGTCAACGTTCCTTACCCCGACGCGTGCGCGGCGTCGGGCGCTCGCGACCTGGGCGCGTCGTTCCGCTCCCCGTTCGCATGCGACGTCCCGGTGCTCTTCGTCAGCGGCACGCTCGACGCCCGCACGCCGCCGAGCAACGTCGAGGACATCCGCGCCGGCTTCTCGACGCACGCGCACGTCGTGGTCGAGAACGCGGGCCACGAGCCGCTCGAGGTGCTCTCGCCCGAGTTCCTCGCGTTGCTCTCCGCGTTCCTGCGCGGCGAGCGCATCGAGAGCACGACGATCGCGCTGCCGCCGCCGCGCTTCCGCTGACCAGCGACCGAAGCTGTTTCACGTCGGCCGGCCGCGCGCACGGCACACGCGAGCACGCGCTCGCTCGCCTCTGCGGGGCTCCGTGCTCACGGCGATGCTCGTTACAGCGCGGTGACCCGCACGCGGCCGCGCGAGTCGTAGCGTTGCGCGTGATGTTCTCGCTCGCTTGCTCCGCCGTCCTCGCGTGCGCCGTCGTCGATGACCCGGACCCGCTCTGGACGCTCGAGGCGGACGCCTTCACGACGTCGCTCGCCTGGATCGGCGACGTCGACGGCGACGGCCGCGCGGACTTCGCCCAAGGCCGCGGCTACGAGGGCACGCTGCGCGGCGAGCGAGACAGCTTCACGACGCAGACGGACCGGAGCGGACGCGCGAGCGTCCATTCGGGCCGCGACGGCTCGACGCTCCTGCGATTTGCAGGAGAGCAGACGCGGGCGTACCTCGGCTACGCCGTCTCTCGTGCCGGCGATCTCGACGGCGACGGGCAGGCGGACCTCTGGATCGCCGAGCCCGGCTGGCAGGACTGGACCGGACGCGTCGTCGGGTGCTCCGGCGTCGACGGAGCGCCGCTCGTCACAATCCGGGGCGAGGGCGTGTTCGACGGCCTCGGCGGCGCGCTCGACGGCGGAGTCGACGTCGACGGCGACGGGGAGCCGGACGTGCTCGTCGCGCCGTACAAGGCGGGCGAGTCCGGCGTGCGGCTGTATCGCGGCGTGAGCGGAGAGCTCCTGCACGGTTGGCCCGCCATGCACGGGGCGATCGCGGGCGACGTCGACGCGGACGGGTTCCTCGACGTCGCGCTCGTCGGGCGCGGCGGGCCGACGACGATCGTCTCGGGCGCCGGCGGCGGCGAGCTGCACCGCTTCGACAACTTCGCGTTCGAGGTGCACGCGGCCGGCGACCTGAACGGCGACGGTTTCGCGGACGTGCTCGTCGACGACGTCCAGGGGCCGATCGTCGCGCGCTCGGGCGCGGACGGCTCGGCGCTGTTCGTGCACCGCGGCGGGGACTTCGCGTCGGCGACGCCGGGGGGCGACATCGACGCGGACGGATGCGCCGACCTCGTCGTCGCCGAGTGTCACGACGACGCCGACGATCGCGTGCTCTGCATCTCGGGGCGCACGGGCGCGACGCTCCTCGATCTGCGCAGCGTGTCCGGGCAACCGTTCACCTCCGTCGTGCTCGCGGGCGAGCAGCTCCTCGTCGAGTGCTTCGACGAAGCGACGCGTCGGTGGCTCACCCGCGCGCACCGTCTCGCGCCGCGGACGCCGGCTGCTCCACGCGCCCCCGCCAAGCGCTCCTCGAGGCGCCTCTGGATGGTCGACGCGCCCGAGAGGACGACCGCGCTCGCCTGGATCGGCGACGTCGACGGCGACGGGCGCGAGGACCTGATCCGTGGCCGTTCGTCGGAGGGAAGGCTCGAGATGTCCTTGCAAGGCGTGGTCGAGAGCGACGAGCGCGGGCGCGCGAGCGTCCACTCCGGTCGCGACGGCGCGACGCTCATGTCGTTCGAGGGCGAGCACACCTGGGCCTACCTCGGCGACTCCGCGTCCGCCGCGGGCGACCTCGACGGCGACGGCCGGATGGACTTCTGGCTCGGCGAGCCGGGCTGGGAGGACGGTCCGGGGTCCGAGATCGCTGTCCCCGGCCGCGCGCGGGGACGTTCCGGCGACGGCGGGACGGTCTTGCGCGAGATTCGTGGCGACGAGACGCTGGGAATGTTCGGACGCGGGGTCAGCGGCGGCGCCGACGTCGACGGGGACGGCGTGCCGGACGTCGTCGTCACTTCGCGCAACGGCGGCCTGTCGTCCGTGCGGCTGTTCTCTGGAGCCGACGGCTCGCTCCTGCGGCTGTGGCCGAGCGGCTCGGACGCCGCGTTCGTCGGCGACGTCGACTCGGACGGCTTCGCCGACGTCGCCGTCGTGGCGCGCGCGACGCGCGTCTTCTCGGGCTCCACGGAACGCGTGCTCCGTCGCTTCGAGCATGGCTGGGGCGTGCAGGCGGCGGGCGACGTCGACGCGGACGGCGTCAGCGACGTGCTCCTCGTCCGCTGGGAGAGCGAGGGCACGTGCAGCACGCTCGTCCACTCCGGCGCGACCGGCGAGCTCGTGATCGAGCGCCGCAGACGCGCCGCCGCTCCGCGCTGCTCCCCCGCCGGGGACGTCGACGGCGACGGACACGCCGACCTGCTCGTGCGCGATTCGGGCGAGCGCGTCCAACTCGTGTCCGGCCGCGGCGGCACAGCGCTCGCCGAGATCGCGAGCCCGCGCGGAGCGCAGCTCTTCGGCGAGACGCTCCTCGGCGCGCGCGACCTCGACGGGGACGGCGTGCTCGACTTCCTGATCGAGGGCCGCGACGAGCGCAGCGGTGCCTGGCGCCTGGGCGCCTGGTCCGGCCGCGCGTTGCTCGGCACGCGACTTGCGCCCCCGCTGCCCATGAAGCTGCGCATGAAATGGACCACCGATGAGCGCGTCTGGGCCGCGATCGCGTCGGTCGCGGCGATCGGCGCGGGGCTCGCGGCAAGCTCGGTCGCGCGGGCCGGGTTCGCGCGCTTCACGCCCTACGAGGTGCCCGAAGACCCGATCGCGCAGAGGCCGGTCGACTGGCGTGCGGCGATCGTGTGGAGCGCCGCGCTCGGCGCCGCCGTCGGTGTCGCGGGGCTGCTCGCGCGCGCGGGCACGAGCGAGCTGCGCCGGTGCAGGACGCCGACGCGCGCCGTGCGCTAACGTCGCACCGCCTTGCGCAGCTTCGCGTACAGGCGGGCGAGCTCGGGGAGCTGATAGTGCGCCGCCCGGCCGCTCGGGTTCGGCAACAGCCACACGCGCGCGCCGCCGAGCGTGCGCTCCTGCGGGCCGATCGCCGCGCGCCGCTCGCCGAGCGCCTCGCGGTACGCGCTCACGCCGAGGAACGCGAGCGTGCGCGGCGCGAACCGCTCCAACGTGCGCTCGAGCGCGGCCATCCCCCGCCGCAACTCGTCGCGCGTGAGCTCGTCCGCAGCCGGCGTGGCGCGCGGCGCGACGTTCGTCAGGCCGCAGCCGAACGACGGCAAGAGCCCGTCCTCCTCCGGCGCGAGCAGGCGGTCGGTGAATCCGCCGCGGTGGAGCGCCGGCCAGAAGCGGTTGCCGGGGCGCGCGAAGTGGTGGCCGAGGGCGGCGGAGTACAAGCTCGGGTTGATGCCGCAGAAGACGACGTCGAGCCCCGGCTCCAGCACGTCGCGCAGTCGCTTCGTGCGCGCGGCCTCGAGCTCCGCTGCGTCCGGCCGCCTCGCCACGCGCCGATCGTAGCGGCGTCAGCCGCCGAGCGTGACGTCCTGCCGCTCGTACCAGTGCAGCGCGTCGTCGAGCTCCTCGACACGCATGTCGGGCCACAGCGTCTCGACCGAGCGGAAGTCGGCGTACGCGCACTGCATCGGGAGGAAGCCCGAGAGCCGCTGGCGGCCGCCCCAGCGCACGACGAGGTCGATGCGCGAGACGCCGGCCGAGCCGAGCGCCGCGGGGACGTCGCTCGCTCCGATCGGCCCGTTCGCGCGCGCGTGCGTGAGCGCGGCGAGCAGGTCCCAACGCCAGCCGTAGTTGACGAGCAGATTGAGCCGCACGTCGCCCGGCGCTCGGCGCTCGGCGTACGGCCGCAGCTCGTCGGGGAACAGGCGCGAGCCCGGGTCTCCCACGGCGAGGAGCGCGGCTCCGCTCTCGAGCGCGCGCCGTCCGAGCTCGACGCACGCGGTCCGGAACGCCTCGACCTGGTCCCCCGGACGGCGCACGTTCTCCTTCGTGAAGCCGTACACCGAGACCTCCTCGATCCCGAGCTCGCGGCAGCGGGCGAGCAGCGCGAGGCCCGGCTCGATCCCCGCCGCGTAGCCCTCGGCGCGCGAGCGACCGCGCGCCTCGGCCCAGCGCCGGTTGCCGTCCGGAATGATCCCGACATGAGTCGGCAAGCGCCCGAACCCGTTCTTCATCGCCGTTTCATCAATACGCGATGTTGGCGTTCTCGAATGCACCGAGAGCATGATTCCGCAGGAACGCCGTCGCGCGCAGGACGGTCGCGCCGCGCTGCACGTCCCACGTGAACGGCGCGTAGGTCGGCAGCCACGCGTCCTCGTCTCGGCGCGCGCTGCGCGCAGCGTGGTCCTCGCGCGGACCCCGGCGCAGCGACGCCAGGTCGCGGAACGCCTCGAACCGGTCGGCGGGAGCGTCGCGCCAAGTCACCCGGGGCGATCCGCCAGAGCGGGTCGCCGCTCCGCTCCGCCCGTTCCGTCCGCCCGACGCGGCGGCGCGTCGCGCTCGCTCCTGGCCGTCCATCCGCTCCATCCATCTACAGCTCGACCCTTCCGCCGGTCCACGACCGGCACGGCCGTTGCTGCAAGTGGAATGCCGCACGAAGAAAACCCACGGACGCGCTACGCTCTGCGCCCGAGGCCGCATGGGTCCGGCGCCGACGGGCGCGTGTAGAGAGGACCACCCTTTGGCGCGAATCTTCCTCAGCACGGCCGGCGAGGGCCGGGGCCACGCGACCCGCACGCGCGCGCTCGCCGAGCAGCTCCGCGGCCGCCACGACCTCTCGATCTTCGCCCCTGCGCACGCCTACGAGCTGCTCGCGCCGATCTACGCGGGGACCGACGTGCGCGTCGAGCGCATCCCCGGCATCAGCTCGGGCTACCGCGGCCGGCGCTTCAGCATCGGCGGCACGATCGGCAACGTCGCGCGCTACCTGCTCGGGGCGCGCTCGCTCCTCGGCCACCTGCAGCGCGAGATCCGTGCCGGCCGGCCCGACCTCGTCGTCACCGACTTCGAGCCCGCCCTGCCGCGCGCGGCCGCCCGCTGCGGCGTGCCGTACATGAGCGTCGACCACCAGCACTTCGCGCTGGTCAGCGACCTGTCGTCGTTGCCGCGCGAGCTGCGGCGCAAGCTCTGGATCATCGAGAGCGTCGCACGCGCGGTGTGCCCCGACCCGGTGCACCGCGTCGTCTCGTCGTTCTACTTCCCGCCGCTCAAGCCCGAATATCGGGACGTGACGCAGGTGGGCGTGCTGTTGCGGCCCGAGGTGAAGGAGGCCGCGCGCTCGGACGGCTCCCACCTCGTCGCCTACCTGCGCCGTTTCGCGCCGCCGCGCCTCGTCGACGCGCTCGGCCGACTCGGCCGCGAGGTGCGCGTCTACGGCCTGGGGGCGCAGCGTTCGCGCGGCGACGTGCGCTTCCGGCCGCTCGACCCGCGCACGTTCGTCGAAGATCTCGCGTCGAGCCATGCGCTCGTGTGCACCGCGGGCAACCAGATCGTCGGGGAGGCGCTCTATCTCGGCAAGAGCGTGCTCGCGATGCCCGAGGCGGAGAACTTCGAGCAGTACATCAACGCGCACTTCCTCGAGCAGGCGGGCGTCGGCGAGTGGGTGCCGCTCGAGGACTGCAGCGAGGAGCATCTGCGCGCGTTCTGCGACCGCGCGCAGGCGTACCGCGCGCGGATCCAGCCGGCGCGCATCGACGGCACGCGCGCCGCGGTCGAGGCGGTCCAACGCCAGCTCGGCGAGACGCGGCGCGTTCCCGAGCTCAGGCGCGCGGCGGCGGAGCTGACGGTCCGGTGAGAGCGCTCGGCCTGGCGCGCGCGATCTGGCGCAACCAGCGGCGCCGGCCGGACCTGCCGCGCTTCTTGACGTACATCGTCACGTTCACGTGCAACGCGCGTTGCATCATGTGCGACTCGTGGAAGAAGCCGTCGCGTGACGCGCTCTCGCTCGACGAGATCGAGCGCATCTTCCGCGAGCTCCCGCGCATGGACGGCGTGCGCCTCTCGGGTGGCGAGCCGTTCGTGCGACCCGACCTCGGCGACATCGGCGAGCTCGCGCGGCGGCACCTCGACCCGCTGTTCCTGCACGTCACGACGAACGGCTTCCTCACCGAGAAGATCGTCGCGTTCTGCGAGCAGCGCGAGCGGCGGCTCGCGCTCCAGCTCCTCGTGTCGGTCGACGGCATCGGCGACAAGCACGACCACGTGCGCGGGACGGACGACGCGTGGACGTCGGTCCTGGCAACGCTCGAGGCGCTGGCGCCGCGGCAGGAGGAGCTGAACCTGCGGCTCGCCGTCAACCAGACGATCGTCGACGCGGAAGGCGTCGACCACTACCGGCGGCTGTGCGCGCTGCTCGCGCCGCTCGGCGTGCGCACGAGCCCCGTCCTCGCGTACGACGCGAGCGCGACGTACAGCCTCGAGCCGGAAACGGTCGCGCAGGGCCAGATCGGCAGCTTCACGACGTTCGGCGAGTTCTCCCAGGACGACCTGCGCGAGCTGCTCGAGGCGATCGAGGAGGACCTCGTGCACTATCCGTGGGCGGAGCGCGTCGCCAAGCGCTATTACGTCCGCGGGCTGCGCTCGCGCCTGCTCGAGGGCGGCCATGCGCCCAACCCGAAGTGCGTCGCGCTGAGCTCGCACATGCGGATCATGCCGAACGGCGACGTTCCGGTGTGCCAGTTCAACACGCGCAAGGTCGGCAGCTTGCGCGAGCAGGGGTTCGAGGAGCTCTGGCGCAGCGCGCGGATCGAGGAAGAGCGCGCGTGGGTGCACCGCTGCCCGGGCTGCTGGGCGGAGTGCGAGGTGCTGCCGAGCGCGATCTACACCGGCGACCTCGTGCGGGCGGCCCTGTGAGCGCGGGCGAGAGCGCGGCGACGGCCGAGCGCGCGGCGGCTCGCGCGGTGGAGCCGCGCGCCGACAGCTCGTCGTTCGCAGCGAAGGGAGCGGGCGTCCTGACGGCGGTGCTCGTCGTCGCGGGGATCGGGATCAGCGTGTGGCTCAGCGCGGGCGAGCGGCTCGACGGGCTCGAGCGGTGGCTCGACGCGGCCGGGGCCTGGGGCATCGTCGCCTTCGTCGCGCTCGTCGTGCTGTGGACGTTGACGACGGTGCCGGCGATCCCGCTGATCGCCGTCGGCGGGCTCCTGTTCGGCGCGTGGGCGGGAGCGTTGTGGGCGCTCGTCGGCACGACGTTCGGCGCGGTGCTGACGTACGTGCTCGGCCGCCGCTTCGGCCGGCCCGCGCTCGCCCGCGCGCGCGCGCGCTACCCGTCGGTCGACAGGCTCGTGCGCAAGGTGCGCCGGCACCCGGTCCTCGCGGTCGGGCTCGTGCGCGCGGCGCCGGTGTTCCCGCTCACGTTGCTCAACTACGGCTTCGGCGCGGCGCGGGTGCGCTTCGGGCTCTACCTGCTCGCGTCGGTGGTGACGACGCTGCCGGGCGTCGCGTTCTACGCGGGTCTCGCCGACGGCATCCGCCAGGCGCTGCGCGAGGGCGGCGTCGAAACGGCGACGCTCGTCTGGGTCGGCGCGGTTGCGCTCGTCTCGCTCGCCCTGGGCCTGTGGCTCCGGCGCCGGCTCGCGAACGGCCGCGCGCGGTGACGCCGCAGCAGCCGGGTCACGCGCCGACGACGACGCGGTCGCGGCCGTTCGACTTCGCGCGGTAGAGCGCTTCGTCGGCGGCGCGGATCAGGCCGTCGCCCTTCTCGCCCGGGCGCCACGACCCGACGCCGATGCTCACGGTGATCCACAGCCGCGAGCGGTCCGCGGATTCGATCGTGTACGGCTCGCAGGAGATGAAGTGCCGCAGCCGATCGGCGATCGCGGCGGCCTCGCCGGTCGACGTGTCGGGCACGAGCAGGAGGAACTCCTCGCCGCCGTAGCGGACGAGCATGTCGGACGGCCGCACGACGCGCTGGAGGCGCCCCGCCGTCTCGACGAGCACCTGGTCGCCGACGAGGTGGCCGAACGTGTCGTTGACCGACTTGAAGCGGTCGACGTCGATCATCAGCGCGCTGAGCGGCCGCCCCGAGCGCTTCGCGCCGCGCACCGCGCGCTCGATGCGCTCGTCGAGCTGCGCGCGGTTGAGCAGGCCGGTGAGCGGGTCCAGGGCGGCGCGGCTCTCGAGCTGCTCGACCGCGAGGCGTGCCCGGATCGCCGCGCGCACGCGGGCGCGCAGCTCCGTCGGGTCGAACGGCTTGACGATGTAGTCGCGCCCGCCGACGTCGAGGCCGTGCACGCGGTCCGCGACGTCGGCGTGTCCTGTGACGAACACGATCGGCGGCGGCAGGGGGAGGGCGTCGCGGATCTTCTCGCACACGGTGAACCCGTCGTCGCCGGGCAGCCCGACGTCGAGCAGCACGACGTCGACGCGCTCGCGCCGCAGCTTCGCCAGCGCCTCGGCCCCGCTCGCCGCGTCGTCCACCTCGTACCCGTCCGCGCGCAGCAGCCGCTGCAGGAGCCGCCGCTGGCACTCGTCGTCGTCGACGATCAGCAGCCGCGGCGGCGCTGGCCCCGCAGGTGCCGCGCTACCGTTCGGGAGTGCGCCTTTGTGCAAGGAACCGTGCTCCGATCCGCCGTCGCCGCTGTTCGCGCTCACGAGCACCCTGCGGTGCAACTGGCGTGCCTGCCCCCTGGATCTCACCAGACGCCGTCATCAGTTGTCATGAGCCGTGCGTGACGCCAGACCGGACGCCAGATCGGACGCCCGATCGGACGCCAGACGCCATCACCAGATGACGGAGCAGCGCGCCAGCCGCGCCTCCAACCGCTCCCCCGCCCGCACGCTCGTCGACGTCCAGCCGAGGTCGAGGAGCTCGAGCGCTCGGAGCGCCCCGAGCGCATCGAGCCCCCGGTCGGTGACTCCAGTCCCGGAGAGATCGAGGCAGCGCAGCTCACGCAGCCGGCGCGCGATCGTGCGCACGTCACCGTCGTCGACCTCTTCGGCGTCGGCCAGCGACAGGACGCGCAGCCGCTCGAGCCGCGCGACCACGGCCGGCAGTGCGCCGAGGCGGCAGCCGCCCAGGTCCAGCTCCTCGAGGCGCGGGAGCGCGGCGAGCGGCGCGAGCTGTGCCTCGCTCACGCCGGTCCCCTCCAGGCTCAGCCGTCGCAGCCGCGGCAGCCGGGAGAGGAAGCCGAGTGACGCGCCTCGGAGCGCTCCCTCCTGGAGGTTGAGCGATTCGAGCTCGACGAGGGCGCCGATCTCGTCCAGCTCGGCGGCCGGACCGTGCCAGCCGCGGATCGTCAGCGCGCGGAGTGGGAGCCGGGCCAGCGGTGCCAGGCTCTGATCGTGGCGGTCGCCTCCCAGGTGCAGCTCGCGCAGGAGGCGCAAGCGGCTCATCTGCGCCAGGCCGCCCGCCGGGACCGCGCCGTGCAGCGTGAGCGACGTGAGCGACGGGAGCGCGCTCACCGCGTCGATCGCCGCGCTCGCGTTCGGCTCCTCGTATGCGATCCACAGCTCCTCGACGCGCGTCAGACCCGGCAGGGCGGCGAGCGCCGCGCCGCCCAGCGGCCGCAAGACGTCCAGGAGGCGCAGGTCGGGAAGCGCCGCGAGCGCACGGATCGTGGCAGCGTCGAGCGGCGCGACCACGTGCAGCGCGCGCAGGCTCGGGACCTCGGCCAGCGCGCGGGCGCCCGCGTCGTCGAGCGCTTCGAGCGAGAGCGAGCGCAGGCTCGGGAGCTCGGCCAGCGCGCGGGCGCCCGCGTCGTCGAGCACGTCGAGCGAGAGCGAGCGCAGGCGCTCGTCGCGCGGCAGTTGCGCGAACGCGGCGGACGTCGTGCGCAGGCCGAGGGCTCCGAGCCTCGGGAGCCGGGCGAGCGCGCTCCACGTCTCGTGCGCCGGCGTGAACGCGAGGGTCACGTCGGGGATGCCGAGCTCGGCGAGCCGCGGGAGCGCC
>CAZGTQ010000238.1:0-40506 GCA_964528575.1 uncultured Planctomycetaceae bacterium | reverse complement strand
TCGGTGATGGAGCCCGGCCGGTACACGCTCGACTCGTCGAACCTGCCGTTCCTGTCGAACCTCGTCGACACGTTCACCGGCGGCAACGTCTTCATCGCGGAGGTCTTCTTCGTCAACGTCCGCGAGCACACGGGCGTCAAGTTCGGCGGCCGCATCGGCCACGTCGAGGACCCCAAGAGCGGCGTGCCCGTCGAGACGATGGTGCACGGCGAGTTCTCTTTCCGGGTGACCGACCCGCAGCAGCTCATCGTCGGGCTCGTCGGCATGGGCCGCGCGGAGGCGTTCCAGGTGAGCTCGTGGATGAAGGAGCAGGTGCTCAAGGTCATCCGCGACCGGATCGGCGAGCTGCTCGTCAAGAACAAGTGGCCGCTGCTCGACGTCACGTCGGGCGCGTACACCGAGGAGATCGAGCAGGACGTGCTCGGCGGCCTCGGCACGCACGTCGACCCGTACGGCGTGCGCATCGTGCGCATGGGCAACTTCGTCATCGGCATCGACGAAGAGGACGCCGGCCAGCTCAAGCAGCTCTACCGCGACGCGGCGTACCTGAAGACGGTCGGCGGCGTCGGCGCGTTCCAGCAGTTCGCCGCCGGCAAGGCGATGATGGGCGCGGGCGAGGGCATGTCCAAGGGCGGCGGCGGCGGCGGCGGCGAGGGCGGCGGCAGCGGCTTGCTCGGCGGAGCGGGGCTCGGCGTCGGTTTCGGGCTCGCGCAGATGCTCGTGCGCGACAACCAGGGCGGCGAGACGCTCGCGGCCGCGACGCCCGGCGTGACGTGTAGCGCGTGCGGCTCGTCGGTGGCGCCGGGCAAGTTCTGCAGCGCGTGCGGCAAGGCGCTGAAGCCCACGGCCGCGGCGACGCACTTCTGCACGAAGTGCGGCGAGGCGGTCGCGCCGGACGCGCAGTTCTGCGGCTCGTGCGGCGACAAGGTCGGCGGATGAGCGCGGCGCGGCGGGGGCCGACGCGCCGCGAGGCGCTCGCCGGCGCGGGCGCGGCGGCCCTGACCGCCGCGCTCGGGCGCGCGCCCGCGGCGCTGGCGCCTCGATTCGGCGCGCAGGCGCCGGAGTCGGCGCCCGCCGGCCTGCCCGTGAAGCTCGCCGTCAAGTACGGCATGGTCGCGGGCGATGCGCCGATGGTGGACAAGCTCCGCCTGCTCGCGCGACTGGGCTACGACGGCGTCGAGCTCGACAGCCCGAACGGCTACGCGCGCGACGAGGTGCTGCGCGCGCGCGACGCGAGCGGAATCGCGATCCACGGCGTCGTCGACTCGATCCACTGGAGCGTGCGTTTGTCGGACCCCGATCCGGCGGTGCGCGCGCGCGCGATCGACGGCTTGCGCACGGCGATCGAGGACGCGCACGCGTACGCGGGCTCGAGCGTGCTGCTCGTTCCCGGGCTCGTCGCGGACGCCCAGAGCGAGAACGCGGAGCAGGTCCGCGAGCGCTCGATCGAGGGCATCCGCGCCGTCCTGCCGCGCGCGGCGGAGCTCGGCGTGCGCATCCTCGTCGAGAACGTCTGGAACGGGTTCTGCTACGAGCACGACGGGCCCGCGGACCAGACGGCGGAGCGCTTCGCGGCGTACCTCGACGAGCTCGCGAGCCCCTGGGTCGGCATGTACCTCGACCTCGGCAACCACCGCAAGTACGGCGCCGTCGAGCAATGGGTCCGCACGCTCGGCCCGCGCATCGTGAAGCTCGACGTCAAGGACTGGAGCCGCGCGGACGGCTGGACGCGCATCGGCGAGGGCGACGTCGGCTGGCCCGGCGTGCGCGCGGCGCTCGCCGAGATCGGCTTCACGGGCTGGGCGACCGCGGAGGTCGCGGGCGGCGACGAGGAGCGGCTCGCCGACGTGCTCGCGCGCATGCGCGAGCACGTGGTGGGTTGAGCCCGTCGGAGCCGCTCGACGAAGCCGCTCGTCGGGGCAGAGCCGCCGAGCCGGGCCCGATCAGGTGCCGACGACGAGGTCGACGCCGTTGCGGGCCGAGAACACGACGTCGCCGTTCGTGTCGATCTCGACGCGGAAGCCCTGCGTGTAGACCGGCTTGCCGAGCATCGAGACGTCGACCGGCACCAGCAGCGAGTGCGCGCCGTTCGAGATGTCGATGATCGGCACGTACGGATCGAGCGCGAGGAGGAGCTCGCCGGGGCCGAACGGGTTGGGCACGCCGGCGCTCGAGAACTCGCTCAGCGCCAGGATCGAGATCGGCACCGACGGGTCGACGCCGATCGTCGCCTGGAACGACTGGCCGACCACCGGCAGGTGCGTCACGACGTAGTCGAGCGGGTTGACGTCGTTGCCGTTGCGCACCGTCGCGCTCGCAGGCGTCGAGTTGTCGATCTCGCTCAGGGCGAGGTAGAACGACGAGACGCCGGCGAACTGCACGTTGAACGAGCCGGTGCAGATGGCGGGCAGCGTCGGGAGGATCGCGTACGAGTCGAGCTTGTCGACCGTGCTCGTGTTGTCGATGCCGACGACGATGAGCAGCGGGCCGGTCTTGCTGTCGAGCGTCTCGTAGCTCCAGCCGATCGGCCCGTCGGGTACGAAAGCGGCGTCGTCGCCCAGGTCGATCGTCAACACGATCGGGACGATCGCGCCGGTCTTCGAGGAGGGCATGCCGCTCAGATGCAGCGCGCGCGCGAGCGTCCCGGGCTCGCCGGGATTCGTCGCGCAGTTGCCCGTGGTTCCCGAGTACAGCCGGACGATGAGCGCGGCTCCGGGGCCGCCGACGCTGGGATCGAGCGCGCTGGTCGCGTATCCGATCCGGATCGAGTCGACGAGCCCGCTGAGGCCCGACGCCTTCACGCCCCAGTCGACGTCCTCTTGGAACGGGAACTGGGGGTACGTGAGGCTGCTCATCGTGGTGTTCGAGAAGCTCACGACGGACGCGTCCGGCGTCGCCGGGGCGCCCTCGAAGATCGCACCCGACTCGAGGTCCAGCGTGTAGTGCTGGACCTCGCCCGAGACAGGCGCGACGGGCGGAGACTGGGCGCTCGCGATCCCGACCATCGTCAGGAGAGCGAGCACGCTGAGCGTCTTCTTGGACCAGTTCGAGGGGACAGACATGAAACGAGGGGGACAGTGCCGAGCGTCTAGGACTCTGCACGGAAGACCAGGAATGGGGTCACTGCAAGACAACCCCGCCCGGAGCTCACGTGCGGCGAAATCGCCCCCGTTTTTTTTCGTCGGCGCTCGCACGCGACACGCGGCCCTCGGCCGACCGCGAACCGATTTCCGAGCGTCGCTGCACGCGCGTCCGCTCGCACTCCGCGTCCGCTCGAGCTGAAGCGTCGCGATCGCGCGGATTTCGTCGCACGCAAGACGCAACTCTGCGCGCCGCGCCTCGGTCCTGCCCGCGGAGGGTGGGGGTGGCGGTGGACCGACGGGGAGAGGCTCGGAGCGCGGCCTGCACCCCCTCCCTCACGCGAGCGGCGCGGCGAGCCCTGTCCGGGCCGCCGCCGCGTCGTGCGCACGGAAGTGCGGGCGCCCACGCGCCTCGCTGTCACGCCCTATCGGCCGCGCGCGCCGTCGTCCGCCGGATCGTCGATCGGCTCCTCGCCCGACTCCTCGTCGCCGGCCGGGTCGCCCTCGTCGTCGCCGCCGTCGTCCACCGGCTCCTCGCCGATCGGCTCCTCCTCGGGCGGCGCGTCGGGCGGCGCGTCGAGCGGCTCGATCCCGCCGAACGGCTCCTCGATCGGCGGGGCAGCGGGCGGCTGCTCGGTCAGCGCGCCGTCGCTCGGGAGCGGCGGCCCCGTCGTCTCGACCTTCTCCTTCAGGTAGCCCTCGAGACGCTTCGTGAGCGTGTTCGCCTGGTACGCCGCGATCCGGTACGCCCACGGCGCGAGGCGCTCGCTCAGCTCCTGGACCTCGGCGGCGACCTCGAGCTCCGCATCCGGCTCGGCGGAGGCCGACACGCGCAGCCAGTGCTCGTCCTCGCCGCGCATCAGCGTCTCGAGCCGCACGACCAGGCCGTCGAACGTGTGGAACTCGGCCGTCGTCACGTCCGCGCCCTCGAAGTCGACCTCCTCGCGCGTGGCGAAGTCCTCGAGGCGCAGCGACGCGAGCAGGTTGCCGAGCGCGTTCCCGACGCTGGCGTACTGCAGCTCGCGGCCCGGCGGCACGTCGGCGACCTGGAACGTCGTGTCCTCGGCCGTCGGCCGCGACACGTGCACCTTCTCGCCGTCGGAGTGCGTCACCGTCACGCTCTCGGTGCGGGCGCGGTCGAGCGCGAGGATCGTCGTGTCGATCCACGCCTTCTCGCCGCCGGTGAGCTGGAGCTCGCCCTGGACGAGATACGACTGCTCCTCGCCGTCCCTGCGCACGAAGAGCGTCGGGCGCTGGCCCGGGCGCGCGTCGCCGACGATCAGGCTCGCGAGCACGTCGCCCGACGCGCCCGTCGCGCGCAGGCGCGTGCTCGTCGCGCCCTCGGCCGACGGCTCGCGCACGCCGATCTCGTCGTAGCGCTCCGGGTTCTTCGTCTTCGCCTCGAGGATCTCGAGCTCGGCGAGCCCGACGAGCGCCTGCTTGACGCGCTCGAAGTGCACGGGGAAGTCGGAGCGGTCGGCGAGCACCCAGCCGCCGTCGACACGCCGCATGCGCAGCGTCTCGTCGGCGCTCTCGACCTCGAGCGTCGCGATCGAATCGAGCTTCTGCAGGAGGCCGGGGTAGAGCGGGCCGTCCGTCGTCACGCGCGCGGTCGCGGTCGGGCTCGAGCCCACCGCCCAGATCGCGACTCCGATCAGGACGGCCGTGGCGAGGAGGAGGACGAGCAACGTCTTGGGTTTCATCGTTCGCGGACCTCTGCTACGCGACCTGCTGCCTGCGCCCGAGCAGCCTCAAGAGCCACAGAGCCATGCCGGCGCCGATCACGAGCAGCGGGATCAGCGCGATGTTGATCACCTTGACCGAGGTGCCGAGCCCCTCGATGTCCTTCTGGAGCTGGTGCTGGACCTCGCGCAGATCCTTGCGGGTCTCCACCTTCTCCGCGCGCGCCTCGTCGAGCGCCTCGATCTGCGCGGGCGAGAGGATGAACGCGCCCTCGCCCTCGGCCTTCTCGCTCTGGAGCTGCGCGATCTTCTCGTCGAGCCCGACGAGCTTCTGCTCGAGCTTCTCCTGCTCGCGCAGGAAGCGCTCCTCCGCCTCGGCGCGGATCGCGTCGACCCGGTCGAACGGACGCGTGAACCGGCCGCGGCCACGGATGCTGATCAGGTCCGAGCTGCCGCTCAGGTTGTCGAGCGCGTTCACCACGAAGTCGCCGTTGTCGGCGGTCTTCTGGTAGCCGAGCACGATGTTCCCGAGCCGCTGCGCGCGGATCCAGAACGAGTCCGCGAGGAAGTCGCAGTCCGCGATGACGATCACGTTGATCGGGCCCTGCGACTCGGTGAGCCAGCCGCCCGGCGGCGGCTCGGGCGCCTGCGGCGCCGTACCCTCGGGCGCGGCGGGGTCGGGCGCCGGCGCCGGCGCGCCGTCGGGGAACGCCGTCGACGCCTTGCCGCTGACGCGCGCGGCGAAGATCTGCTCCTCGCCCGACGGCACGAAGTCCCTGATCAGGTCCGGCGGCTCGACGCCGAGCTGCACCTTGAACTGGTCGATCAGCATGCTGTCGCTCGACGAGCGAACGAGCGTCGTCACCTCCGTCGTCGAGCCCGGCTTCACCTTCAGCGCGCCCGCGGAGGCGAGGATCAGCGCGCTCAGCTCGCTCACCGTCGGGTCGTCGTCGTCGAGCGACTCCTCGCCGAGCTGCGGCCACAGCACGTGGCGGACGATCTGGCCGCCCCAGTTCACCTGCGCCGCGCCCTCGCGATCGCCGACGACCTTGTCCGCGACGAGCTCGAGGCCCCACGCGCCGAGCAGCTCGGGCAGGTCGGAGCTGACCTCCGCGCCGAAGCGCGCGGCGGGGTTCTGCGGGTCCGGCGGCGGCTGGTCCTGCTCGCACATCGGGTCGAGCATCACGAGCGCGTTGCCGCCGCCGAGCACATGCTGGTCGATCGCGAAGCGCGTCTGCGCCCCGAGGTTCTTCGGGTGCACGATCCACAGCAGGTCGACGTCCGCGGGCACGCGCTCGAAGTCGGTGCCGAGGTCGCGCACCTCGAACTGCGTGAGCTGCGTCATGACGAGCCAGGGCTCGCTCGCTGGCGGCGCGCCGGGGAACTGCGGCCGCGCGGAACCGCGCAGCGGCAGGCTCGAGACGAGACCGATGACCGGCTTGTCGGGGTGACCCAGCGTGTAGATGAGCTGGGCGACCTCGTACTCGAGGAAGCGCTCCCGCTCGGGGTTGAAGAACGGGATGATCTCCTGCTCGTCGGTCGAGCCGCTGCCGACCAGGCCGAAGTAGAACGGGTCGCCCTGCCCGCGCAGCGGCTGGAGTCCCGCCTGCTGCGCGGCGTCCTCGGCCTCGGAGAAGGGCTCGGGATCGATCAGCTCGAGCTCGAGCTGGCCGTCGGAGGCGATGACGAACTCCTCGAGCAGCTCTTTGACGCGCGTGCCGTACGTCTTGATCTGCGGGATCTTGGAGGCCTGCTCCTCCGAATAGTAGAGGTACAGGCGCACCGGCTCGTCGATGCTCGTCGCGATGCTCTTCGCGCCGTCGGACAGCGTGTACAGCTCGTCCTCGGTCAGGTCGAGGCGCATCGAGCGCAGGGCCGCGCCGCTGATCACGTTGATCGTGACGAACAGGACGGCGCCGACGAGGAACGTGGCGAGGGGGAGCATGTAGCGGTCCATCGCTCAGTCCGCCTTCTTGGCGTCGAGGGCCAGCACGTTGCCGAACAGCCACAGGGCGATCAGCGTCGAGAAGAACACGACGTCGCGCACGTCGATCACGCCCTTTTGGATCGCGTCGAAGTGCGCGAGGAAGCTCAGCCCGCTCAGGGTCTCGAGCAGGCCGCGCAGCCATTCGCCGAGGAAGTCGAGCTCGGTCGCGATGCCCGGCACGAGGAACAGGAAGCAGATCACGATCGTGACGACGAACGCGATCACCTGGTTCTTCGTCAACGCCGAGACGCACGCGCCGATCGCGAGGAAGCCGCCTGCCATGAGCAGGCTGCCGACGTAGCTCGCGAAGATCACGCCGTTGTCGGGGTCTCCGAGGTAGGCGACGGAGATCCACACCGGGAACGTCAGCGCGAGCGCGATCCCGGCGAACGTCCAGGCGGCGAAGTACTTGCCGAGCACCGCCTGGGTCATCGAGACGGGCAGCGTCATCAAGAGCTCGATCGTCCCCTGCTTGCGCTCCTCCGACCACAGCCGCATCGCGATCGCCGGGATCAGGAACAGGTAGAGCCAGGGATGGAAGCCGAAGAACGGGCGCAGATCCGCCTGGCCGCGCTCGAACAGGCCGCCGAGCTGGAACGTGAAGATGCCCGTCAGGAACAGGAAGAAGAAGATGAACACGTACGCGACCGGCGTCAGGAAGTAGCCCGCCAGCTCGCGCTTGAAGATCGCCAACGTGACCTTCACGCCACACCTCCTCGGTCGCGCTCGCCCGCAGCGACCGCGTCGTCGTCGCTCTCTCCTTCGCCCGCCGCCGGCGCGCTCGCAGGCGCCGCCGCCGCGCTCGCCGCGCGCGCGGGCCGCAGCTCGCTCGTGCCCGTCGTCAGCGAGCGGAACACTTCGTCCAGCCGCCCGCGCTCGACGCGCAGCTCGTGGAACGCCCAGCCGCGCTCGCGCGCGCGGCCGATCACCGCATCGGCGAGCGTCCCGTCCGCGCCCGCGCGCGGCAGCACGAGCAGCTCGACGAGCCCGCCGGTCCCGCGCGCCTCCTCGACGTGCTCGACGCCGCCGAGCTTCGCGAGCTCCGCGCGCGCCGCGGTCGCCGCCGCCGGCTCGAGCGTCATCGCGACCGCGCCGTGCGTGCGCGAGCGCCCGACGAGGTCCGCGGGCGTCCCGTCGAACACGATCTTGCCGCGCGTGATGATGATCGCGCGCGTGCACACCGCCTCGACCTCCTCGAGGATGTGCGTCGAGATCACGATCGCCTTCGTCGCGGCCATGCTCTGGATGAGCGCGCGCACCTCGTGCTTCTGGTTGGGGTCGAGGCCGTCGGTCGGCTCGTCCATGATCAGCACGGGCGGATCGTGCAGGATCGCCTGCGCGAGCCCGACGCGGCGCTTGTAGCCCTTCGAGAGCGTCTCGATCTGCTGGCGCATGACGCCCTCGAGGTGCACTTGGCGCACGACCTCGCGGATCCGCTCCGCCCGCTCGCCCTTCGACATCCCGCGCACCTCCCCGACGAACTCGAGGAAGCTCTGCGGCGTCATGTCGGGGTACGCCGGCGCGCCCTCGGGCAAGTAGCCGACGGCGCGCTTGGCGGCGATCGGATCGGCGGCGACGTCGTGGCCGGCGATGCGGGTCGTGCCGCCCGTCGGCCTGAGGAAGCCGGTCGCCATCTTCATCGTGGTCGACTTGCCCGCGCCGTTGGGGCCGAGGAAGCCGAGCACCTCGCCGCGCCGCACGTCGAAGGACACGCCGTCGACGGCCTTGAGCGGCCCGAAGTGCTTGCTGAGGTCACGTATCTCGAGGAGAGCGTCCATGTTCGGGGTCATCCTCCGAAGGCTCCGAAGAGCGTTCGTATCGGGGAGCGAGTCCCGGCCGCGCCGGTTGCCTCCTCCCGCGAGCGGCGCGCGAAAAACGGGGCGGAGGTTCTAGCGCTTCGGGCCGCATCACGCAAGCTTTTGCGCGACACCGACTTGCGGCGGTGCGACGGCGCGCGACGCGCGCGACGACGACGTACGCCGACGCACGACGACAACGCACTACGACCGCGCCGCGGCAGGTGTTGGAGCGCACAGCGACGATGCAGATCGAGATCCCCCTTGCCGCCCTGGCGGTCTTCGTGGCGGCCCTGGTCGGGGGGGCTCTCCCGCTCGTGCGCGCGTGGTCGAGCGGCGCCCTGCACGCGCTCGTCGCCTTCGCCGCCGGCGTCTTCCTCGGGACGGTGTTCTTGCACCTGTTGCCCGAGATCGCCGACTCGGACGGCGGGGCGGTCAGCCCGCTCGTTCCGTGGATGGTCGCGCTCGCCGGCTTCCTCGCGCTGTTCTTCGTCGAACGGGTGGTGCTCGAGCGCTGGCACGCGTCGGGCCACGGGGCGCTCGCGGACCGCGCGGACCACCCGGACCACGAGAGCGGCCACCGGGTCGTCGGCTACGCCGCGTACCTCGGCCTCGCGCTCCACGCCGCCGTGACCGGTCTGGGCCTCGCGGCGACCGGCGACGGCCGCTCGCAGGTGCTCGAGTCGCCGATCGTCATCGCGCTCGTCGTGCACAAGGCGACGGAGAGCTTCTCCCTGGTCGCGGTCCTGCGCCTGGCGGAGCGCAGCGTCGGCCGCACCGTGCTCCTGCTCGTGCTCTTCTGCGCGATCACGCCCGCGTGCCTGTGGTTCGGCGGCCGTCTGCTCGCGGACTCCGAGGCGCTGCGGGCCGCGGCGCGCGGCCTCGCGGTCGGGACCTTCCTGTACGTCGCTGTTTGCAATCTCCTACCCGAGGTCTTCCACGACACGGAGCACCGGCGCTGGCCGGCGTTCGGCGTCCTGCTCGGCGTCGTGTTCGTCGCGCTCGTCCCCGATCCGTGAGCGCGAGCGGGTGCTCGGAACCGCCAAAATTCTGGCGACCGACCGTTGACGGCCGCCGCGAGCGCCAATATCTTGGCGCTTCATGTCGCCCGACCCGCGGTCGCCGCGCGGTTTCAGCCGCCGCGAAGCCCAGATCATGGACGCGCTCTTCGCGCTCGGCGAGGCGTCGGTGAGCGACGTGCGCGAGCGGCTGCCCGATCCGCCGTCCGAGACCGCGGTCCGCACGCTGCTCGGCCTGCTCGTCGAGCGCGGCCACGCGGTGCGCCGGCGCGACGGCCGCCGCAACCTGTTCCGTGCGGCCCTCTCGCGCGAGCGCGCCGGCCGCAGCGCGCTGCGGCGCGTGATCGACGTCTTCTACGACGGCTCGCTCGGCGACGCGCTCGCCGCGCACCTCAGCGACCCGCGGCACCGGCCGGACGACGCCGAGGTCGCGCGGCTCGCGGCGCTCGTGCGCGACGCGCTCGAGAAGGACGAGCGATGAGCGCCGAGCTCCTCCTGCGCCACCTGGCCGCGAGCACGCTCGCGCTCGCCGTCGTCGCGCTCGCGTCGCGCCCCGCGCGACGCTCCGCGTCGGCGCGGCATCGGCTGCTCGCGTGGGGTCTCGTCGCGACGCTGCTGCTCCCGCTCGCGCACGCGTTCGTGCCGGCCTGGCGCGTGCTCCCAGCGCGGCGCAGCGCCGGCGTTCCCGCGACGCCGCTCGCGCCGAGCTCCGGCGTCGTGCCCGACCTCTGGCGCAATTCGTGGCCCGACCGCTGGCCCGAACTCTGGCCCGACCTCTGGCGTGACCGCCTCGACGGCGCCCTCGTCGCGGCGTGGGGCGCGGCGTCGTCCGTCCTCCTCGCGCGGCTCGTGCTCGCGCTGCTCGCGCAGCGCCGGCTCGCGCGCCGCGCGCACGCGCCGGATCGCGAGACGCGGCAGGCGCTCGCCGGCGCCGCGCGCGCCCTCGGGCTCGGCGCCGCGCCGCGCTGCGGCATCGCCGACGTGCCGGGGCCGATGGTCGTGGGCGCGCTCGTGCCGGCGGTCGTCCTGCCGCCGGGCTGCGCCCGTTGGTCGCACGAGCGGCGCCGCCTCGTCCTGATGCACGAGCTCGCGCACGTGCGGCGGCGCGACGTGCGCTGGCTCGCGCTCGGGCGGCTCGCCCTCGCGCTGAATCCGTTCCAGCCGCTGGCCTGGCTCGCGTACGCCCGTCTGCGGCGCGCGCAGGAGGAGGCCGCGGACGATCTGGTGCTCGCCGCGGGCGCGCCGCCGGCCGCGTACGCGCGCCACCTGCTCGACCTCGCGGCCGGCCCGCGTCCGCGCTTCGCGTCGGCCGCGGGTGCGACCGCGGGCGTGCTGGAGCAGCGCCTGCGCCGCATCCTCGACCCGTCCGCGCGGCGCGCCGCGTCGCCCGTCGCGCTCCCGCTGGGCGCGTGCGCCGCTTGCGTGCTGCTCGTCGCGAGCGCGGCGCCCGCGCTCGCGCCCGAGCTCGTCCGCCGCCCAGTCGCGATGCCCGGCGGCCTCGTGCTCGGCAGCGACGGGCGCGTGCGCGGCGTCGTGCAGCGCGGCTCGGTCCCGCTCGTCGGCTGGATCTCGCCGCGCGGCACCGTCGTCACCGAGGGCGACGTCCGCTTCCTCGCCGGCGGGCGTGTCGAGCTCGGCCGGGGCGCCTACGCGCTGTGCGAGATCCCGCGCGCGGGCTCGTTCGAGCGCGTCGAGGTCCGCGCCGACGCGAGCGGCGCGACCGCGTACCGGCGCACCCACGGCGGACGCGACGTCGACCCCGACGAGGCGCCCGCCTGGCTGGCGCAGCACCTGCCCGCGTGCCTCGCGGTGCTCCCGCTCGAGCCCGGCGGCGAGCGTCTGCGCGGCGCCGCTCCGGCGCGTCCTGCGCCCGACGTCCGATGAAGCGCTCGCTCTGCACGCTCGTTCTGCTCCTCGCTGCGCCGTCGCCCGCGCCGGCGGCGCAGGAGGCCGAGCGCGAGGCGCTGCGCTCGCTCGCGGTCGCGGTCCGCTCGATCGATCCGACCGACGAGGACTTCTCCGATCTTGCGCCGCTCGCGAGCGCGATCGGCGACGCGCGCATCGTCGTCCTCGGCGAGAGCACGCACGCCGAGGGGACGACGAGCCGAGCCAAGGCGCGCGTCGTGCGCTTCCTGCACGCGCGCATGGGCTTCGACGTGCTCGCGTGGGAGAGCGGTCTGGCTCAGGCGCACGCGATGAACGCGAAGTTGCGCGACCCGAGCGTGCCGCTCGACGAAGCGAAGTCGTACCTGATGAGCGGCGGCTGGGCGCACGAGGAAGGGATCGACCCGCTGTTCGCGTACGCGCGCCGGAGCTGGGCGACCGAGCGCCCGCTCGCGATGGCCGGCTTCGACTCGGGCCGACCGCACCGCGCGGCGCCGTACGTCGGCGCCATCCTCTCGGACCTGTTCGAGCGAGCGCCGTTCCTGGCGTTCGACGAGCGCGAGCGCGCGCTCGCGACTAGCCTCCTGCAGCGAGGTTTCGGCTTCCTGTCGTCCGAGACCGCCGATCCGCAGGTGCGCGCGGAAGAGCGCGCGGTGCTCGAGACGCTGCTGCGCGACCTCGAGCGCGAGCGGGACCGCGTGCGCGTGCGCCTGTCGGACCGCGAGCTCGAGCTCGTCCGCGCGCTCGTCGCGCACGCGCTGCGGAGCGAGGAGGTGAAAGAGCTGCGCGGGTTGGAGTGGAACGCGGCCCGCGACCGGTCGATGGCCGACGCGCTGCTCTGGCTGAGCGAGCGGCTCTACCCGGGCCGCAAGATCGTCGTGTGGGCGGCGACGGCGCACTTCGCGCGCAACACGACGCGCATCGAGAACCGCCAGGACGAGACCCTGTACGCGACGCCGTTCGAGGCGGGCAACCACCTCGGACCGGTGCTCGGCGACGATCTGTACACGCTCGCGTTCACGAGCTACGGCGGGAGCCTCGGCGACGTCTTCCCCGAGGGCTACGGCGCGCCGAGCTCGGTGCGGCCGGCGACGCCCGCGCCGCCGGGGAGCTTCGAAGCCGTGGCGCACGAGCTCGGCGCTCCGTTCCTGTTCGTCGACCTGCGCGGCGCGCCACCCGGGCCCTGGTCGAGCGACGCCTATGTCTCGCTCGCGCTCGGCCGGCTCGAGAACGTCGCGCCGTGGCGGGAGGTCGTCGACGGCTTCTTCTTCGTCGACCAGGCGGAGCCGGTGCGCTACCTGCCGCGGTAGGGAGCGACCGCGTCCGATCGCCGCGTCAGATTCCCATGATGTGGTAGCCGGCGTCGACGTACAGCGTCGTCCCCGTGATGCCGCGCGCCATCTGCGACACGAGGAACAGGCACGCGTCGCCGACCTCGTCCGCGTCGATGTTGCGGCGCAGGGGCGCGCGCGAGGCGATGTGGTCCAGGATCTCGTTGAAGCCGGTGATGCCGGCGGCGGAGAGCGTGCGGATCGGCCCCGCGGAGATCGCGTTGACGCGGATGCCGCGCGGGCCGAGGTCGGCGGCGAGATAGCGCACGCTCGCCTCGAGCGCCGCCTTCGCGATGCCCATGACGTTGTAGTTGGGGATCACGCGCTCCGACCCGATGTAGGTCAGCGTGACGATCGACCCCTGGCGCCCTTCCATCAGCGGGAGCGCGCGCCGCGCGATCGCCGTCAGCGAGTAGGCCGACACCTCGTGGGCGATCATGTAGCCGTCCTTCGAGGTGTGATAGAAGTCGCCGACGAGGTCCTCGCGCTTGGCGAACGCGACGGCGTGGATCGCCGCGTCGAGGCCGCCGAACTCGCTCCCGATCTGCTCGAACGCCCGGTCGATCTGCGCCGGCTGCGTCACGTCGCACGGCAGGCAGATCGAGCCCGGCAGCTCGTCGGACAGCGCGCGCACCGGCCGCTCCATCCGCTCGCCCGCGTACGTGAACGCGAGGCGCATGCCCTGCTGCGCGAGCGAGCGTGCACACGACCACGCCAGCGAGCGCTTGTTCGCCACGCCCAGGATGACGCCGGCCTTGCCTTCGAGCATTCCCGTCACGATCGATCTCCGCTCCGCCACTGCGGCGGCGCGCGGATCGTAGCCGCCGCGCGTGGCCATCGCCGTCGCCCGTTTCGGGGAATCCGGCGTTCACGCGTGGAGCTGTCGGAGCGCGCGCCCGCCGTCCCGCGCCCGTGCGGCGCGCTGCACGGCGCTCGCGCCCCGTTTCGGTGCGCCGGCGGACCGCGCGCCGGGGCCGCTCCTAGACTGGCTTCGGTCGCGCGAGCGCCCGCGGTTCCGCGTCCTCTGCCATGCCGCGAACTGATCACCGAGCTGACGTCGGTCCTGATGCCGATCGCGGACCGGATCACGGATTCGATCACGGGTTCGCTCACCGGCCGGACGACCCGTCGGATGAGCGGCCGGATGGGTGGCCGGATGAGCGGCCCGGTGAGCGGCCAGATCGTGGCGGCTCGACCGGGAGCCGCTCGAGTTGGCCTGGCTCGGCCTCCGGCGGGCCGGCGCGCGGGAGCACGGCTCCGCGCGCCGCGCTCGTCGCGCCGACGCGGGCGGCGCCGCCGGAGCTCGCGCTGCGGCTGTTCGCGACGGGCACGCCGCGCGAGATCCTCGCGCGCATCGTGCCGGGCGACCCGCTCGCGCTGCGCGCTCGAGTCGGCCGGCGGCTGCGCGAGCGCGCGCTCTTGATGGACGCCGAGCACGTGCACCTGCGGGCGCTCGCCCGGTGTGCCCGCGAGGCCGTGCGCTACCGCGGACGGCCGCCGCTCGACGTGTGGCTCGGCGCGCGCGTCGACGAGGCGATCGACGACGTGCTGCGCGACGAGTTGCGCCGCCTCGGGCGCGCGCGCGACGCGCGCCCGAGCGCGGGGAACGCGCGTGCCGTCGGCGGGCGTGCCGCGGGCGAGAGCGGCGGCGTGTGGCGCGCGCTCGCCGCGCCGCTCGGGCTCGAGCCCGTCGCCGCGCGCTGCGCGTGCGCCGCGCTGAACGCGCAGCCCGAGGCGGAGCGGCGCGCGTGCTACGGCGTGCTCGTCGAGGGCGTCGCGCCCGCGCAGCTCGCCGGCGCGCGCGCGGGCGGCACGGCGGCGGACGCGGCGCAGCGTGCGCGCCGCGCGCTCGGCGCCGCCCTCGCTGCCGCGGGGCTCGACGCGGCCGTCCTAGCCGAACGTGACGCGGGACGGGACGCCGGCCCGGACGCGGACCGATCGCCTCGGTCCGGCGCCGGCGACGCCGCGCGCAGCGGAGGTGCGGCGTGAGCGCGCGTCGCTTGCGCCGCGCGGACTGCGCGGGCGCGCTCGCCGACGTGCTCGCCCAGGTCCACGCGGACGCGCGCGCGCCGGTGTTCGTCTGCGACCCCGACCGGCTGGCGCGCACGCTGTCGACGGTGCTCGCGATCTGGCGGGCGGGTGCGCGGCCGACGCGCGCCGACGGCGAGCTCGAGCGCGTGCACCGCGTCGAGCTGGCGCGGCTGCTGTGCGACGCGTCGCGCTTGGTGGCGTCGACCGAGCCGCTCGCCGAGCTCTACGCGCTCGTGCCCGCGCCGGTTCCCGGCTTCGAGGACTGGACGTGTCGCGCGGTGGAGGAGCTCGAGCTCCTGCGGCTCGACGCGCTGAGCGTCGCGCCGGCGTGGGCGCTGCGCGAATGCCTGCGGCGCGACCCGGCGCGGTGGCCTTCGGCCGTCGCCCTCGCCGAGGAGGCGCTCGCGGCGAGCGACGGGGACGAGGCGCGCCTGCAGTTGGGCGCGGCGTGCGTCGCCGAGGGCGATTCGGCGCGCGCGACGAGCATCTATCGCGACGTGGCGCGCGCCGCGCTGGCGCGCGCGCGCGTCGGCGAGGACGGGGACGTGCGTTGGCGCGCGCTCGAGGGTCTCGCGGCGGCGCACTTGCAGCGGGGAGCGGAGCGGCTCGCGCTCGGCGCGTGCGCGGCGGCGACCGCGGACCCGCGCTGCGGAGCGGGCGTGCACGTCGAGCACCTGTTCCTCGCGCTGTCGACCGGCGACGTCGGGCGCGCGCGGCGCGCCGCCGCGCGCCTCGACCTGCGCGTCGATCCGTCCGATCCGAGCCTGCCGCTCGCGCTGCGGCGTTTGCGCGTGCGCGTCGAGCTCGCCTCCGGTCTGCCGTGGGTCGCTCCGCTCGCGACGGCCGGCCCGCTGCGCGACCTCGCCGAGGGCGAGGTCGGCCCCGCCCGCGCCGTGTGTTGCGCGCTGCGCGCTCCCGCGGCCGCCGATGTCCTCGATCCGTCGTAGTCCCTCGACCCCGCAGCGGAGCCCCACGCCGTGCGCACCCGCCCTCGAGATCCCCTCGACGTCTTGCTCCCCGGCGTCGACCCCATCGTCGGCGAGCGGCTCGCGAAGCTCGTCACGTTCCTGCGGCTGCTCGCCTGCGACGGTCATCCCGCGCGATCCGGCACCGTGCACGTCGATTTCGAGCACGCGCGGATCGAGATGGACGCCATCGTCGGCGCGACGCTCGCCGGCACGCTCGAGGACCTGCTCCTGCACCACGTCGCGCCCGCGCTCGGCGCCGGCTCGTTCGCGTGGTGGGGGACGCCGGAGCGCGACGTGCAGGCGTCGTGGAGCGCGCTCGACGAGCACCGTCTCGACGAGCACCGTCCCGAGGGGCACCGTCTCGAGGGTTGCAGCGACGCGGTCGCGTCGCTGCCCGGCGTGCCGCAGCCGGACGAGCCGGCGCTCGCGGTCGCGGAGCGCTTGCTCGCCGCGCTCGCCGACGCTCCGAACGCGCCGCCAGGCCGTGCGAGCTTGTGGCGCGCGCGCGTCGAGCGGGCGCGGAGCGGCCCGCGCGCGGGCGAGGCGGCGCACCTGGAGCTGCTCGCGGGCGAGGACGAGCTGGACCCGCTCGTGCGGATCGCGGCGGCCGGCGGAGTCGCCGAGTGTCTGCTCGACCGCGGCGCGGTGCGGCGCGCGCACGCGTGGCTCGACGAGCGGCTCGAGCTCGTGAGCTGCTCGGAGCGGCTCGCGCGGCTGTACGGCTGGGCGTGTCTCTTGGCGGGCGACCCGGCGGCCGCGCGCGAGACGCTGGGCGCGCTGCCGGTGTGGCGGGGGCCGTTGCCCGCGGCGCTCGCCGAGCTGCGCGAGCGGGTGCCGCAGTGGGTGCCGATGCTGTCGGGACGCGCGCCGAGCGACGCGCAAGGTGGCGGCGCGCGCGACGTCGTCGGCGGCGCGCCTGTCGCGGATCGCGGCGAGCTCGGCGCGGCGGTGCTCGGCGTGTTCGCGCTCGGCGCGGGATGCGAGACGGTCGAGGTCGCGCTCGACGTCGCGCCGGGCCTGCGCGAGAGGGTCGCGGCGTGGTTGGGCGAGCGCGACGACGTGTGCTCGTCGCCGAGCACGCCGGAGCATCGCATGGTCGTGACCGCGCGGCCGGTCGTCGCGCACAGCGTCGACGGCGCCGATGCGTTGCGCGGCACGCTCGCGCCTGCGGCGCGCGCGCTCGCGCTCGTGCCGGTGCGCGACGACGCCGGCGAGGTCGCGGGCTGGGTGCACGTCGAGCTCGAGCACCATCTCGTGCCGGCGGCGGCGCGGCTCACGGCGCTGGCGCGCGCGTGGCGCGAGACGGTGCTCGCTGCGGTCCGCGCGCCGGACGACGTGCGGTCGGCGCCGCGCGCCGAGCTGTTCCCGCGCGAGCCCGACGCCGAGGACGAGGCGCCCGTCGAGGCCGATCCGGCGAGCGCGACTGCGCGCGCGCGGGCGCTCGCGGAGCTCGTCGGCGCGTTCGGGATGAAGCTCGCGCAACGCCGCTGGTGGGGCTTCGTCGTCGAGGGCGAGGCGCCCGCGCTCGTCGCGCGCGACGGCGGCGCGCTGGGGGACTGGACGGAGCGCCGCGGCGGCGGGCGCGCGCTCGCGCGGGCGCTGCGCACCGGCGGCGTCGTCGCGTTCGACGAGCCCGATCCGTCGCTCGCGCTCCACGCGGACGCGAGCTCCGGCGTCGTCCTGCCGCTCAAGGCGCACGGCCGGGTGTGCGCGCTCGTCGCGGTCGAATCGATCCGCCGGCGCGACTTCCGCTCGACGGACGTCGAGCGCTACCGGGCGCACGCGGAGAGTCGCGCGAGCGTGCTGCGCGTCGCGCAGTTCCGCGACTGGCATCGGGCGCGCTTCGGCCACGACGTCTACTTCGACGCGAGCTGCGGGGGATTCGCTGCGTGCGTCGGCGACCTCGTCCACGCAGGCCGCACGCGCGCGCCGCTCGCGTTGAGCGGGCCGGCGGGCGCGGGCAAGCAGGTGCTCGCGCGCTGGATGCACTACGAGTCGGACGGGCGCGACGGGCCGTTCGTCGTGTTCCCGTGCGGCGCGTTCCCCGAAGAGGGGGAGGTCGCGCGGTTGTTCGGCCCGGGGGAGGACGGTGCCGGCGGCCTGGTCGAGCAGGCGGCGGGCGGTACGCTCGTCCTCGACGACGTCGACCGGCTCGCGCCGGACGGGCAGGCCGTGCTCGCAAGCTGGCTCGCGGCGCTGGACGCGCGCGCCCGCTCGCGGGCGGACGTGCGCGTGGTCGTGACGTCGCGCGTGGCGTTCGGCTCGGGAGCGCCGGGGCCGGTGCGCGAGGATCTCGCCGCGCGCCTCGACCGGCTGCAGTTGCACGTCCCGTCGCTCGCGGAGCGGCGCGACGAGATCCCGCCGCTCGTCGCGATGTCAGCGGAGCGCTTCGCCGCCGAGGAGCGCGTGCGCCCGCCCGCGTTCGCGGACGACGCGCTCGCGCTCTTGTGGCGCCAGCCGTGGCCGGGGAACGTGCGGCAGCTCGAGAACCTCGTCTACAAGCTCGTGCTGCTCCATGCGGGCGCGGCGGTCGGCCCCGACGACGTGCGCGCGCTCGCGCGCCGGTTCAAGCTCGCGTTGATCGCGCGGATCCCGTCGCGCCGGCCGGGGGCGGCGATCGTGCGCGCGGCGCTGCGCGTGACGCGCAAGGGAACCGGCGCGTCGAACAAGACCCGAGCGGCGCGCTACCTCGGCTGGGATCCCGACACGCTCGTCGCGCGGATGAAGGATCTTGGAATCGATGAGGAGGACGAGCGGGCGCCCCCGCTCTGAGCGCGCGCGCGCGCGGCACCCCTTATGACGGTGTCCCGCTACGGAACCCAACTCCCCGCTACGGAACCCAACTCGAGGCGGGCCCGAAATGGAAGAGGGGCACCAGCCGTGTCCCCTGCTGGCGCCCCTATCGTGTCCATCTCCCTACGCGGAAGATCCGATTCCTCTCTGCGGCCCCCCCGGGCGCAGCGCAGGACTCGGGGAGCCGATGGCTCCGAGAAGTCGGGGTGAAACCCCGCGGACCACTCTACCCCTCCTTCGGCGCAGTGGGGCCAATCCCTTCCCCCGAACTGAGAAGGATCTTCATCCGCCCCTGACCTCGGCCCGCCTTTCGCGGCGCGCGCGAGTCCCTCCGGCCGCCCCCTTTCGGCTACAAAGCCCCCCGCATGGAACCGCTCGCCGCTCGCGCGCGGCGCACGAACCGCCTGCTCCTCGCCTGCTTCGTCCCGATCGCCGCCGCGTTCGCGACGATCGCGGCGACGGGCCCGCTCCCTGAGCACCGGGGCCAGCTCCAGGCCGTCCTCGCCCTCGCCTCCGCCGCCTGGGCCGCCGCCCTGCTCGTCGCGAGCCGCGCCGCCCGCCCCCCCGGCACCGGTGACACGCCGACGGTTCACGCCGCTCCCGCGCCGCCGCGCCCCGGCAGTTCGTCGCCGCCCAGCACCGGCTCGCCGGCGCCCGCGGGCCCCTCCGGGGGAGCGAACGTAGCAAGCGCCGACCGCGGCCTGAGCTCGACAGCCGAGGCCGTGCCCGCCGCGTCCGCGGGGCCCGGCTCCCAGCGCGCGCTCTTCTCGACCTGCTCGCACGCCGCGCTGGGCACAATGGGCTCGACCGGCTCCTCCTCGACGGACTCGACCGGCACGTCCGGCTCGTCCTCGACGGACTCGACGTCCTCGACGGACTCGGCCGACTCGGCCGACTTGGCCGACTTGGCCGTGTTGGCCGACTCGGCCCGCGCTGCTCCGGCGGCGCCGGCCGAGTCGAGACCGGAACCGTTCGCCGAGCCTGCGTCGAGTCCGAGCACCGCGTCGACCTCGTCCTCGTCGGCTGAGCCCGTGAGCTCGACACCCACGCAGCCGGCCCGCGCGGAGGCCGGGCAACGAGCGCGAGCGGCTCTGCCCGCGCCCGCCGCGCCCGCTCCGTTCCGGCTGGCCTCCGCGGTCCGAGCGCACGCGCCGTCGTGCGATCCGCGCGAGCCGAGCGAGCCGCGTGAGCCGCTTGACACGGGCGAGCCGGGCGAGCCGGGCGAGCCGGGCCTGCTCGGTGCATCCGCCGATTCGGCGGCGTGGGGCACCGCGGAGGGGGAGCGCAAGCCGCGGCGCGCTGGATTCGGCTGCGGGGCCACCGGCCGCGGCGCGCCGATCGGCGTGACGCCGGCGCGCTCGCGCAGCACGCTGACGCTGGTGATCGCGGGAGCCGTGTTGCTGCGGTTGCTCGCGCTCGCCGGCGATCCGGGAACCTCGGACGACGTGCACCGGTACGTCTGGGAGGGTGGGCTCGTGGCCGAGGGCGTGAGCCCGTGGGCGCACGCGCCCGACGCCGAGGAGCTCGCCTCGTTCCGCGAGCGCTGGGCCGCGACGTTCGCGGCGATGAACAATCGTGGGATCAGCGCGGCGTATCCGCCGGTGGCACAGCTCGCGAACGCGGCCGCGGTGGCCGTGGTGGGGGGGCCGGGAGCGGGGGACGGGGAGCGGGCGGTGCTCGCGTTGCGCGTGCTGTACGCGCTCTGCGATCTGCTCGTCCTCGTTCCGCTCGTCGTGCTCGTGCGGCGGCGAGGAGCGCCCGACGCGCTCGTGCTCGCGTGGGGATGGTGTCCGCTCGTCGCGCTCGAGCTCGCGGGAGCGGGGCACTTCGACAGCCTCGCGATCCTGCTCTTCGTGACAGGGCTCGCGCTCGTCGCATCACTCGAGCATCGCCTCGCGCCGCCCGCACCTCCTTCCTCCGGCGGACCGGCCGAGATCGGCGATGGTTGCGGTTCCGTCACGAAAAACGTCACGAGAAACGTCAGGAAGAGCGTCGCGTCGAACGCCGCGAGACAAGTCACGAGACCCGGCGCGAAACCCGGCGAGCGCAAGCCCGCCCTGCGTCGGATCGACCGGGAGCGCGGCGAGCGGTTGAGCGCGTTGCTCGGGATCGCGGCCATCGGCGCGGCGGGGCTCGTCAAGCTGCTGCCGTTCGCGGCCTTGCCGTTCGCGCTGCGGACGTGCTGGCGCGTTGCGGGAGCCGGCGCCGTCGGTTTCGCGCTCGTGGTCGTCGCGGCGGTCGGCGTCGCTCCGTTCCTCGTGCTCGAGGGCGGGTTCGCGGGGATCGGCGGCGGGCTCGGCGAGTACGGGTTGCGCTGGGAGAACGCGAGCCTCGTGCACAGGTTCGTCGACGCGGCGTTCGCGCGCACCGAGCTGCCGCTCGACGAGTCGTGGAGCGATCCGCGGCGGCTGAGTCGGCTCTTCGTCGGCGTCGTATGGGGCGGGGTCGCCGCGTGGGCTTGGGCGCGTCGCTACGATCCGGTACGCGCCAGCGCGGTGCTCGTCGGGGCGTTCGTGTTGCTGAGCCCGACGCTCCATCCGTGGTATCTCGCGTGGTACGCGCCGTTCCTCGCGCTCTGGCCGCGCGCGTCGTGGACGTGGCTGCTCGCGGCAGGGCCGCTCTTGCACTGGCCGGTGACGGAGTGGCAGCGCGCCGGGCGCTGGGTCGAGCCGGCGTGGCTGTGGCCGGTGCTCGCGCTGCCGTTCGTGGCGCTCGGAGCGTGGGAGCTGGTGCGGGGGAGGCGCGCGTGAGGCTGGAGGCGTTCGACTACGAGCTGCCGGACGAGCTCGTCGCGCAGGAGCCGGCGCGCGAGCGCGACGCGGCGCGGCTGTTCGTCCACCGGCGCGCCGAGGACGCGAGCGAGCACCGGCTCGTGCGCGACTTGCCCGACGTCCTCGCCGCGGGCGACCTGCTCGTCCTCAACGACACGCGCGTGCTGCCGAGCAGACTGCTCGGCCGGCGGGCGAGCGGCGGGCGGGTCGAGGTCCTCCTGCTCGAGCCGCGATGCGAGGAAGGGCGGTCGTGCTGGGCGGCGCTCGTGAACCCGGCGCGCAAGCTGCGGCCCGGCGAGGTCGTCGAGCTCGAAGGCGGGTGGCTCGCTGCGCGGGCTATCCGCCGGCCGCTGCGCGACGACGGGACGCCCCGCGACGAGTGGATCGTCGAGCTCGTCGACCGGACCGGGAGCGGGGCCGACGACGAGGAGCTCCTGCGCCGCTACGGGCGTATGCCGCTGCCGCCGTACGTCCACCGCTCCGAGCGCGAACCCGACGCGGCGTGCGCGCTCGACCGCGAGCGCTACCAGACGATCTACGCGCGCGTGCCCGGTGCGGTCGCCGCGCCGACCGCGGGCCTGCACTTCACGCCTGAGCTGCTCGAGCGGCTCGCGGCGCGCGGCGTCGAGCGCGCGTTCGTGACGCTCCACGTCGGCGCGGGTACGTTCCGTCCCGTCCAGAGCGGCGAGATCGAGCGGCACGAGATGCACAGCGAGCGGTTCGAGCTGCCGGCGGCGACCGTCGAGGCCGTGCGCGCGTGCCGCGTGCGCGGCGGACGGGTCGTCGCGGTCGGCACGACGAGCGCGCGGGTGCTCGAGAGTTGCGTCGACGAGCGGGGCGAGCTCGCGCCGCGCGCCGGGACGACCGACCTGTTCCTCTATCCCGGCAGGCCGCTGCGCGCGATCGACGCGCTGTTGACCAACTTCCACCTGCCCCGCAGCACGCTGCTCATGCTCGTGTGCGCGTTCGCCGGCCGCGAGCGCACGCTGCGCCTGTATCGCGAGGCGATCGAGCGCCGCTACCGCTTCTACAGCTACGGCGACGCGATGCTGCTCGCGTGAGCTCGCCGCCGGCGGCGCAGCCGGCTACACGAGCTCGTCCGGCGCTTCGTCCGGCGCCTCGTCCGGCGCCTCGAGCGCGGCGCGCAGCTCGCGCGCCGCGCGGGCCGGATCGGCAGCGCCCAGGATCGCGCTCGTGACCGCGACCCGGCCGATCGCGGCGAGATCCTGCGCGTTCGTCGCGTCGATGCCGCCGATGCAGAAGAGCGGGAGCGTCGCGCCCGACGCCGCGACCCACGCCGCTTCGGGACCGAGACCGCGCCCGTAGCCGCGGGTGGCGGTCGCGTGGATCGGGCCGAAGCCGAGGTAGTCGACCGGCAGCGCGCACGCCCGCGCGACCTCCGCGGGCGCGTGCGTCGAGAGGCCGACGAGCGGCTCGGGCCCGAGCAGCTCGCGCGCGACGTCGGCCGGCAGGTCGTCCGCTCCGACGTGCACGCCGGAGCAGCCCGCCCCGAGCAGCGCCGCCGCGACGTCGACGCGGTCGTTGACGATCACCGGCACGGGGCGCCCGCGCTGCGCGACCAGGCGCAGCACCTGCTCGGTCCACTCGGCGAGCGCGCGCGCCGGGCTCGGACCGCGCGTGCGCCCGGCCTCCTTCACGCGCACCTGGATCACGTCGATCTCGTCGAGACAGGCGGCGAGCACCGCGAGCGGGTCGCGCTCCCCACAGGCCTGGGGCGTGAACAGCAGCATCAAGCGCGCGTTCGCGAGCGCGGCGCGCGCGCGCTGCGGATCCATCAGCAGCAGCCCGACTCCGGCTCGCAGGACGAGCCCGGCACGACGTCGGCGCGGACGACGCCGCCCTTGGTCTCGCGCGGCGAGCGCAGACGGTCCGTGCGGCAGTCGAACGGCGGCGCGTCCACGGCGGCGACCGGCACGATCGGCTCGATGCCGAGCGTGCTCGCGCCGTACGGCTCGCGCGTCAGGATCTCGAACGTCTTCTTGCAAACCGCGGTGCGCTCGCCGCGCTTCAGCACGTGCCCGTCGTCGTCGACGACCTGCTTCCATGGGCCGCGGTACACGACCGCCTGGCCGTGATCCCAGCACGGACCCTCCTTGCCCTTGTGCGCGACGACCGTCATCGAGCGGAGCTCGATGCCTTGCACGACCGCCCACGGCTCCGTCTGGTACGCCGCGACCGCGACGCCGTACAGGCCTGCGGCCGCGAACGCGTCGAGGAAGCGGTCCTCGCGCATCGCGCCCGAGATGCAGCCCGACCAGAGCTCGGGGTCGCGCTGGAGCTCCTCCGGCACGTCCTCGTCGCTGACGATGTCGGAGATCGCGCAGCGGCCGCCGCGGCGCAGCACGCGCCAGATCTCGCCGAAGAGCTGCGTCTTCTGCGCGTTGTCGACGAGGTTCAGGACGCAGTTGGAGAGCACGATGTCGACCGACTCGTCGGCGACGAGCGGCGCCTCGGCGCGCAACCGCGTTTCCTCCGCGCGCAGCCGCTCGAGCCCGGCGACGTCGCGGACGGGATTGCGCTCGAGCCAGGCGGCGAGCGCGTCGAGGTCGAGCCGCAGATCCTGGATGTGCCCCCGCCGGAAGTCGGTGTTGTGCCAGCCGATGCGCTCGCCGATCTCGCGCTGGTAGTGCCGCGCGAGCCCGAGCATGTCGCCGGTCGCGTCGACTCCGATCACACGCCCCTGGGCACCGACGAGCTGGCTCGCCATGTAGCAGATCTTCCCGGCTCCCGACCCGAGATCGAGGACCACGTCGCCGGGACGGACGAACCGGCTGGGGTCGCCGCAGCCGTAGTCGCGCTCGACGATCTCGGCCGGCAGGACGGCGAGCAGGTCCGCGTCGTAGTCGACGGGGCAGCAGAGCTCGGGGACACGCGCGCGGGCGCCCTGGGCGTAGCGCTCCTGCACCGAGCCGAGGACGTCGTAGGAGGTGGGCTGCGGGGTCATGGCTGCTCGTCGGGGATCGGTCGGACGGGAGCGAAGGATTGTGGCCGGCGCGCGCTCGCGGTGCCACCCGAGGCCGCTTTCCCCGACACGAACGTCGTGGGCGTGTAAGTCTTCTTTCGGTGTGGTCGTTTGCGACGGAACCGCGCGCCGGCCGCCGCCCGTCGGGATCGCGGGACGCCGCGCGACGGTCGCGTTCGGGCTATGGTGGTGCTTGGCGCGCCATCCGGCCCGAGCCTCCCGGTCGCGCCCCCCGGCCTTCCGTGCCTCCCCCCCGCGACGCTTGCCGTCGCGGTCGCGCTTCCCCACGAGAGATTCCACATGCCCCGAGCCTTGCTCCTCGCCGCGGTTCTCGCCGCCGGCCCCGCGACGTCGTACGCGCAGCAGTTCGTTCGCGAGAACGGTTGGATCCCCGGCACGGCGCGCTGGACCGAGGGCGTCGAGCCCGCCGACGTCGACAACGACGGCGACCTCGACCTCTTCTTCGCCGACGGCGAGGGGTTCTCGAGCCCCGGGACGCAGCGCCAGAACGTGCTCGTGATCAACCGTCTCGAGATCGGCGTCGGCAACTTCGCCGACGAGAGCGTGGCGCGGCTCGGCGTCAACCTCTCGCACGCACGCGGCGTCGCGTCGGGCGACATCCAGAACGACGGCTGGATCGACGCGCTCTTCGCGAACGGGTTCAACAGCGACCCGCCGTTCCTGTACGTGAACCGCGGCGCGTCGAACCCCGGCTCTTTCCTGCGCGAGGACGCGGCGCGCGGGCTGACCGAGAGCCTGAGCTCGGCGAGCGCGCAGTTCGGCGACGTCGACAACGACGGCGACCTCGACGCGATGATCTGCGACTCGGGCAACAGCTATCTCGGAGGCTCGGGCGCGAAGACGCGGCTGTACTTCAACGACGGCGCCGGCTTCTTCAGCGAGGCGGGTCCTTCGGGTTGGAACCCGCCGACGAAGAGCGCGCACATGGACGTCCAGCTCGTCGACCTCGACGGCGACTTCGACCTGGACTTCTTCGGGCCGAACCGCGCGAACAACTCGGGCGGCAACCACTACCTGATGCTCAACGACGGGCGGGGCAATTACACGGACGCGTCGAGCATCCTGCCGTCCTCCTCGTCGAGCGTGTACGAGGGCGACGTCGCCGACCTCGACGGCGACTCCGACGTCGACCTGTTCCTCGTCAGCATCCAGTCGTTCTCCGAGGGCGCGATGCGCAACGACTTCGTGCCGAGCGGCTCGCTCGGCTTCACGAAGTTCGTCGAGAGCAGCGGCGACGACGACAACGAGATCGCGTTCCTCGACTACGACAACGACGGGGACCTCGATCCGCTCGTCGGCTCGCTCGGCAGCACGGAGAAGGTGTTCCGCAACGACGGCGGGATGAACTTCACCGAGCTCGGGAACGTGATCCAGTCGACGAACGACTCGACGCTCGACCTCGCCGTCGCGGACGTCACGGGCGACGGTGCTTACGACATCATCACCGCGCAGGGCGAGTCGAACTCGGCTCAGTGGGCGAACAAGGTCTACCGCAACACCGGCGCGGCCGACTCGATCCCGCCGCGGATCTTGCGCGAGGAGACGCTTCCGCCGCTCGACGACAGCGAGTACGTCGTGCGCGTGCACGTCCAGGACCAAGCGCTGGACGACGGCAACGACTGGATCACCGCGAGCGGCGTGTACGTGATCAACACGTCGTTCCAGAGCGGCGCGATCGACGTCAACGCCGGCGCGTTCTCGAACGCCTCGCTGAACGTGAACGTCGGCACGACGGTCACGTGGACCAACCAGGACGCGGCAGCGCACTCGGTCGTCAGCTCGACGGCGCTCTATCCGTTCGACTCGGGCTCGCTCTCGCCCGGCGGGACGTTCAGCTACACGTTCGTCAGCCCCGGCACGTACACGTACGCGGACGCCGTCGGCGGAGCGGGCGTGGCGCAGGTCGTCGTGAGCGGCACGCCGAGCGACGCGCAGGTGACGTACACGGGCGGCGGCATCCGCCGCTTCGCGATGGCGGACACGACGGGCGACCTTGAAGCGGAGATCTGCTACGAGATGCGCTTCGTCGACATCGCCGGGAACACGACCGTCACGACGCCGCGGCGCGTGCCGATCTGCGGCTTCCGCAAGTACGACGTCGGCGCGTCGCCCGTGAACCTGATCGCCCTCAGCGGATCGAAGCCGAGCCTCGGCCAGACGGCGGAGATCAAGAGCCAGAACGTCCCGGGAGCCGTCGTCGTGACGGTCCTCTCCTTCGGCAAAGCGAGCATCCCGTACCTCGGCGGGGTCGCGCTCGTCGACCCGTTCCTGCTCTACACGGTCTCGGCCGACCCCGTGTCCGGCGGCACCGGCACGGCGTTCTTCCCGATCCCGCTCAACCCGAACCTCGCGTACGTCAAGGCGTACTTCCAGTCGATCGCGCCGGACGCGGGCCAGCCGCAGGGCTTTGCGCTCTCGAACGGGCTCGAGCTGACGATCTGCGAGTGATCGTCTCCCGCGGTCCCCGGCGTGCGGCCGGGGACCGTGGGGGTTGGACGCGCGGCGCCCGCGGACGACACTGGTCGCGATGGCTCCCTCCTCGAACCGCAGCGGCTCGATTCGCGACGCCTCGATCCGCTGCGCGCTGCGTCCCGCCTTCTGGTCCGTGCTCGCCGTGCTCGCCGCCGCGCAGACCGGCGCTGTGCCGAACGGCGCTGTGCAAGACGACGCTGTGCAAGGCGGCGCGGTGCCGGCGGCGCCGCGCGCTCCCGCTCCGCCGCTGTTCGTCGAGCGCGGCTCCGAGCTCCTGCCCGGCGTCGCGACGACGTGCGGCTCGCGCGAGAAGGACTACATCGTCGAGGTGAACGGCGGCGGGCTCGTGCTCGGCGACTTCGACGGGGAAGGCTCGATCGACTTGGTCGTGATCGACGGGTCGACGCTCGAGCGTGTGCGCGCGGGCGAGCCCGGGCTGCCGCCGCGGCTCTTCCTCAACCGCGGCGACGGGCACATGCGCCCGGCCGCCGCCGAGAGCGCCGCGGAGGGCGGGCCGAGCTGGCGCATCGCCGGCGGGCGCTGGGGCATGGGCGGCGCGGCGGGGGACCTGAACGGCGACGGGCACCTCGACCTCGTGATCACCGAGTGGGGGCCCGACCGCGTGCTCCTCAACGAGGGCGGCGCGGGGCTGCGCGAGCTGGGCGCGAGCGCGGGGCTCGAGGGCGCGCGCTGGGGAACGAGCGCGGCGCTCTGCGACTACGACCGCGACGGCCACCTCGACCTCGCCGTCGTCAACTACCTCTCGTTCGATCCCGCCGAGATCGCCTCGCGCACCGCCGGGACGTGCCGCTGGAAGGGGCACGCGGTGATGTGCGGGCCCGAAGGGATGATCGCGGTGCACGACCAGCTCTACCGCGGCCGCGGCGACGGGACGTTCGTCGAGCGCACGGCCGAGGCGGGCTTTCGGCCGGCGCACGCCGGGTTCGGGCTCGGGATCATGACGCTCGACTTCGACGACGACGGCGACACCGATCTGTACGTCACCAACGACTCGACGCCGAACCACATGTGGCGCAACGAGGGCGACGGCACGTTCGAGGAGGTCGGCGTGCGGCTGGGGATCGCGCACGACGAGTGGGGCAAGGAGCAGGCGGGGATGGGCATCGCGTGCGGCGACTTCGCGGGCGACGCGTACCCCGACTTGTTCGTGACGAACTTCTCGGGCGAGGACAACGCGTGCTACGTGTCGGTGAAGGGGCGCACGTTCCGCCACCGCGCGGACCGGCTCGGCCTCGGCGGCGTGGCGAGCCTGCCGTACCTCGGCTGGGGCGCGGGCGCGCACGACTTCGACCACGACGCCGACCTCGACCTGTACGTCCTCAACGGCCACGTCTACCCGCAGGCGGACGCGCCCGGGACGGACACGACCTACGCGCAGCCCGACTTCCTGTTCCGCAACGGGGGCGAGCGCTTCACGCTCGAGCCGCTCAGCGACGGGCCGCCGAGCGTGACGCGCGCCGGCGCTGCGGCCGACCTCGACGGCGACGGCGACCTCGATCTCGTCGCGCTCGACATCGACGGGCCGGTGCGCGTGCTCGAGAACCGCGGCGCGAGCGGCCACTGGCTGCGCGTGCGTCTGCGCGGCCGCGGGACCAACACGCAGGGCATCGGCGCGCGCGTCGAGGCGGTGTGGGAGGGCGGCGCGCGGCGCGAGGAAGTGCGCACCGCGGGGGGCTTCCACGCCGCGCTCCCGGCCGAGGCGCACTTCGGCCTCGGACCGGCCGAGCGGTTGACCAAGCTCGTGGTGCGCTGGCCCTCGGGCACGGTGCAGACGCTCGAGGACGTCGCGGTCGACCGCGTGCTCGTCGTCGAAGAGCCCGCGCCGGCCGAGGAAGGCGAATGAGAGCGGCCGTCGCGCTGCTCGCGCTGCTCGCGGCGCCCGCGCCCGGCCTCGCGCCCGCTCTCGCGCTCGCGCAGGAGGGCGGCGCGGCCGATGAGCCGGTCCTCGACGAGCCGCTCTTCGACGAGGCGGTGCGTCCGATCCTCGACCGCCGGCCGGAGGACCTGCCGCGCGCGGAGCCGGGGCGTTGGGCGGGCGCGTTCGAGCCCGAGACGACGCGCGCCGTCCTCGGCTCGATCGCGCCGGAGCGGTTGGCGGCGTACGGGCAGGCCGAGGCCGCCTACGTCGCCGGCGACTTCCCGCGCGCGCTCGAGCGCCTCTACGCGGTGCTCGACGGCGAGCCCGACGCGCCGCCCGCGCTCCTGCTGCTCGGCACGACGTACTTCCGGTTGCGCCGCTACGGCGACACGATCGTCGCGCTGGAGCGCTTCGTCGAGGTCGCGCCGAGCCAGGTGTGGCGGACGCAGGCGCTCGGCCACGCGTACTACAGCCTGGGCCGCTACGCCGAGGCGCGCGACCACTACGAGCGTCTCCTCGGCGCGCTCGCGGGCGACAGCGTCGAGGCGCTGCGCGGGCTGGGGCTCGCGCACATGCGGCTCGGTGACGAGGAGCGCGCGCTCGAGGTGCTCGGCCGCGTCGTCGAGCTTCGTCCTCACCACGCGGACGCGCTGGGGTGGATCGCGCAGATCCGCTACGACCGCGGGGAGCTCGAGGAGGCGCTCGCGGCGATCGAGCGTTCGCGCGAGCACGACCCGTACACGCCGCGCGTGTGGTTCCTCACGTTCCGGATCCTGTTCGAGCTCGGTCGCGACGAGGAGGCGCGCGCGGCGCAGGAGCGCTGGCGCGAGGTCGATCGGCTCGTGCAGGACATCCGCAACGTCGAGGGACGGCTGCTGTTCGAGCCGCGCGACTTCGGGCTCGCGCTGCAGCTCGTCGAGCTGTACCGCGAGCTCGGCGACCGCGACGGCGTGCGGGAGGCGCTCGAGCGGACGCTCTTCGCGCGACCGCCCGAGGTCGAGGAGGTCGAGGCGCGCATCCACGTGCTCGACGTGCTCGTCGGGACCGGCGACCTGGACGGCGCCCGCGCGGCGGCGCGCGCGCTCGAGCTCGCGTGCCCGCACGAGGCGCGCACGTGGGATCGGTTGCGCGAGTTCTACGCGCGCATCGGCGACCGCGACGCGGAGATCCGCGCCGGCGAGCGCTACTTGCGCTATGCGGGCCAGGACGAGGGCGAGGGCGAGGGCGACGACGGCCGCTGAGTCGCCTCGATGCTAGCCCGTCTGATTCAGGCCGTCTGATTCAGCCCGTCTGATTCAGGCTGGCCCGGTCGGGCGAAGCGAGGGCGACCTCCTCGATCAGGTGGCTGCGCGCGCGCGCGGGCCCGCCACCCCCACCCTCCGCCCTTGCGACCGGCGCGGCGCGCGATCGGTTGCGTGCGCCGCACGAACGAAGAGTGAGCCAGAGAGGAGGGCCCGGCCGTCGTGGGTTCGGCGGCCGGGCCCGGGTAGGCGGTGGACGAGGGAGGGCGCCCGTTGCCCGGAGTCAGGGAGGGTCAGCAGTCCGTGGCGCGCCGTGCAGCGCGCCGGGGTTCGAGTCGAGCCGGGTCGATTCGAAGGGGAGAAGAGAGGGGAGCGTCGCACCGCGATCGCGGTGCGTGGTCGGGTCAGGCGGACTCTTTGTCCTCTTTCTTGCGACGCCGGCCGCCGCGCGGGCGGCGGTCTTTGATCGAGGCGTTGAACGCCTCCCAGTCGGCGTCGGAGAACAGGCGGACTTCGTTGCCGCAGTGCGCGCAGAACGAGTGCTCGGTGCTCATCAGGTACGGGACGTACTGGCGGCAGTGCGTGCAGTACTTGCGGTCGCTGTAGAAGTCCGGGATGTCCATCGAGTCGTATTCCTCCGTTCGCGCGGCCTTCGGGCGTCGGTGGCCGGTGCGACGCAAGGAGCAAGGACGTTGCCAGGTGCGTCCGGAAAGCGCGGCGAACGCCGTAACGCCGGACGCCATCGGGACTTGGCGCCTCAGCGGGGCCTTCGCGGCGCGGCGCGGCGGCGGCTGGGCGATGTTCAATCGAATCGACGCGATTTCCTTCTCGGGGTACGGCGCGGGGCCGCGCGCGGGCTGCGAGCGCCCTCGAACCGCTCTCCCGGGCCCTGGGGCGTGCCCGCGACCCCGCGTCGCATCCGCGGAACGTGTCGATCTAGATGGACGCGTCCAGCGCGGCCCGCAGGCCCGCGCGCGCCGCCGGATCGGTCTCCCGTCCGAGCGCGCGCTCGAGCGCGTCCCGCACGCCCGCGTCGCGCGCGTGAGCGCGCGCGAGCGACCAGCCGGCCGCCTCGCGCACCTGCGCCGCCGGATCGTGCTGGAGCGCGTCCCGCAGCGCCGCGCCGCCCGCCTCGGACGGACGCGCCCCCAGGGCGATCGCGGCGTTGCGCGCGAGCCCCTCCCGGCGCGCGCGGCGCAGCGGCGAGCCCTCGTGCCGCGCCCGGAAGCGCGCGTCGTCGCGCTCTCCCAGCCAGTCGACGAGGCGGCCGCCCGCGACGGCCGGGTGCGTGCCGAAGCGGCCGGAGCCCGCGTCCGGGCCGTCCGCGGCCGGCGCAGAGCGGCCCCACGGGCAGACCTCGGAGCAGACGTCGCAGCCGAAGACCCACGCGTCGTGGTCCGCGTGCAGCTCCGCCGGGACCGCACCGCGGTTCTCGATCGTGTGGTAGCTGATGCAGCGGTTCGAGTCGACGCGGCCGGGCGCGACGATCGCTGCGGTCGGGCACGCGTCGAGGCAGGCCGTGCACGTGCCGCAGGAGCCGGGCGCGGGGCCGGGCGTCGGCTCGAGCTCCGCGTCGAGCAGCAGCTCGGCGAGGAAGAACCAGGGCCCGAACCGCCGCTCGAGGAGGTTCGCCGCCTTGGACTCGAAGCCCAGGCCGGCCTCCGCGGCGTGCGAGCGCTCGAGCAGCGGCCCCGCATCGACGACCGCGCGCCAGCTCCGCACGAGCCCCTCCCGCTCGAGCGCCCGCGCCAGCTTGCGCAGGAGGCGCCCGATGACGTTGTGGTAGTCGCGGCCGGTTGCGTAGCGCGCCACCCGAGCCCCGTCGGCGAGCTCGACCGCGGGCCGCGCGTGTCCCAGGCCCACGACGAGCAGGCTGCGCCCCTCGGGCAGCACCCGGCGCGGGTCGGCGATCCGCTCCGCGTTGCGCGCGAGCCAGCCCATGTCGGCGTGGTAGCCGTCGGCCAGCCACCGGCGGAAGCGCTCGGCGGCGGCGGGGGGGCGCAGCGGAGCCACCCCGGCCAGGTCGAAGCCGACCTCGTGGGCCAGCTCCAGGGCGCGCGCGGCGTCCCTCATGCCGACCCCGCGCTCACGCCGCCAGGCCGCGATCGTACGCGCTGTCGCGCATCGCCCCAGCCGCTACCATGCCCGTTCGGACACGCCGGCCCGCGCGCGTCCGACCTCGCCGCTCTCGAGCTCGATCCATCATGCAACGATCCCTCTTCGCCCCCGCCGCGCTCGCCCTCGCCGCGCTCGCCCTGCCCGTCGGCGCCGCGTTCGCCGGTCCGGCGCGCGTCGCCCAGGACCCGCCGCCGCCGACCGGCGACGACGCGCAGTCCCCGCGCCTGATCGCCGTGCGCGACGCGGACCGGCTGATCGCGCTGTACGAGGATGCCCATGGTGGCCGCGAGGCGCTCCAGGACCTCGAGATCGTCGAGTTCAGCGTGAAGCCGTCCTCGTTCGACGCGGACGGGAAGGAGATCGTCGACCCGCAGCCGCTGCACGTCGAGGTGCTCCTGCGCGGCAATCCGCGGATGGTGCGCCTCGAGGAGGTGGACAACGGCAAGCAGCTCGTTCGGCTCGACGACGGCGGGACCGGCGAGGCGCGCGTCTGGGTGGACGGGGAGGAGATCGTCGACGAGGAGAACCTCGTCCGCCAGACCCTGGTCGACCGCTCGCGCGCCGAGGCGAGCCAGTTCCTGGCGCTGCTCGACCTGCTCTACCGCCCGACGTCGCCGGACCTGAAGATGAAGTTCGAGGGCATCAAGCGTCGCCACCGCGACGGCGAGCTGATCGAGTACGTGGCGACCTGGATGGAGTTCGCGCCCCACCGCCACGTGTACTCGCCGTTCCGGGTCTTCTACAACCCCTCGACGCGGCTCGTCGACCGGATCGACACGTTCGACATGAAGACGTTCATGCGCGTCGGCTCGATGGAGCTGCGCGACTACGTCGACCTGGGAGGCATCAAGTTCCCGACGCGGGTCGTCTTCCGGGACGTGGTGCACGAGCGGCCGGTCAAGGCCTGGACGCTCGAGACGCCGCAGGTGAATCCGCCGATCGACCGCGCCCGCTTCTCCAGTCTCGGGCAGGGATGAGCGGCGCCGGCGGACGAGCGGCTGCCACGGGAGTTCCGCCGAAATCGGTACGAGCTGAGCGAGCGCGCCGCGCAAACGGCCGCTGGATGGCCCCAAGCCCTGCGCTGGCACGAGCTTGTGCCGCTCGCCTGGTTCGTGCCCGTGTCTGATTTTCGTTGCCACGTTTCGGTAACCGCTCGGGTGGGGCAGCATAGAGGTTGTACCCTGCGGACCCTGCCCCTCCCCCGGGCGGTCCGCCCCCACCCCGACCGAGGCTGAGTGCGGAGCTCATCGGTTTGATCCAAGGCGTCGATCCCCAGACGGCCGGCCCTGCTGCGGGCGCCGAGCGCGACATGCTTCGCGAGAAGCTGCGGGAGATCACCCTCGACATCCGGGCCGGCGACATCCGGGCCGGCGCCGGCGACGTCCGGGCCGGGGCGGGCGAGATCGGGGCCGGCGAGCTCGAGCGCGGGGGCGCGAACGGAGCCGAAGGCGACCAAGCAGAGCTCCTCGCCGACCTGGGCGCCGTGCTGGACGACGCCGAGCGCAGCGACGAGCAGGTGCGCGACGCGGTCTCGACCCGGCTCATGGAGCTCTACCGGCGCTGCGCCAGCCGCGCCTGCTTCGGGCTGCTCTACGAGCTGAACAGCCACCACCTCCTGCAGCAGGTGACCAGCCGCCTGCGCCGCTACCAGAGCAAGGCCGACCCGGGCGACGTGCTCCAGGAGGTATTCTTCAACATCTACCGCTACCCGCACCGGTTCAACTGCGAGCGCGAGGACGCCTTCCGCGTCTGGACCGCGACGATCGTGCGCAACACGGTGCTCAAGCACCTGCGCTCGCTCGGCCGCAGCGGCCGCGCCGAGGTCGCGTTCGAGGACGTCCCCGAGGTGCCCGAGGTCGTCGCGAGCAGCCCGCTGCGCGGAGTGATCGAGCAGGAGAGCGCCCGCGAGTGCCACCGCGTTTACCTCACGTATCTGCATCTGTACCTGCGCTTCTACTCGATGCTCTCCGAGCGCGAGCGGCGCGCGATTCACCTCGTCGAGGTCGAAGGATGCAGTTACCGGGAGGCCGCGAGTGAGCTAGGGATCAAGCTGGAGAACCTGAAGATGGTGATCTTCCGCGCGCGCAGGAAGATCCACCGCTCGATGCGTCGCGTGTTCGACGGCCTTCCCCCGGACTGCCGTCCCGCCCGCGACCCGCGCGGCTCCGACGACGAGGACGACGCGGAGGGGAGCTTCGCTCTCGGAGCCGAGGAAGGCGAGTCACGATGAAGAACAAGTGGTGGACAGAGGGGCTGACCGACGTCTGCGCCCACTTCCAGGTGGACCTGTCCTGCCTGGTCGACGGGGAGCTGGACGAGGGCGCCTCCAGCCGTGCCATCGCGCACCTCGAGGGTTGCCCGGACTGCCGCGAGTTCTTCGAGGACACGCGCATGCAGGTGAAGGCGCACCTCGACATGGCGGACCCCGACCGCCTGATGAAGCGCTTCGCGGCCCTCACCGGCGTCGAGATCGCCGAGCAGGCCGAGGCATTCGGGCTCGTCGAGCGCCTGGCGACGATTTTCTACCAGATCGGCAAGGCTTACGTCCTCACCGCGATCGACCCGGACTTCCGCACGCGCGTGTTCGAGCCGGCGGTCAAGGTCGAATCCACCCGGACCCACGGGCGCGGCTTCATCGACGGCGTCGTCGCCTCGGGCCGCGGCGACGCGGGCGGCGTGGACTGGAGCACCGCGCGGCACCTGCTCAACGGGCGCCTGTCGAAGATCGAGGACGCGCTCGAGAAGGGCAAGCGGCTGCTGCAGGAAGCACTCGCGATCGAGCCCGACCACGAGGAGTCGCTCTTGTACATGGCCTACGTGCACGCGCACGAGGGCCGCTCGCTGCGCGCCGCCAAGGAGTTCCGTCAGATCTTCGACACCGCGGTCGAGCTCTCGAACCGCGGCCATGCGGCGATCCAGCTCGGGCGGCTCTACGCGCACGAAGGCGAGTTCCGCCAGGCGCTCGTTTTCGTGCGGTGGGTCACGCTCAGCGGCCTGCCCGACACCGACGAGCGTTTCCACGTCGCCGCGTTCAATACCGGCGTCTACTACGCGCACATGCGCGATCAGCGGCGCGCGCTCGCCGCCTTCCGCTCGATGCTCGACCGACACCCGGCACGGGTAGGCGAGCTGGCCGAGCTCTTCGCGCGCTCGCCGTCCCTGCGGATGGTCATCGACTCGCAGGACGGCTTCACCGAATCGCTCTTCCGCACCTGCCCCGAGCTGTTCCAGCTCCCGGACGTCGGCGGGAGCACGCAGGAGAAACCGTGATGTTCAGTCGTTCGTACGCGAGGGCACGCGTGGGATTGCCGCGCAGCGGATGGGGCAGCAAGGGCGCCGTCCGCGCGTGGTGCTGCGCCCTCGTCCTGATCCTGGGGTTGGCACCGCTGAGCGCGACGGCTTCCGACGTTCCGCCGATCGACGACATCGGGACGCTCCCGCTCGTCGCGGGCTTGCCGCCGGGCGCGTCGATGGGCTCGAAGCCCGAGGAGCCGGGCGGCAGCGCGCCGGCGATGTCGCTGATCTTCGTCGGTCCTCCCGGCGCGATGTCGAACCTCGTCCAGGCCGCCGCCGGCAGCGGCGCGCTGGTCTGGTCGTTCGGCGCGGGCCAGGTTCGTGCCGAGGTGCTCGGCGACCTCGAGCTCCAGCTCGATCCGCAGATCCTGATGTCCGGGGCGGTCTCTTCGTTCCTCCACGTGCGCCGTCCGCTCGGCGGCGCGCTCGGGACGATGACTTGGAACGGCCTGATCACGGCGCCGCACCTGCTCATGCCCGGCAAGCTCGATCTCCCGTTGGGATCGTTGGCGAGCAGCGGAGCCCTCGATGCCGACGACGTCGAGTTCCATCTGGTGAAGGACTCCATGCACGGCGAGGTGCGCCTGGGCGTCGAGGACTCGCGAGTGGTCGTGCGCCAAGAAGCGCCGTAGACCGCCGGTCGAAGCCACCGATCGCAACGGGGCGACGCGGAACGAACCGCGTCGCCCCGTTCGCATTCCCGGACGGTCGCATTCCCGGGCGGTCGATTCTCGGGCGGTCGATTCTCGGGCGGTCGCATGCCGGAAACTCGGCGGCTGCTCGATTAGCTTGGGGTTCATGCACGAGCCGACGCTGATCGCGATCGACGCGGGGACGACCGGTGTGACGAGCGTCCTGTTCGACGCCGAGCTGCGCCCCCTGCACAGCGCTTCGCGCGACTTCGAGCAGCTCTTCCCGAGCCCCGGTCGGGTGGAGCACGAGGCGGCCGCGATCTTCGCCGCGGTCGACGAGACGCTCGCGGCGTGCCTCGAGCGACCGGAGGCCGAGCGGGCCGTCGCGGTCGGCATCACGAACCAGCGCGAGACCGTGTTCGCGCTCGAACAGGGCGCGGGTCCGCTCGGCACCGGCATCGTGTGGCAGGACCGCCGCACCGCGGAGCGCTGCCGCGCGCTCGTCGAAGGCGGACACGCGCCGCTGGTGCGCCAGCGGACCGGGCTCGTGATCGACCCGTACTTCAGCGCGACGAAGATCGAGTGGCTGCTCGCGAACCGTCCCGAGGTGCGCGCGGCGGCGCAGCGCGGCACGCTGCGCTTCGCGACGGTCGACGCGCTCGTCGTCGAGCACCTGACCGGCGGCGCGGTCTTCGCGACCGAGCCGACGAACGCGGCGCGCACGATGCTGTTCGGCATCGACGCGGCCGCGTGGGACGAGGAGCTGCTCGCGCTCTTCGGCGTCGAGCGCGACTGGTTGCCGCAGGTGCGTCCGTCGGTCGGCGACTTCGGCGCGCTGAGCGCGGAGCGCTACGGCCGCTCGATCCCGATCCGCGGGATCGCGGGCGACCAGCAGGCGGCGCTCTTCGGTCAGGCCTGCATCGACGCCGGCGACTTCAAGTGCACGTACGGCACGGGGTGCTTCCTGCTGCTCAACACCGGCGCGCGGCGCGTCGACACGGACAGCGGCCTCGTGACGACGATCGCGGTCGCCCGCGGCGGCGAGCGCTGCTTCGCGGTCGAGGGCAGCGTGTTCGTCGCGGGCGCGCTCATCCAGTGGCTGCGCGACGGCCTCGGCATCGTGCCGAGCCTCGCCGCGTCGGAGGAGCTCGCGCGCTCGGTCGACGACAGCGCCGGCGTCTTCGTCGTCCCGGCGTTCACCGGCCTCGGCGCGCCGTACTGGGACGCCGAAGCCCGCGGCGCGATTCTCGGGCTCACGCGCGGCGCGACGCGCGCGCACGTCGTGCGCGCGTCGCTCGAGGCGATCGCGTTCCAGAACGCGGAGATCGTCGAGATCCTGCGCGCGGACTCGGGCATGGCGGTCGACGCGCTGCTCGCGGACGGTGGCGCGACGACGAACGACCTGTTGATGCAGCTCCAGGCCGATCTCGCCGGCGTGCGCGTGGTACGCCCTTCCGACGTCGAGGCGACCGCTCGCGGCGCCGCGGCGCTCGCCGGCGTCGCCGCGGGCCTGTTCGACGACCCCTCGGGCACGGCCGGCCTCGCCGCGGACCGCGCCGAGTTCGAGCCGACGTTGGCGGCCTCCGAGCGCTCCGAGCGCCTCGCCGCCTGGCGCGCAGCGGTGGAGCGCGTGCGCACGCGCTGACCCTCACCGACTCACCGACTCACCGACTCACCGACTCCTACCGGGGGCCGTCCCTACCCCCTCCCACCCGGGGAGACACGCGCGCGCGCGCGATGGTTGCGTTCACCGCGGCGCTTCTTCAGCCACCTCGGCGCCCGCCGCCGCCAGCGCGCAGCCGCGTTTCGCGCCCGCAACGCCGCGTGCACTCCGGTGCAGCGCGCGCGACCTGCGACGGCGCGGCACGCGGGTTGGCACGCCGCTGGCACGCGGGTTGAGAAGCCACTCCGGTGAGAAGGTCGAGCGAGGCAAGCCCGTGAAACCCAGCGACGCGTTCTCGCTCGCCGCGCTCGTCGGCGGCGCTGCGCTGCTCGGCTTCGCGCTCGGCCCACGGCCGGGCGTCTCGCGCCCGCACCGCGGGGACCCGGCCGTCGTGCTGCGTGAGGTCGTGCTGCGTGAGGAGAGCGCTCGCCTCGCGGCCGGCAAGGCGCTCGAGCAGGCGCACGCGCAGGCCCGCGCGGAGCCCGAGATCGTGGCTCCTCCGCCGCCGCCGCGGGAGGCGGTCGAGGCGCGGCCGGCAGTGCCGGCGATGCCGGCGGGTGAGCGCGACGACGCTGCGACGCGCACGCTCGTCGTCGAGGTGCTCAGCCCCGTGCGCGCGCCGCTCTTCGCGTACGTCGACGTGTGGGACGCGCCGCCCGCGCACCTGCTCGATCCGCTCGCGGACGACGAGCTCGACGAGCTCGATGGCGCCAGCGTCGAGTGGGACGTCGACTTCGGCCCGCAGCCCTCGCCCGAGGCGATGCGCGCCGCGGGTGCGTTCGATCCGCGCTGGCTGCCGGGCTGGCTCGGCGGTCGCGACGCGCGCGCGCCCGCCGCCGCCAAGGGGGGCTCGCTCGGGTGGCTCGCCGGCACGGTCACGTTCGACGAGCTGCCGCGCAGGAGCCCGCTCTGGGTCAGCGTCGCGCGCTGGTGCGACGTCGGCCCCGACGGCGAGCTCTTCGAGCCGGTCCACGTCGTGTCGGTCGGGCCGGACGAGCAACGCGTGAGCGTGAGCGCGCCGCCGCTCGCGTGGATCGGCGGCTGGATCGTGCGCGACGGGCGCGCGCTGCGCGAGGGATGGAGCGTGCGCTGCCTCGACGTGCCGGGGATCGACGGCGCCGCTGAAGCCGACCGCTGGAGCCGGTTCGCGCTCGTGCCCGCGCCGCGTGGGCTGCAGTCGATCGAGGTGCTGCACGCCGAGCCCGGACGCGCGGCGCGGCTCGTCGTCGACGTCGACGTGCCCGCCGCGGGCGAGCTCGCGCTCGGGCCGCTCGATCTGCCGCGCGTTCCGCTCGTCGCCGGCCGCGTGCGCGACGCGCTCGACGCGTGCGTCGACGCCGAGGTGCAGCTCCTCGCGCGCGGCGCGCTGCTCGCGAGCGTCGAGGCGGACGCGGACGGCTCGTTCTCGTTCGACGGCGCGTTCGACGCGGCCGACACGCTGCGCGTGCAGCCCTACGACTGGCGCCGCGGCCACGTCGTCGAGCTCCCGCTCGACGCGCTCCCCGCACTGGGGCTCGACGTGCTCGTGAGCCGCCCGGCGCCGGGAGTCGAGGTCGAGCTGCACACGCACGCTCCCGACGGCTCCTACGCGCCGGGCTTCGTCGTCGCGCTCGTCACGCCCGGCGCGCGCGCCGGCGACGCGCCGTCGTGGACGGCGGGCGACAATTACTCCAGCGGGTGCGTGCGCGCGGTGCGCTCCGTCTTCGGCGTCGAGCGCGCGCCGCAGACCGTGGTCGCCTGGCTGCCGGGCACGCCGCTGACGGGCGCGGGGCTGGCGGGCGCGGGTCTGGCAGGAGCGGGTCTGGCGGGCACGGGTCTGGCCAGCGCAGGTCTGGCCAGCACGGGGCTGGCGGGCGAGCGCACGTTCACGCCCGAGCCGGCGCCGCCCTCCGACGGCGGCGAGGCGGGAGCGTGCGAGGTCGTCGTCGAGGTCACGCCGGCGCAGGGCGTGCTCGCCGGGACGCTGCGCATCGACGTCGAGCGCTGGCGGCTGCCGAGCTCGCGCATCGACGTCCGCGTCCTGCCCGAGGCGATCGCCGACGCGTACCTGCGCTCCGGCACGTACGTGAAGAGCCGCTGGAACCTCGCGCCGGGTCCGTTCGAGCTGCCCGGGCTGCCGTGCGGCCTCGAGCTGCGCGTCGACCTGATCGCGCCGGGCGAGCGCGTGATCGCGACCCACCGGGTCACACTCCGGCCGGGCGAGCCGCTCGACCTGGGCCTCATCGAAGCCCGTTGAAGGCTGCGAGCCGCGGAACGCCCGCCCGGACCGGCGCCGCGCCGCGATCGGGGTCAGCCCGGCGCGCTTGCGTCCGATAACGAGAGCATGGAGCCTGGCGCCGCGCAGGGGGCCGTGCGGCTCGCCGCAACCCTCCCGGCCGACGTGCGCGCAGCGCTGCGGCCGGGGAGCGTGCTCACGGCCCGCGTCGTCGAGCGGGGCGCGGGCGACGCGCTCGTGCTCGCGCTCGCGGGCCGGCGCGTCGCGGCGCGCACGGCGCTGCCGCTCGTCTTCGGCCAGGAGCTGCTCGTGCGCGTCGAGCAGGCCGGCGCCGCGACGCACCTGCGGCTCGTGTCGAGCGTCGCCGGCGAGCCGGCGTGGGTCGGCGCGCTCCGCGCGGTCGCGGGCGAGCGGCGGCCGCTGGGCACGCTCCTGGCGCGGCTCGTCGCGGCGCTGCGCGCGCCCGGTGGTGCCGAGAGCGCTCCGGAGGCGCGCGCTGCGCGCGGGGCGCTTGCGGCGCGCGTCGAAGCGCACGCGCTGCGGCCCGAGGCGGGCGTGGACGCGGTGCGCCGCGCCCTCGCGCTCGCCGCGCGCGGGCTCGAAGCGCGGCTCGCGGCGGTCGCTGCGGGGCGCGACGCGCGCGCGG
>CAZGTQ010000237.1:0-6821 GCA_964528575.1 uncultured Planctomycetaceae bacterium | reverse complement strand
GGGAGCAAGGCGAGAGGGACAAAGGCGAGGGTGAATGGGGGCCGCGAGGCCACCCGTTCGAGCGAGGGCGGGAGAGGCGAGCGGGCCAGAATACCCCTTGGCCCGCACGAAGTCACCGCGCGGAGCGGCTCGCGCCGCCGCCCGCCGCCGTTCACGTCGTCGCTCGCGCCCCGCTCAGGCCGGTGCGCGACCATTCACGTCGGCGTTCGCGCCCCGCTCAGGCCGGGGCGCGACCGTGTGCGCCCGCTGCGAGGGCCGCCGCGCGCGCCGGATCGTTCCACGTGGAACCCTGGTGCGGCGTGGCGGGCGGGCGCACGGAGCCGTCCCAGGCGGCTTCGTGGACGCACAGGCGCACGCGCGTGCGCGTCGAGCTGCCGACGCGCCGGCGCTCGGCGGGGCGCACGCCGACGACCCAGAGGATCTCGCCGCCGGCGCAGACCAGCGGGACGCGCGCGCGCTCCTCGCGCGGCACGCCCGCGTCCGCGAGGAAGCGGCGCAGGTTCTTCGAGCCGGGCGCGCCCAGGCCGCGGAAGCGGTCACCGGGGAGCGGCCAGCGGATCTGGAGCTCGGCGGGCAGGCCCTCGGCGTCCAGCTCGACCTCGGTGCGGTCGAGCGGGACCGGCGCCGCCGCGGGCGCGTCGACGCGCTCGGCCGAGATGCGCCGGCCGTCCGGCAGCGTGGCGATGCCCGGCAGCGTGAGCGCGATCCGCGGGCGCTGCGCGTCACCGAACGGGGTGAGGTCGCCCGCGCGGGGCGTGCGGCCGCCCGTCGCGGGCGGGAACGGCAGGGCGAGCTGGCGCGCGCCGCTCGCGAGCGGCTGCGGTCCCACGCCGATCGCGCCGGCGGGGGGGACGAGCTGCAGCTCGTCCGAGCGCAGGCACAGCGTCCAGCGGCCCGGCAGCGTGTGCCGGGTGCAGCGGCCCGCGCCGACGTCGTCGAGCAGCAGACCGAGGAGGTGGCGGCCGGGCGCCTCGCCGGTCGCCTCGCAGAGCAGGCGCCAGAGCGCGCGCCGGCGCAGCGCGCGCGGCAGGCGCATCAGCTCGGCGCGCGGGAGCGTGCCGCCCAGGTGCGCCTCGCCCGAGCCGCGGCTCGCGACGGCGTAGGCGGGCGTGCGCCAGCCGAGGTGCGCGGTCGAGGCGGCGAGCTCGCTCTCGAGCGCGTCGACCGCGCGCGCGAACGAGCGCAGGTGGTCGACGCCCGCGGCACCGCACAGGCGCTCGACCGCCGGCAGCAGGCCGTGCCGGACGCGGGTGCGCGTGAAGCGCGGGTCGCGGTTCGAGGCATCCTCGCACCACACCAGCCCGCGGTCGGAGAGCAGGCGGCGCACCTCCTCGCGGCGCAGCGTGACGAGCGGCCGCACGATTTCGATCTGCGCGCCTTGCGCGCGTGGCTCGATCTGCGCGCCTTGCGCGCGTGGCTCGATCTGCGCGCCTTGCGCGCGCGGCTCGATCGGCTCGTGCACGCGCGGCTCGATCGGCGCCGCGCCGGGCGCCGGGGGAGCGGTCGCGTCGTCGAAGCCGCGGCCGACGGGGACCCGCACGCGCGAGCGCAGGCCGCCGACGCCGCCGAGGTGGGCGCCGCGCAGCCAGCGCATGAGCACGGTCTCGAGCGCATCGTCCGCGTGGTGGCCGGTCAGGATCGTCGTGTGGCCGCTCGCACGCGCCGCGCGGCACAGCGCCCGGTAGCGGGCCTCGCGGGCGCGCGCCTCGAGCGAGGGGCCGCGCGGGTCGAGCTCGATCGGCACGACGACGAGCGGCACGCCCAGGGCGTGGCACAGGCGCTCGCAGAACGCCTGCTCGTCCGCTGCCTCGGGGCGCAGGCCGTGCGCGACGTGGACCGCCTGCACGCTCGGGCGCGGGCGCGCCGCGGCGACGAGGTGCAGGAGCAGCACGCTGTCCGCGCCGCCCGACAGCGCGAGGGTGAGCCGCTCGCTCGGCCGCACGCCCGCCGCCGCGGCGAGGCGTCCCCAGCGCAGGGACCAGTCGGGCGTGGACGGCGGCGAGGTGTTCACGGGCGGAGTCCGGAGCGGGGCCGGAGCGGGCTGGATACGGAACGACGGACGCGAGAGAGAGCGGGGGAGGAGCGAAAGCCGGAACGAGGATTCCCCCGGATCGCGGCTCCAGACGGGAGGAACGCCCGGGCGGGACGCGGAGGGGAGGATAGCGCCGGCGACGGCGCCGGGGGCGGCTCGCTCCAATGCGATTTCCAACTGCGGTTTCCAAGGGCGCGCCGGGGCGCCCGTGGGCGGTCGGCGCGCGTTGATCCCTTCGGCCGGCCCCTGTATTCTCTCCGCCCGTTTCTCGCGGAAACCTCCAGCGAGAAGCGACCCCACAGGCCAGGTCGCGATGCGAGACGGACTTGCGTCTTTGCGATTTCCTGTGGCCGCTCCGGGCCCTCGCCGCGCCCCCCGCGCGGCCGTCGTTCTCACCCGCTACCAGCAGGCTCCAGCACGCGCACCCATGGCCATTCGCACCGCTATCAACGGGTTCGGCCGCATCGGCCGCAACGTGTTCCGCATCGCCCACGCCCGCAAGGACGTCGAGGTCGTCGCGATCAACGACATCACGGAGCCGGCGACGCTCGCGCACCTGCTCAAGTACGACTCGGTGCACGGCCGGTTCGCCGGCAAGGTGCGCTCGGGCAAGGACTGGATCGAGGTCGACGGCGCGAAGATCACGATCACGGCGGAGCGCGACCCCAAGAAGCTGCCGCACGGGGCGAACAGGATCGACTTCGTCGTCGAGTCGACCGGCATCTTCTCGTCGCGCGAGCAGTGCTCCTGGCACCTCGAGGCGGGCGCGAAGAAGGTCGTCCTGACCGTCCCGCCGAAGGACGCGATCGACAACATGATCGTGCTCGGCGTCAACCAGGACGCGCTGCGTCCCGAGGATCGGATCATCTCGAACGCGTCGTGCACGACGAACTGCCTCGCGCCGATCGCGTTCGTGCTCGACAACGTGTTCGGGCTCGAGCGGGGCCTGATGACCACGGTGCACGCCTACACGAACGACCAGCAGATCCTCGACCTGCCGCACAAGGACCTGCGGCGGGCGCGCGCCGCGGCGCAGAACATCATCCCGACGACGACCGGCGCGGCGCGCGCGGTCGGCAAGATCCTCCCGCAGCTCGCCGGCAAGCTCGACGGCATGGCGATGCGCGTGCCGGTCTGCGACGGGTCGGTCGTCGACCTCGTCGCGAAGCTGAAGAAGACGACGACCGTCGACGAGATCAACGAGGCGTTCAAGGCGGCGGCGAAGAAGGAGCTCAAGGGCATCCTCGAGTACACCGAGGACCCGATCGTCTCGAGCGACGTGATCGGCAACCCGTACAGCTCGATCTTCGACGCGCAAGCGACGATGGTCATGGGCGACGACTTCGTGAAGGTCGTCGCCTGGTACGACAACGAGTGGGGCTACTCCAACCGCGTCGTGGAGCTGATCGTCGCGGCGCACAAGCTGCGCGGCAAGAGCGGCTCCAAGGCGACCGCCAAGGCCGGCGCGAAGGCCTGATCGGCGCGCCGGAGCGACCCATGGCCAAAGACGTATCCGTGCCCGCCGCGGGCGAGGGCGGGCGGGTCGACCAGCCCGTCGCGCACGAGGGCGTGCGGGTCGACCCGCCCGCGCTCGACGCGCTCGAGCTGAAGGACCGGCGCGTCCTGATGCGCGTCGACTTCAACGTGCCGCTGGAGTCGACCGAGAGCGGTCCGCGCATCACCGACGACACGCGCATCCGCGCCGCGCTGCCGACGATCCGTGCCGTGCTCGCGGCCGGCGGGACGCCGATCCTGATGAGCCACCTCGGCCGGCCGAAGGGCGTCGACGAAGCGCTGCGGCTCGACCCGGTCGCGAAGCGCCTGGGCGAGCTGCTCGAGCGTCCGGTGACGAAGCTCGACGGGTCGTCCGGGCCCGAGGTCGAGCGCGCGCTCGCGGCGCTCGAGACGGGCTCGGTCGCGCTGCTCGAGAACGTGCGTTTCGAGCCGGGCGAGACGAAGGGCGACCCCGCGCTCGCCGCCGCCTACGCGCGCCTCGGCGACGTGTTCGTCAACGACGCGTTCGGCAGCTCGCACCGCGCGCACGCGTCGGTCTCGGGCGTCGCCGAGCTCCTGCCGTCCGCCGCCGGGCTGCTCGTCCAGCGCGAGCTCGACGCCTTCGCGCGCGTGCTCCACGAGCCCCAGCGCCCGTTCGTCGCGGTGCTCGGCGGTGCGAAGGTCTCCGACAAGCTGCCGGTCGTCGACCACCTGATCGACCTGGTCGACGCGATCCTCGTCGGCGGGGGCATGGCGTACACGTTCCTCGCCGCCGCGGGCCATTCGGTCGGCAAGTCGCTCGTGCAGGAGGACCAGCTCGAGTCGGTGCGCGCGACGCTCGCCAAGGCGCGCGCGCGCGACACCGCGATCCTGCTGCCGAGCGACCACGTCGTCGCCGAGCGCTTCGCCGAGGACGCCGAGCCCGAGGAGTGCGACGTCGACGTTCCCGAGGGGCGCATGGGCCTCGACATCGGGCCGGCGACGCGCGCGACGTTCGCGGCGACGATCGGCGACGCGCGCACGCTCGTCTGGAACGGTCCGATGGGCGTGTTCGAGTGGGAGTCGTTCCGCGCCGGGACCGAGGCGGTCGCGCGCGCCGTCGCGGCCTGCAAGGGCTACACCGTCGTCGGCGGAGGCGATTCGGTCGCCGCACTGGAGCTGCTCGGGCTGGCGGAGCGGATCGACCACGTCTCGACCGGTGGGGGCGCCTCGCTCGAGCTGCTCGAAGGAAAGAGCCTGCCGGGCATCGCGGCGCTGGATGCAGCGGCGAAGGCGGGGCGCTGAAGCGGCAGCTCCTGGCCTTCGTGGCCCGTTTTCCCCCGACCGGGTGGCGGAGATCGCCCGGGCTCCGGTGTACCCTCGGGGGATGACCGAGGCGCCGCCGATCGCCATCGCCCCTTCGCTCCTGTCCTGCGACTTCGCGCGCATCGCGGAGGAGGTGCAGCGCGTGGAGCGAGCGGGTGCCGACTGGCTCCACATCGACGTGATGGACGGGCACTTCGTCCCCAATCTCACGATCGGTCCGCCGGTCGTCGAGCGCATCGCCGCCGTCTCGTCGCGCCCGCTCGACGTGCACCTGATGATCACCGACCCGCTCCGCTACGGTCCGGCGTTCGCGCAAGCCGGGTCGTTCGGCATCACGTTCCACGCCGAGGTCGTCGACGGCCGGCGGGGCGCGCTCGAGGTCGTGCGGATGCTGCGCGGCGAGGGCGTGCGCCAGATCGGGGTCGCGGTGAACCCCGAGACGCCGATCGAGACGGTCGGGGATTGGCTCGACGACGTCGACCTCGTCCTCGTGATGAGCGTGCACCCGGGCTTCGGCGGGCAGAGCTTCATGCCCCAGGTGCTCCCCAAGACCGAATGGCTGCGGGACCGCGGCTTCACCGGCCACGTCGAGATGGACGGCGGCCTCAACCAGGAGACGCTGCCGCTCTGCGCGGCGGCGGGAGCCAACGCGCTGGTCGCGGGCTCGGCGATCTTCGGCTCGAGCGACATCGAAGGCACGATCGCGCGCTTCCGCGCGGCGGCCGAGGAAGCGCGCGAGAAGGTGCGGAGCTAGGCAGGAGGCGCACGTGGCGGACGACCCGAAGAAGAAGTCCGGAGCGGACGACGAGGAGCGGCCGGACGAGGAAGCGACCGAAAAGCGCTCGCGCCTGCGTTTCGGCAAGAAGAAGGACATGCCGGGCGGCTTGTGGCTCAAGTGCGAGTCCTGCGCCCAGATGATCTACCGCAAGGAGCTCGAGGCGGCGAAGCGCGTCTGCCCGGCCTGCGGCTTCCACTTCACGCTGCCCGGCCGCGAGCGCATCGCGATGGTCATCGACGAGGGCACCTGGGAGGAGCTCTACGAGGACCTCGAGTCGCTCGACCGCCTCGAGTTCAACGACAAGATCCCGTACGGCGAGAAGATCGCGCGCACGGCGGAGCGGCTCGGCCAGCGCGAGGCGCTCCTGTGCGGCCTCGGCGCGATCCGCGGCCGGCCGATCGTGCTCGCCGTGCTCGACTTCAGCTTCATGGGCGGCTCGATGGGCGAGGTCGTGGGGGAGAAGATCGCCCTCGCGGCCGACGAAGCGCGCCGGCTGGGCCGGCCGCTCGTGATCTTCACGTCGTCGGGCGGCGCGCGGATGCACGAAGGCGCGCTCTCGCTCATGCAGATGGCGAAGACGTGCGCGGCGCTCGCGGAGCTCAACGACGCGAGCGGCTTCTCGATCTGCGTCATGACCCACCCGACGACCGGCGGCGTCACCGCGTCGTTCGCGTCGGTGTGCGACGTCGTCCTCGCGGAGCCCGGAGCGCTGATCGGGTTCGCCGGGCCGCGCGTCATCGCGACGACGCTCAAGCAGGAGCTGCCGCCCGGCTTCCAGCGCGCCGAGTTCCTGCTGCACAAGGGCATGCTCGACCGCATCGTGCGGCGCGAGGAGCTGCGCGAGACGCTCGCGCGGCTGCTCGACTACGCGACCGGCGCAATCGTCGATCGCGACGCGGCCGGCGAGGCGCTCGTCCCCGCGTCGCGCGGCAGCCAGTCCGCGCCGCGCGAGCCCGCCACGGCGAGCCGAGAGCAGGCCGACGAGGGCGAGGACGGCGACCACGGACCCGGCAACGGCAACGGCGTGCCGCGCAACCGCCTGTCGGCCGAGCGCGCCGGGCCCGACCCGTCGCTGCTGCGCGACGAGCGCCGCGGCGAGGACGAGGAGGACGCCGAGGGCTGACCGCGCCCCGCGCCCCCGCTTTGGCTCCGGTCCCGCTCTCCGCGGCCCCCGCGGCGGACGACGTCGCCCCGCTGCTCGCCGACCTCGGC
>CAZGTQ010000236.1:0-2998 GCA_964528575.1 uncultured Planctomycetaceae bacterium | reverse complement strand
AGGCGGGTCTCGAGTGAGGTCGCGATGAAGTACTTGGTCGTCCTCGAGCATGGTCAGGCAGGGTGGGGCGCTCACGTGCCCGACCTGCCCGGGTGCATCGCCGCAGGCGAGACACGAGACGAGGCCCTTCGGCTCATCGGCGAGGCCATCGCCTTCCACATCGAGAGCTTGCACGAAGCCGGCGAGGCCGTGCCGCTCCCGTCCAGCGAGGGCGAGGTCATCGAAGTGGACGCTGCCTGAGCGCCCGGCTGCGGTCGGCTTTCAGCCGTCGCGATCCGCCCACGGCTCGCCGCAACGGCCTTGACGAGCCGAGCGAACGGCCCCGACGTCACGTCCGAAGAGGAGATCCAGTCCGTGCTGCTCGACGTCGCCAAGAGAAGGATCGAGCAGTCACGCAGTCCCTTGTCGTTCGTCGGCGGGGGAGGTGACACCTCGCCGCAGTGGGACCGCTATCTCGCGATCGATGGGAAGAAGGCCTTCCACATCGGGAACGTCTGCGAAACCTGCGCGTTCTTCTTCGAGCGCATGGAGGGCGCACAACAGAGCGTCGATCCGAAGGACGTCGCGGGCACGCTCGAGGCGGGAGTCACTGCGCTCGATCCGAACTTCCTCGATCTCCTCGAGCGGATCATTCCGTCCGGCGAGTACCGGGTGCTCCTCTCACGCGTGACGCCGCGGCTGGTCACCCCCGGGGACGAGAGCGACTACTTCACGCACGAGCAACTCTCGCTCTGGGCCGCCGACCCGGTGGGGGGCTCGCCGCATTCTCCGAAGACCGAGTACTACCGCCTCGCGACGAAGCCGCTCTCGAAACGGCGCGGCCTCTTCGAGTTCCTCGTTCCCACGTTCCCGCGCGCTCGGCTGGACGCGAAGCGCGTCGGCGAGTACGTCGCGGCGTTGCGGCTCGGCCGCGAACCGACGGCAGTCGCTCTTTCTGTCTTGGACGTGAAGGTGCCGGCCCACTGGGAGGGGGAGGTCGACGTGACGGAGCACGCCTGCCTGGCCCATTACTTGGTCGATGGCCATCACAAGACGGATGCGGCGGCGCGCTCCCGCAGCCCGATCACCCTGGTCTCCTTCCTCGGGGTCGAGCACGGAATCGCATCGAGCCAGCAACTCGACGACGTCCTGAAGGCGCTGAAGGACGCCTGACGATCCCCTCGAGCCGAAAGCCTGGAGCGGACGCCGCAAGCCGGCTGGCCGAGCAGGTCACTCGTCGAGGTTACTCCTCCTCATCCAGCGGAGCGTCATCCAGCGGAGTCGGGGCCGGGGCGGTGCGGGGGCCCCAGACCAGCCCCGCCAGCGCGGCAACGCTCAACACCGAGCCGCCGACGTCGCCGGCGCTGCTTCCCGCCAGGTACACCACGAGCACTCCGGCGCTGATCGCGAGGACGCCGAGCGCGAAGCCGAACCGCTGGCTCGCCTTCGTGACGCTGCGGAGGTCACGCGCACCCTCGATGAGCGCGGGATCCACCTGCGCATACGCGGCGAGCCCGTCCGTGCACGGCGATTCGGCAGAGATCGACGCTCGAGTCGACGCCTTCTGCGCACCTCGGATGCTTCGGCCGAGCGCGTCGCGATCCGGCCCGAGCTCGTACGTCGCCGACTGATCGTCGACGATCGGGACGGCCCTGACTTCCGAGTCTCCGTGACGCGTCGCGACGCACGAGCCGTTGCGACGGCGTCGTCGTCCTTGGCGGTGCGATCCCGCCGCGCATCTCGCCGATGCCGTCGCCGCGGGCGTGGAGGGCCTCACGGTCGGGCGGATCGACCCGCGCGAGGAGACGCGCCGGTACACCGAGCGAGTGCTCGCCACCAAGCGCCGGGACCGCCGTACGCGTGGGTGATCAACCAGGGCCTGGCGGCGGCCCAGCCGGGCGACACGCTGCTCGTGGCCCGCGCCCGCGCCGAGGCTTCGCTGTTGGCGGCAGCGGTCGAGCGGCACGCCGCCCGCGCGTACGGCACGCCGGAGAGCTGCGCCTCGTCGCGGCGTCGCGTTCAAGACGCGCCGCTCGGCATACACGCAAGCGGCTGCTCCTGAAAGCAGCGGCCGGGCCGCTTCGAGGTCGGCTCGGCGCCGCGGCGAGGCGGATCAGGAGCCGCCTGGACCTCCCCGGCGCCGCAGGCGCACCAGGACGCAGGCGGCGACGACCAAGGGCAGGAGCGCCAGCGGCCGGGGGCCGGAGGGTCGCGTGAGCACGCCCACGTCGCCACGCTGCCGGGCTTGCGCGGTGAGCTCGGCCGCGGGGTCGGAGCCGAGCACGGAGAGGTCGAAGCCACCGTATGCCGTCGGGCCCGGCGCGGCGACGACTGCGGCGACCGATGGTGGAAGCTCCGCGGCGGTGAGTCCGAGCCCGCCTTCGCACGACTCGATCGCGAGCAGCCGCACGTCCAGTCCGAGCTCGTCGACGACGCCGAAGAGCTCGGCGCGCGTGAGGCCGTCGTCGGGCGGCGGGCCGTCGTCGTGCAGACGTGACAGCAGCTCCTCGGCCGAGGTCAGCTCGGGCCGCACCGTCAACCGCGGGATCACGGCCCGATCGGCGCAGCCGTGGGACACCAGCAGCACGACGTGCTCGTTCTCGGCCGGCGGGAACAGGGCGCCCGCGGCCCGGAGCACGCGGCGTAGCCCTTCGACGGTCGCGAGCGGGCTCTCGTCCACGACATAGTCGCCGGTCGGCGCCGGCAGGTCGAGCGGCACCGTGCGCAACGGTCCGCGCGTGTCGCGCACGAGCGCGGCGCCCTGGCGCAGCGTCGCGCTGGTCGCGACGAAGAGGCGCGGCGCGGCGGAGACCTCGAGCGCGGCGACCTCGGCATCGACGACCGCCGGGAACTCCGCCCGGTCGGCGGACAGGCTCGCGGCGGCCTCGAGCGCGAGCGGATCGCCCGACTCCGCGAGCCAGCGCTCGACGGTCGCGAAGGCCTCGGCGCCTGCGGGGCCGGGGCGCGTCTCGTTCGCCAGGTAGACCACCACGGGCGAGCGCGGAGGATCCGGACGGCG
>CAZGTQ010000235.1:0-1870 GCA_964528575.1 uncultured Planctomycetaceae bacterium | reverse complement strand
CGTGCACACGTACCACGCGTCGGGAGCCTCGACGTCGAGCCGGAACCGGCCGTCGGCGTCGGTCGCTACCGTCGTGTCCACGGCAGCCCAGTCGAACGGCGTCGAGCCGATCAACAGGTCGTGTCCGGCGCTCTCGAGCGACCGTCGGGGGAGCGCATCGAGCAGCTCGTCGAGCGACAGGCGGTGGTGCGGGAGCGGCGGCAGGTCCAACGGGATGCGCCGCGCGCGCGCGCTCAGGTCCAACGGGATGCGCCGCGCGACCGCGACGACGACGCCGGGAAGCGGCGTCCCATCGGCGAGTTGGACGACGCCCGACAGGACGGCGGGGAACGTCTCGGTGCGCTCGGGCGCCGCGCCGTCGATCGGCTGCGCCGGCGCGGCCGGCAGCGGTTCGGCCGGCGGCGCGACGAGCGTCGCCCCCGCCCTCGTCTCGGCCGCCGAGCGCAACTCGGCGTCGGCCCCGCCCGGCGCGAGCGCGGGCGCCGCGCTCGGAGGCTCGCTCTCGCCGCCGAGGCGTCGTCCGACGACCCACGCCGCCGTGCCGAGCACGACCAACGCGAGGAGCGCGACGGGGATCGAGCGGGACGTACGTTCGCGCATCGGGGACACCCGCCGCGATTGTAGACTCCCCGGCTCGCTACCCGCCTCCGAGCCCTGCCCATGAGCGTCGCCTGTGGAATCGTCGGTCTGCCCAACGTCGGCAAGACCACCCTGTTCAATGCCCTCACCGCGTCCGGCGCGGAGACGGCGAGCTACGCGTTCAGCACCGTCGAGCCGAACCTCGCGGTCGTCGAGGTGCCCGACGAGCGGCTCGAGACGATCCACCGCTACATCGAGACGAAGCAGGTCGTGCCGGCGAACGTGCGCATCGTCGACATCGCCGGCCTCGCGAAGGGGGCGGCGCGCGGCGAGGGGATGGGCAACAAGTTCCTCGGCGCGATCAAGGAGACCGACGCGATCCTGCACGTCGTGCAGTGCTTCGAACGCTCGGACGTCGCGCGCGAGACGCCGCTCGACTCCAAAGGCGACATCGAGGCGCTCGAGCTCGAGCTCGCTTTCGCCGACTTCGACACCGTGGCGCGCAACGTCGAGCGCGTCGCGAAGAAGGCGCGCACGGGCGACAAGGAATCGAAGTTCCAGCACGAGGTGTACACGCGCGCGAAGGCTGCGCTCGAGGACGGCGTGCAACTGCGGACGCTCGAGTGGACTGCGAACGAGCGCGTGGCGCTGAAGCCGCTGTTCCTCCTGACGCTCAAGCCGGTGCTCTACGTCGCGAACACGGGCGAGGGCGATCCGACTGGTGAAGGCGAGCACGCGCGCGCCGTCGCGGACCACGCGGAGAAGATGGGCGCGCGCTCGCTCGCTCTGTGCTGCGACCTCGAGTGCGAGCTGATGCGGATGGAGGAGGACGAGCGCGTGGAGTTCATGCGCGAGCTCGGCCACGCCGAGCTCGGCCTGCCGCGCCTGATCCGCGCGACGTACGCGCTGCTCGGCCTGCAGACGTTCTTCACGGCGGGCCCCAAGGAGATCAAGGCCTGGACGTTCCACAAGGGCGACAAGGCCCCGGTCGCGGCCGGCGTGATCCACACCGATTTCGAGAAGGCGTTCATCCGCTGCGAGGCCTACGGCGTCCAGGACCTCGTCGCGCAAGAGTCGGAGGCCGCGATCCGCGCGGCCGGCAAGCTGCGCGTCGAGGGCCGCGACTACGTGATGCGCGACGGGGACGTCGTGCACTTCCTCATCGGGCGCTGACGGGAACGGCGGGCGAGCCGCGGGCGAGCGGGCGAGCGCGGGCGAGCGGGCGCGAGCACCCGCGAGCGCGGGGCGAGCCCACGCGCGGGCGGCGAGCCCCAGTGCGCGTCGAGCGCTC
>CAZGTQ010000234.1:0-22445 GCA_964528575.1 uncultured Planctomycetaceae bacterium | reverse complement strand
CCAAAACGGCCGCCGCCGCCCGCGCGCGGGAAGCGCACGTGCAGCATGTCGCGGTCGACGTGCAGCAACTCCTCCCACGACGTGCCGTCGAGCTCGATGATCGCCGACTGGCCGACGATCGGCCCGCTGCCGCCGGGCACGGTCTGCGCGCGCGTGATGCCGTTCGTGCGCGTCACGCCGATGTGCGCCGAGTCCGGGTTGAGCGCGGCCGAGACGCGCAGGTCGGGGTGGTTGCCGCCGATCTCGTTCGTGTCGTTCGTGCCCTGGACCGAGCCGATCTCGTGGATGCCGAGCGGCGTGTTGAGCGCGATCATGCCCGGCCACACGTGCTTGCCCGACGCGTCGATCACCTCGGCGTTCGCCGGCACGTCGACGTCCTGGCCGACCGCGACGATGCGCTCGCCGCGGATCAACACCGTGCCGTTCTCGATCGTCGGCGATGTCGCCGGGTGCACCGTGCCGCCGACGATCGCGAGCATGCGGCCGCCCGCGGGCTCCCACGACGCCTCGACCCACGCCGGCTCGATCACCGAGCGCGGCGAGATCGGCTCGTCGAGACCGAACGCGTCGATGCGCTGGAACTCGACCTCGCCGTCGACCATCGTCCACAGCACCTTGCCGTAGGCCGAGAACGGCTCGTGCGTGAGCAGCGCGAGGTCCGCGTCCTTGCCGACCTCGATCGAGCCGACGCGGTCCTCGACGCCGAGCTGGATCGCGCCGTTCAGCGTCGCCAGCCGCAGCGCCGCGACCGGGTCCATGCCGGCGTAGCGCACGGACTTGCCCGCCTCGTGGTACAGGTGCCGGATCAGCTCGCCGCTGTCGGAGTTGATCGTCGCCACCGCGCCCGCCTCGTCGAGCAGCGCGGCGTTCTGCGGGATCGCGTCGTAGGCCTCGATCTTGTAGCCCCACCAGTCGGCGAACGTCGACGGGCCAGCGCCGTGCTGCGCGATCTCGTGCGCGACCTTGTAGCCCTCGAGCACGTGCTGCAGCGTCGCGATGCGGAAGTCGAACGCCTCGGCCGTGCGCAGCAACATCAGGATCTCGTCGGCGCGATAGCAGTGCGAGTGCACCTTCACGTCGCCGTCGAGGATGCCGGCGAGCACGTCGAGCCGCACGTCGCGGCGCGGCGGCGGCGGATCCTCGCCGCGTCGCCGCGCGGCCTGGTACTCGCGCCACGCGCGCTGGTATTCGCGCGCGCGATCGAACGCGCGGTAGAAGAGCGCCTCGACGCCCGGCCGCGTCGCGGGGAAGCGCTCGGTGCCGCGGCCCCAGTTCGACTGCTTCGGGTTCTCGCCGAGCGCGAACTTGATGCCCGGGGGCGCCCCGGGGAAGCGCAGGGCCTCGGCGCGCTCGCCCCACTTCAGCTTGAGCACCTCGCTGCGGCCGCCGATCGCGTTCGCCGAGCCGTGCAGGCACTGCATCGTCGTGACGCCGCCGGCGAGCGCGCGGTAGATGCCCAGATCGCTCGCGTCGACCACGTCGGTGATGTCGCAGTCGGCGGTGATCGAGAGCGTGCCCTCGTTGATCCCACCCTCGATCGCGAGGTGCGAGTGCGTGTCGATCACGCCCGGCGCGAGGTGCTGGCCGGTCGCGTCGATCACGAGCACGCCCGCAGGCGCGGCGAGATCCGCGCCGATCGCCGCGATGTCGCCGTCGCGCACGAGCACGTCGCCGACGAACGCCGGTGCGACCGCGCTGTGGATCGTCGCCCCCCGGATCAAGCAGTCGCCGCCGGTCTGGAGCGTGATCGCCCGCTGCGCCTCGGTCTCGTACGGATGCTCGCGGTCGCCCGCCGCGCCGAGCAGCGCGGGCGCGGCGGCGACGATCAAAGCGAAGGTGCTGGTCGTCTTCTTCATCACAGGCCCTCCCCGCTCTCGGGCTCGCGCGTTCCTTGGATCGTCGTCGTCCGCTCGCCCCACGGCCCCGACCACGTGACGTCGCCCGTGAGCGTGTCGCCGTCGATCTGGGCGTCGAGCTTCACGTCGATCGTCATCTCGCCCACCGTGACGTTCGCCGTCGCGGTGAGCGTGCTGCCGACGACGCGCCCCGCGATGTCGGTCTCCGTCGCGCCCTCGCCGATCGGACTGTCCATCGACAGCGTCCCCGTGACGGCGCCCTCGTCGTCCATCGCGAGGACGGCGGTCGCCTCGGACGGCCCCTGGCCTTCCGAGTCGGGGAACTCGAGCTTCCACGTGCCGGTGACGAGCACGCCCTCGGCGGGGCCCTCGCCCTCCTGCGCGGCGCCCTCCTCCTTCACCTCGAGCTCGTACGCCTCGCCGTCGACGAAGATCCACGCGAGCTGCGCCTTCTCGTCGAGCGGGTCCTTCGTCCACAGCCCGAACGTCGCGTCGTAGCCCGGCTCGATCGCGCCCAGACGGCCGCTCGCGCCCAGCAGCTCGCTCGCGCTGCGCGTGAGAGCCGTGAGCGCGACCTCGCGCGACAGACCGGCCTCGACGAGCTCGCGTACGCGGTCGAGCAGGTCCTTCGCCTTGCCGTCGCCCGTGCCGAACGCGATGCGCACGCCGGCCTCGTGCAGGCGCAGCGCGTTGTCGCGCCGCTCCTCCCACAGGCGCCGGCGCTCGCGGCGGACGGCGAGCGGCTCCTCGTACTTCCAGCGGTCGTCGTCGGAGTCCTTCTTCGCCGACTCGCCCTTCTTCGGCTCGTCCGGCGCGTCCTCGCCCTCGCCCTCGGCGGGATCCTGTTCCGGCTCGTCCTCCTCGTTCGGCTCGTCGGCGGGCTCGTCGGGCTCGTCGACCTCCTCCGTCGCCGCCTCCTGCGCGCGTCCGCCCCGGCCGGGGCCGCGTCGGCCGCGCTCCTTCTTCTTCTCGTCCTTGGCGTCGGGGTCCTCGACCTCCTCGCCCCAGTCGAGCGTCAGGATCACCGGGATGTCGCGCTCGACGAGCAGCGCGGCGACCTTCCACGCGTCGCGCCCGCCGCTGATCGCGATCGAGAGGCCGAGCTCGTCGGCGAGCCGCACCCAGCGCTCGACGTCGCGGTCGCTGCGCGCCTCGCAGACGAGACGCTCGTGCTTCGAGAGCAGCGGCCCCGCGGCGTCGAGCTCGGGGTCGTACGGCGGCCGCGGGCCGGGGCGGCCCTGCGTGAAGCGCTGCTCGAGCTCGGCCTGGCGCCGCGCGTCGAGGAAGAACTGGCGCAGTTGCGCGTGGTGCGCCATGAGCGTGCGCGGAAAACCCTCGCCGGAAGCGCGGAACGCGGCGTGCGCGAACACTTCGGGACGCACGACGACGTCGCGCATCGCGGCGGTGCGGGTGCTCGCGAGCGCGCTCGTGCCCGAGAGCAGCTCGCCCGTCGGAGCGACGAGCAGCGCGCCGAAGCCGCGCTGGCGCCACGCCTCGGCGGCATCGGGCTCGAGCTTCAGCTTCTCGACGACGCGGAACCCGGGCTGGATGCCCTTGCGGTTCGCCTCGCGCATGTCGACCCGCGCGTCGGCGCCGGTGTCGACCGGCACGTCCTTGTCGGCGACGGGTGCGGGCGTCTCGATGCCCGTGTTCGAGAACGCGTCGATGAAGCCGGGCACGCACACCAGGTTCGAGCCGTCGATCGTGCGCGAGCCGGGCGGCGCCGCCGCGTCGGCCTCGCGCACGGCCTCGATGCGGCCGTCCTTCAGGATGAGCGTGACCTTGGGCGCGTCGTCGCCCAGGCCGACTTGGACGTTGCGCACGACGGTGCGGGCGGCCTGAGCCGTCCTCTGCGCCGACGTCCAGGGGGCCAGCAGGCCCACGCAAGCGAGCGCGCACGCCAACGTGCGCAGAGTCGTTCTCTGCGTCATGCGAGTCCTCGTGGGGGAAGAGTCGAGCATCCGCCGGACCGGAGCGCCGGCGGGCGGAGCGGCCATTGTGCCCGGCGGCGGACGATCCGACCACCGCGGCGGGCGCGCGGGACCCGGCCGCCGGATCGGCGCCGGTTTTCCCCTTTCACGCGGCGCCCGCCTTCGCGTCCGCTGGTGTCGGAGGCCGCCCATGATCGTCGAGCTCGTTCCTCTCGCCGCCCTGCCCCTGGTCGCGTTGCTCGGGCCGTTCCCGACGCCGCTCGAGGCGGAGCGCGACGTCGCCACGCTCTTCCCCGCGTACACGCTCGCGTACGTCGAGGCGCCGGGGCTCGCGCCGCTGGCGGCGCGCGGGCTCGAGCACCCGCTCGTGCGCGCCGTGCTCGACTCGGAGCTCGGCCGCGCGGCGCTCGCGCAGTCCGAAAAAACCCCCGAGGAGTTGCTCGCGGTCGGAGCGGCGGAGCTCGGCCGCGACCCGCTCGCCGCGCTCGCGTCGCTGACGCGCCAGGGCGTCGCGCTCGGGCTCGCGCCGAAACGCGGCGGCGTCGCTTGGTGCCTCGTCGCGCTCGGCGACGACGCGGCGCTCGTCGACGAGCTGCTCGCACGCGCGTCCGCGGCGGTCGAGCGCGACCACGGCGTCGCCGGCCTGTTCGACGAGCCGCAGCGCACGCTCCACGGCGCGGACCTGTGGACGGTCGAGGACGTCGTGCTCGCGCACCGCGGCGCGCTCGTCGCGCTGGCGAGCGACGAGCGCTACCTCGACGGCGTGCTCGCGCTCGCGGCGGGCACGCAGGCGCGCTCGCTCGCCGAGCGCGAGAGCTTCGCCGGGGCGCGCGCGCGGCGCTCGAGCGGCGCGACCGCGTGGGCCTTCGTCGACCGCGCGCGCAGCGGGACGCTCGCGCGCGCGGCGGGAGGCGCGGGACCGTTCGCCGCCCTCGGCGCGCTCGAGTCGCGGCCCAAGGTGCAGTACCTGCTCGGGCCGGGCATCGCGGCGCTCGGCGGCGCCGACACCTACGCAGCGGAGCTGCGCGTGACGGGCGGCGGGATCGCGCTCGAGCTCGCCGGCGACGGCGCCTCGGCCGCGAGCCCGGTGCAGCCGAGCGGGACGCCGGCGACGCTCGCGCTGCCGGCGCCCAGCGACGACGACGTGGCCACGGCGCTGCTGTACCGCGACTTCGCGGGCCTGCACGCACACCGCGCCGAGCTGTTCGAGCCCGAGATCGCCCCGCGCATCGCGCAGAAGACGAGCGAGCTCGCGCTCCTGTTCGGCGGCTCGGACGTCGGCGAGGAGCTGCTCCCGCGGCTCTCGCCGTGGATGCGTCTCGTCGCGCGCCGGGTGCCGTTCGACGCGGCGGCGGAGCCGGACGTCGCGCTACCCGCGGTCGCGCTGCTCGTCGACGTCGACGAGCCCGAGCGCACCGGGTCGGAGCTCGAGCGCGCGTTCCAGACGGCGATCGGCATCGCGAACGTGCAGCGCGCGCAGGACGGCGAGCCGGCGCTCTTGCTCGATCTCGAGCTCGTCGGCGGCCTGCGCATGACGTCGGCGCGGCTGCCCGAGCCGATGGCGGGCGAGGGCGTCGACATCGCGTACAACCTGCGGCCGGCGTGCGCGCTGGTCGGGCGCACGTTCGTGATCGGCACGCACGACGCGCTCGTACGCTCGCTCGTTCGCGAGCTCGCGGCGGGCGCGGCCGTGACGCGCGCCCCGGGCGCGGAGCACGTCGAGCTCGCGGGGCCGGGGCTCGCGCGGTACGTCGCGCGCAACCTCGAGCTGCTGACGATGCAGAAGGTGCTCGAGGAAGGGCTGACGCCCGAGGAGGCGCGCGCGGAGATCGAGGGGCTGCGGATGTTGCTCGCGCTCGTCGGAACGGCGCGCATCGAGCTGCGCTATGCGGCCGAGGAGCGGATCGAGCTGTCGGTCGCGCTCGAGCTCGCTGCGCCGAAGAAGCGCGAGGTGCGCGAGCTGTGAAGGCGCTCGCGCGTTGGCGTCCCCGCGCGCGGGAGTGGGACCGCGGGGCGGCGGCGCACCTGCTGCGGCGCGGCGGCTTCGGCGCGTCGCGGGAGCGCGTCGACGCGGCGGTCGCGGCCGGGCTCGACGCGTGCGTGGACGAGCTGCTCGCGCGGCGGGCGCACGATCCGGCGCTGCTGCGCGGCGTGAAGCCGCTGCTCGCGCTCGGCGACGTCGACGCGCTCGCGGCGTGGTGGACGAGCCTCGTGCTCGGCGACGGCGCGCCGCTCGTCGAGCGGGTCGCGCTGATGTGGCACGATCACTTCGCGACGTCGAACGCGAAGGTCGACGACGTGCGCATGATGCACGCGCAGATCGAGCTGTTCCGCGCGGACGGGCTCGGCGACTTCCGCTCGCTCCTGCACGCGGTCGCGCAGGATCCGGCGCTGCTCGTGTGGCTCGACGGCGACGAGAACGAGCGCGGCCGGCCGAACGAGAACTTCGCGCGCGAGTTGCTCGAGCTGTTCGCGCTCGGCATCGGGCACTACGGCGAGCGCGACGTGCAGGAGACGGCGCGCGCGTTCACGGGGCGCGGGACGAAGGGGCGCGCGTACGCGTGGCGGCCCGAGCGGCACGACGACGGCGCGAAGGAGATCCTCGGCGCACGCGGGCGCTTCGACGGCGACGCGGCGGTCGACGTCGTGCTCGCGCACCCGCAGTGCGCGCGGCACGTCGCGCGGCGCGTGCTCGCGGAGCTCGTCGGCGACGCGTCGGAACGCGAGGTCGGCGAAGCGGCCGCGGTCCTCGTCGCGGGCGGTTGGAGCGTCGAGAAGCTCGTCGCGACGATCCTGCGCAGCGAGCGGTTCCACGACCCGCGCCGGCGGCGCTCGCGGATCGCGGCGCCGCTCGAGCTCGTCGCGGGAGCGGCGCTGGCGCTCGGCGCTCGCGTCGCGCCGGCGTGGGCGGCGCGCGCGGCGAGCGAGATGGGGCAGGCGCTCTTGCGGCCGCCGTCGGTCGAGGGCTGGAAGGGCGGGCGCGCGTGGATCGACGCGGGGACGTGGCTCGCGCGGCACAACCGGATGGCCGAGCTCGCGGACGCGCACCTGGGCGCGGTGGACGGCGTGCGCGTCGACTTGGCGTCGGCCTTCGTCGTCGAGCGCGTCGAGGACGTCGCGCGCGGCTGTCTCGAGACGCTGCTGCCGGGCGTGGACGACGCGCGGCTCCTCGCGCGCGTCGAGGCTGCGGCGCGCGAGGCGTCGGATCTCGATCATGCGCTCACGCTGTGTGCCGCGCTCGTGCTGACCGCTCCCGAGTACCACGTCGTTTGAGGCTCGGACGATGATCACCACACGCAGGCAGTTCCTCGTCGGGGGCGTGCGCGTCGCGGCAGCTCTTCCGTTCGCTGCGGCTCTCGGGCGCGCGTTCGCAGCGCCGGCCGGCGACGAGGGCGAGCGCGTGCTCGTCGTCGTGCAGCTCACGGGCGGCAACGACGGGCTGAACACGCTCGTGCCGTGGCGCCAGGACGGGTACTGGCGCGCGCGGCCGACGCTCGGGCTCGCGCGCGCGCAGCTCGTGCGACTCGACGACGACCATGGCTTGCACCCGTCGCTGCGGCCGCTCGAGCCGCTGCTGGGCGCGGGCCGCGCGGCGCTCGTGCACGGCGTCGGGCTGCCGGAGCCGAACCGCTCGCACTTCCGCTCGATGGAGATCTGGCACACGGCCGAGCCGGACGCGCCGCCGGGCGACACCGGGTGGCTGGGCCGGCTGGCGGACCAGCTCGCGCTGCGCCGGCCGGGGACGATGCCGGCACTGCACGTCGGCGACGCGGAGCTGCCGCGCGCGTTGTTCGGCCGCGAGTCGTTCGCGCCGACGGTGCGCGACGCGCGCGGCTTCCGTCTAGCGCGCACGTCGTCTGCCGCCGCGTTCGAGCGGGCGCGCGCGGAGTTGCTCGATGCTCCGGCCGAGGCGGGCGACGTCGCGTTCCTGCGCGACGCGGCACGCGCGACGTACAGCGCGGCCGAGCGCATGGAGCGGCTCGCGACCGATCCGTCGGCGACGTCGTATCCCGCTCACCCGCTCGCGCAGGAGTTGCGCCTGGTCGCGCGCCTGGTCGGCGGCGGCTTCGGCACGCGCGTCTTCCACGTCGCGCTCGGCGGCTTCGACACGCACGCGGCGCAGGCGCCGGCGCACGCGGCGCTACTCGCGGACGTCGCGAGCGCTCTCGCCGCGTTCCAGCGCGACCTCGACGCGAGCGGCGCGGGCGAGCGCGTCCTCACGCTCGTCTTCAGCGAGTTCGGCCGCCGCGTCCACGAGAACGGCTCGCGCGGCACCGACCACGGCGCCGCGGCCCCGGTGCTGCTCCTGGGCGGCACCGTACGCGGCGGAGCGCACGGCACGCCACCGGATCTCGAGCGCCTCGTCGACGGCGACGTGCCGACGACGACGGATTTCCGCTCGCTCTACACGACGCTCGAGCGCGACTGGATGGGGCTCGCGCCGTCGACGAACGCGCCGGCGCTCGACCTGCTGCGGTCGTGAGAGCCCGGCAGCCGATGGAGAGGACGTGGACCGCCCGTCCTCCGACCGGCCCGCGCGCGAGCGCCTCGTCGTTCGTCTGAGCAGCGCCGCGTGCGCCGTCGCCGCGGCGTGTTGGCTCGTCGTCGCGCACGGCGGCGCGACGCCGCTGCGCCAGGCCGCCGGCGTCGCCTTGCTCGCCGGCGTCCCGGCGGCGCTCGTCGCGCTTGCGTGGCTCGGGCGGCGCGGGGTCGTGCGCGCGGGAAGGCGGCGGTGGACGGTGCGGCTCGCGAAGCTCGCGCTCGTGCTCGCGTGGCTGCCCGCGGGAGCGTTCGCGGCCGTGTGGGTCGTGCTCGCCGAGCGGTGGCCGCTGTCGCGCTCGCAGGGGCCCGACACCGAGCGCGCGCGCGCGACGTTCGAGGCCGAGCTCGGCTTCGCGCCGCCGGCCTCGGTGCGCGACCTCTACGCGCAGCGCGCGTGGGCCGGTCCGGGCGAGCACGCGGTGTGCGTGCGCTTCCGCTTCGACGACGACGACGCACTCGAGGCGATCATCGGCGGCCATGGCCTCGAGCCCGTCGACGACGCGCGAGCGCTCACGACGTTCCCGGGACCGTCGTGGTGGCCCGCGACGGACGAGCTGCAGCGGGCCGACGAGGCGTATCGGCTCCCGCGTGGCGACGCGCAGCGCTTCGTCCACCTCCCGCGCGGGGCGCGACATCCTGTCGCACCGAGGGTCGATCGAGCTGCGCGTATCGCGTACCTACAGGACGTCGACGCGAACTGAGTCCCGCGCGCTACAGCCCGCGCAGCCGGTCGGGGACGAAGCGCGCCGCCGCGGGGTTTGCGAGCACGGCGTCGAGCTTCGCGACCAGCGCGGCCTTGTCCTTGGGGAGCGTGCCGGCGAGCGCGAGGTAGTTGCTCGCGTGGTTCGAGCGAAAGATCGAGCCCTCGAGCTCGAGGTTCGCGACGAACGTGCGCAACTCGCGCGCGAGCTCGAGCGGCGCGAGCTCGTCGACGTCGCCGCGCAGGCTCTGCTCCCACAGCGGCGTGTCCTCGACCGGCGTCATCACGAGCGTGCTGACGAAGCGCGGTTGGATCGCGTTGACGGCGGCGGCCGAGGCGCGGGCGTGCTCGTCCGAGAGCGCGCGCCCGCCGGCGCCGAGCAGGATCATCGTCGACAGGCGCACGCCCGCCTCGTGCGCCTTCCTCGCGACCCGGACCATCTCGGCGGCGTCGACGCCCTTGACGAGGCGCTGGAGCACGACGTCGTGGCCGCTCTCGATGCCGAGGTAGTACTGGACGAGGCCCGCGTCGCGCAGCGCGCGCATCTCCTCCACGCTGCGCACCTGCAGCGACTGGGGCGACGCGTAGCAGCTCACGCGCTGCAGGCTCGGGAACGCGTCGTTCAGCGCGTCGAGCACGCCGTGCAGGAACGACGCCTTGGCGACGAGCGCGTCCCCGTCCGCGAGGAACACCTTGCGCACGTCCGGGCCCAGGTGGTCGCGCGCCCAGGCGATCTCCGCGCGCAGCTCGTCGAGCGGGCGCACGCGGAAGCGCTTGTCGCGGTACATGCCGCAGAACGTGCACTCGTTGTAGCTGCAGCCGATCGTCGCCTGCAGGATCAAGCTGCGCGCCTCGGACGGCGGTCGGTAGAGTTGGCCTTCGTAGCGGATCACGCGCCCAGTCTACGTGACGTGCAAGCCATGCGCCCGCCGATCGACTTCCCCCCGTTCGAGCCCCACCCGCTGCTCGCGAACGGGCACTTGATGACGCTCGCGTCGCAGCTCCCGCGGCGCGGGCTCGGGCCGCTCCGGGACGCGAGCGAGCGGCGCGTCTTCCGGATCGACGGCGAGACGCAGGTCGTCGCGTACGCGCGCTGGCAGAGCGAGCCGCGCCGCGCCCCGACGCTCGTCCTCGTGCACGGCCTCGTCGGGAGCGCCGACTCGAGCTACGTGCGCGGGACGGCGGCCAAGGCGCGGGCGGCCGGCTTCAACGTCCTGCGGCTGAACGTGCGCAACTGCGGCGACACGCTGCACCTGACGCCGACGCTGTACCACTCGGGCCTCACCACGGATCTCGACTCCGTCGTGCGCGAGCTGATCGAGCGCGACCGCGTGGAGCGCCTCGTCGTCGCCGGGTTCTCGCTCGGCGGGAACCTCGTGCTGAAGTGGGCCGCCGAGCTCGGCTCCGACGCTCCGCCCGAGCTCGCCGGCGTCGCCGGCGTCTCCTCCGCCCTCGACCTCCCCTCGTGCGCGCGCAGCATCGACGGCGTGGGCGCCAACCGCATCTACCGCGCGTGGTTCCTGCGCAGCCTCGGACGCGCGATGCGCACGAAAGCGAGGCTCTTCCCCGACCTCTACGACGTGCGCGGCATCGCGGCGATTCGCACGATGCGCGCGTTCGACGACCGCTATACCGCGCCCGCCGGCGGATTCGCCGGGTCCGACGACTACTACGAGCGGGCGAGCGCTCTCCCGCTCATCGAGCAGGTGCGGGTGCCGGCGCTCGTCGTGCACGCGAAGGACGACCCGCTCGCGCCCTTCGAGCCGCTCGCGCGGCTCTCGACGGCGTCCGGGCACGTCCAACTGCTCGCGAGCGAGCACGGCGGGCATTGCGGCTTCGTCGGACGCAGGCCGGCGCCGGGCGACGCGGATCGGTACTGGGCCGAGAGCCGGGTCGTCCAGTTCGCGCGGGCCGCCGCCGAGGGGCGAAAGGCGACCGATTTGGTCCACGGGGGCCGGGGCGCGAACTAAGATACCGCGCTTCCGACCGCTCAACCCGAACGACCAGCGCCCCATGGCCTCCATCGAAGACGTCTACTCCGAGCTCCGCCAGGTCTACGACCCCGAGATCCCGGTCAACGTCGTCGACCTCGGTCTCATCTACGACGTGCAGCTCGACGGCACGACCTGCAACATCCGCATGACGCTGACGTCGCAGGCCTGCCCCGAGGCGCGCACGATCCCCGACGTGATGAAGCGCCGCGTCAACTCCCTCGACGGCGTCGAGGGCACGAACATCGAGATCGTGTGGGACCCGCAGTGGTCGCCGCAGCTCATCTCGGCCGAGGGACGCAAGCTCCTCGGCATCGAGGACGAGGAAGCGGAGACCGCCTGATAGCGCGAGCTACTGGACGACGTTCATGTCGCCCGTGCCCGGGCGGAAGTCCGCGGGCGGCGGCGCCTTCGGGTTCGTCTTGAGCTCCTGCTTCCAGGAGACCATGCGCGCCTTGGCGCCCTCGGCCTCGGCCTCCTCGATCATGCCCTTGCGCATGTAGAACATCGAGAGGCTCGTGTGCGCGAACGCGTCGTCGGGATCGAGCTCGACGATGCGCTTGCCGATCTCGATCGCCTGGTCGTGGTCGCCGGTCTGGGAGAGCGCCATCGCGAGCGCGTGCAGGCAGTCGGTCCAGTCGGGGTCGCTCTCGAGCGCCTTGCGGTACTTCTCGACCGCCTCCCGGTTCTTCTGGTCCCCGAAGAGCGCCAGGCCCTCCTTGTACAAGGTCATGCGCTCGCTCATGGTCGTCCTCACATCACCGGCTCGATGCCGAGCTCGCCGAGCTTCTTCGCGGCGAAGTTGTCCTGGAACATGCGGCGCAACTTCTGCGCCGCCTCGTCGTAGGCGCCCTTGTCCGCCCACGTGTTGCGCGGGTCGAGGATCTCGGGCGGCACGCCCGGCGCGCTCTTCGGCATGCGCATGTTGAAGATCGGGTGCACGTCGAACTCGACCTTGCCCTCGTCGAAGGCGCCGGAAAGGGCGGCGTCGAGCAGCGCCCGGGTGTGGCGGATCGACATGCGCTTGCCGATGCCGTACGGCCCGCCGGTCCAGCCCGTGTTGAGCAGGATGCAGCGCGCGTCGAACTGCTCCATCTTCGCGCGCAAGAGTCGCGCGTAGACCGACGGGTACTGTGCCATGAACGGCGCCCCGAAGCACGCGCTGAACGCGGCGCGGGGCTCGGTGACACCGACTTCCGTGCCGGCGAGCTTCGAGGTGAAGCCCGACACGAAGTGATACATCACCTCTTTGCCCTCGAGCACGGCGATCGGCGGCAGGACGCCGAACGCATCCGCCGTGAGCAGAACGATCGTCTCCGGATGCGGCCCGCGGCGGCCTTCCGCCACGTTCGGGTTCGCCGTCAGCGGATACGAGAAGCGCGTGTTCTCGGTGACCGAGCGGTCGGAGAGGTCGAGCTCGCGCGGGTCGCAGTCCTCCATGCGCCGGTCGCGCGGCGGCGGCACGTTCTCGACGATCGTGCCCGGCTTCGAGAGCGCGGCCGCGATGATCGGCTCGGCCTCCTTGTCGAGGTCGATCAGCTTCGCGTAACAGCCGTCCTCGAGGTTCGAGATGCCCGCCTCGGTCCACGCGGTCTCGTCGTCGCCGATCAGGCGCCGCGCCGGGTCCGCCGACAGCGTCGTCTTGCCGGTGCCCGAGAGGCCGAAGAGGATCGCTCCGTCGCCGCGCTCGCCGACGTTCGCCGAGCAGTGCATCGACAGGAACCCCTGCTCGGGCAGCAGGTAGTTCATCACGGTGAAGATCGTCTTCTTGACGACGCCGTTGTAGTCGGCGCGGCCCGCGACGAGGCAGATCCTGTCCTTGAAGTCGATGATGATCGCGACTTCGGAGCGCGAGCCGTCGCGCTCGGGCACGCACGTGAACGACGGCGCGTTGAGCATCGTCCAGCGGCGGCCGACGACGCCGTCGACCACGTCGACGTCCTTGGGGAACATGTTGTGGGCGAACATCGCGTGGGTCGCGTACTCGCCGACGAAGCGGTACGGCAGCGCGTAGAGCGGATCGCTCCCGACGAACACGTCCTGGACGTACAGGCGCGCGCGCTTCGCGTTCAGATGCTCGACGACACGCTTCAGGAGACCTCGATACTTCCCCGGGTCGTACGGCTTGAGGTCGTCCTTCCACCACACCTTGTCGGCGACCTCGGGCCACTGCACCGCGAACGTGTCCTGCACGCGGCGGCCCGTGCAGTCCGGGTCGGTGTAGTAGACGAGCGGCCCGTCGACACCCAGCTTCGTCGCGAACGCCTTGTGGTCGGTGCTCGGCCCGTTCCTGCGCGTGCGCCCGCGGTCGTTGGCGATCGCGTGAGCGAAGAGCTGCTCCTTGGACAGACCGTACTCGTACTCGACGTCCTTCAGCCCGAGCTTGCTCTCGAGCTCCGCGCGAAAGTCCATGGGTTCTCCGACGACCGGCAAAGGGGGGCGCGCCGGGGCTCGTTCCGGGGAAGGGCGGCCCAACGGCGGGAAAAAAGGGGCGAACAGCGTATCCGCTCGGGCTCCCGGCCGCCAAGCCGCCCCTCGGCGTGTGCCCGGCGCGCGACGTGAGCCCGCCGCGCGACGTGAGCCCGCCGCGACGTGACGGACGCCTCGGTGGCGCCTACGGCGATCTCTGGGTGACGCAGTCCGTGCCGGTGACGGAATCGGTGCTTCGCCCCTCGTGTGCGAGGCGGGTTCGGCCGAAAGGAGCGGGAACGGGGACGGTCCGTCGCGAGCGAGCCCCCGGCTACACGCCGGCGCGGGCTCGATCCCGGACACGCCCCCGCGCATCCAGGCAAGGACGAGAACCATGAACCCTCACGAACGGGCGCATTGCCCGCGCTGCCATTACCGGCTCGTGCCGGTGCACGCGCGCGAGCGAGGCCACCGGCGCATCGTCGCGCTCGCGTGCCCTGCGCCCTACTGCGACCACGTCGAGCTGGTGCCGGCGGACCAGGCGCCGCGGCGCGAGCCGAGCGGCCGCGTCGAGACCGCGGCGAGCTGAAGCGCGCGCGCCGAAGGTCAGCTCCGTCTGGCCAGAAGCTCGTCTGGCCAGACTGGCGAGGATCCGCTCGATGAGCTTCAGCGTTGCGCGCTGAAGCTCAGCCGCCAGGCCGGCCGGCCGCCGCGCCGGCCGCCCGCTCGCGGTACCACGCGAGCGTGCGCTCGAGACCCGTGCGCCAGTCGACGCGGGGCGCATAGCCGAGCTCCGTGCCGATGCGCTCGAGCGACGCGAGGCTGTGACGCACGTCGCCCGCCCGCGTCGCGCGGTACACGGGCTCGACGCGCGCGCCGGCGAGCTCGGCCATCGCGGCGACGAGCTCGTTGATCGTGATCCGCTCGCCGCCGCCGACGTTGTAGACGCGGCCGGGCGCCACGTCGGCGTCCATCGCGAGCAGGTTCGCCTGCACGGCGTTGTCGACGTAGGTGAAATCGCGCGACTGCTCGCCGTCGCCGTGGATCGTCGGCGCGCGGCCCTCGAGCAGAGCGCGCGCGAAGATCGCGATGACGCCGGTGTAGGGGCTGTCGTCGCGCTGGCGCGGTCCGAAGACGTTGAAGTAGCGCAAGGAAACCGTGCGCATTCCCCAGACCTCGCCCCAGACGCGCAGGAGCTGCTCCGCGGCGAGCTTGCCGGCGGCGTACGGCGAGAGCGGCGCGGGCGGCATCTCCTCGGTCTTGGGGAGCGATTCGGCGTTCCCGTAGGCGGCGGACGAAGCGGCGAAGACGACGCGCTCGGTCCCGGCGGCGCGGGCCGCCTCGAGCACGCGCAAGGTCCCCAGCGCGTTGACCTCGAAGCTGCGCTCGGGGTCCTCGATGCTGCGCGGCACCGAGACCTGCGCCGCCTCGTGGAAGACGCCGCGGGCACCCTCGCACAGGCCGCGGAGCGCCGCCGGGTCGGTCACGTCGCCGACGACGAGCTCGACCGGCGCGCCGCTCCCGCGCTCGCCTCCGCGTCGTGTGCGACCGAGCGGCTCGAGGTGCGGCTCGAGGTTCGCTCGCTCGCCGCTCGAGAGGTCGTCGAGCACGCGAACGCGGTCGCCTCGCGCGACGAGCGCAGCGACGAGGTGCGAGCCGATGAAGCCGGCTCCGCCGGTGACGACGTACAGGGACATGCGCGCGGAGCCTAGCGGGCTGCAACCGCGGTCCCAATAGGCACGCGCGCCCAGAAAGGCAAAGGGCCCCGGCTGCCGCCAGGGCGCCAAATAGGCAAAGGGCCCCGGCTGCCGCCGGGGCCCTTTGCCTCAGGATGTTCGGAACTGGATTCGCCTTCGGGTCGACTGTTTCCCCACGAACCGACCCGTTGTTCCGGCCTCCTTTACGTCCCCGGCGGGAGGCCGTTGGTGAACATCCGAAAGATTCAGCGATCTGATGTTCCCCCCGGACCCGCGGCGAGAGGTTTGAACCACTCGTCGACGGGCCCGGGGAGAGGATTCCCCACAGGACTCTTCAGCCTGCACGTCCGACAGCCGAGCCCGACGGCGGACCGAACGCTCCCGTCTGAAAAATCCCGGCCGGTCTGCGCGCGCCGCCCGGAGGCGCTGGAAGCGCGGTCGAGGCGGCCTGGGCGCTGCCGGAGCGCGCCCGCCGGGCGAACGGCAGGTGGACCTCGCTCGCGCCCCGGCGCCGCCGAGCCGACTGCGCCGGCGGTCACGAAAGCAGCGCGGACGCTGCCGTGTGGCCGCGTCCGCGCCGGAGAGGAGAACGTTTCCCAGGAGCCCCTTTGGCTCTTCGTGCTCGTCCGAGAGAGCCCGGAACCGGAGGGCACCGAACGACGAACCGCTCCGGTCGCCGCGAACGGTGGCGCAAGCTCCTGTGCACCCTAAGCTTGCGGCCATGGCGGGGACGCGCGCTCGGGGGACGGTGCCGACGCCGGCGGGGCTCGCCCGGCGGCTCGTCGCGGGGCTGGGAGCAGGGCTGGGATCAGGGCTGGGAGCGGGGCTGGGAGCGGATCTCGGCGCCGGGGTCCTCGACCCGGCCTGCGGGAGCGGGAATCTGCTCCTCGCCGCGCGCGAGGAGCTGGGTGGGGCCGTGCCGCTCTTCGGCCTCGAGCTCGCCCCCGCCGCTGCCGACGAGGCGCGCGTTCGGCTCGCCGGCAGCGTCTCGATCGTCCAGGCGGACGCGCTGGCCGCCCGGACGGACTGGCCGCCGGACACCGCCGTCGTCGCGAACCCGCCCTGGGGCAGCCTCTCGGGCCGCCAAGCCTGGTCGGGCGAGCGGCTGCCGAACGCCCGCGCCGGCTGGCCGTCGGTCCACGGCGCCTTCCTCGAGCGCATCGCACGCCACGTCGCGCGCTGGGGCCGACCGGCGCGGGTGCTCCTGCCGGCGTCGGTGTGCGCGCTGGACGGCTACGCGCCGTTGCGCGCGGCCGTCGAGGAGCTGTGCGCGCTGGACGGACCGCCCGAGGAGCTCGGCGAGAGCGCGTTCCCCGGCGTGCTGGAGCCGGCGGTGCTCCTGCGGCTCGGGCCGCGACGCGCGGACGCCGCGGACGGTGCGCCCTGGCTGCGCGCGGAGCACACGGAGCTCGCCCGGCGGCTCGAGCGCTGCGCGCGGCTCCCGCCCGCGTGCTTCGGCGACCCGGGCGTGCACACCGGCAACTGCGCAGCGGAGCTCGTGCGCGCGGCGGACGCGGAGCGCGGCCCCGGGCGCTGGGAGCCGCTGCGCGTCGGGCGCGACCTCGCGCCGTATCGGCTGGGCCCGCCGTCGCTCGCGGTGCGCGTCGACCTCGAGCCGGGCGACGGGCGCACGTTCCGCGTCGCGCCGCTCGAGCGCCACGCGGCGGTGGCGGTGCTCGTGCGCCAGACGGCCGACCGGCCGATCGCGGCGCTGCACACAGAGCCCTGCCGGTTCCGCAACAGCCTGCTCGCGTGCCGCCCGCCGGCGGAGCTCGATCCCGCGTTCGTCGTCGCGGTGCTGAACGGCCCGGTCGCCGCCGCGTGGCACCGGTTGCGCTTCGCCGACGCGCGCCAGCGTCGCTTCCCGCAGGTCAAGGTCGCGCACCTGCGCTCGCAGCCGTTCCCGCTGCGCGCGCGCGCCGAGGACCCGTGGCTGCACGACCGGCTCGCGGCGCTCGTGCGCGCGAACCGGCCCGAGTTGCACAGCGCGATCGAACGACTCGCGCTCGCGGCCTTCCGCTTGACGAGCGCGGAAGAGCAGCGCGTGCGCGCGCTCGGCCGATAGCGAACGCGGCCGCGGCGAACCGGACGGGTCGCCGCGGCCGCGCGGAACGGGAGCGCCAGCCTGGACCAGGCTCGCTCAGCCGAAGGGGCCGGTCTCGGCGATCTTGGCGATGTCCTTCACTTCGACCCAGATCACCTCGCCGGTCGCGATGTTCACGGCCTCGAGGGTGAACTGATAGAACACGTCCTCCTTCTTGTAGAAGCCGCTCGCGATGCTGCGGTCCTCGTTCTTCTCGATCGCGATGAGGTTGCCGTAGACGATCACGTCGGCGCCGACCTGGCGGCCGAACGCCTTGGCGGTCGCAGCGTCGACCTTGCCGGTGCCCTGCTGGAAGCGCACCTGGTCCTCGATCTCCTTCTGGCCCTGGGTGCTCGTCGTGACGCGGAACTTGTCGCTCTGGACCAAGGCCGTCTTGATCCGGTCCGTGATCGCGACCGTGTCGATGTGCTCGCTCGTGCGGTTCTGGACCTTGCCGACGTAGACGACCGGCCGCGGGTCCGCTTCGCCGCCCGCGCCTTGCAGCAGGTTCAGGTCGCGGTCGCGGATCATCGACTCGGCCATGCTCGCGGCCAGGATCTGCAGGTCGCGGGCGTTGTACTCGACCGTCGGGATGCCCTCGGCGCCCGGATCGCGCCGCTCGACCGAGCTGCACGCGACGAGCACCAGGCCCGCGAGCGCGATGGTGATGCGTTTCATGTGCTTCGATTCCTTTCGTGCGCGAGCAGCTCTCAATCGCCCCCCGTCGGCGGCCGGACCTGGACGCGCGCCCGCACGGCGCTGGGCTTGGGCGCGAAGAGCGAGAGCGTGTGCACGCCCTCCGGCCCGATCATGACGGGTCGCCAGACCGTGTCCGTCGTCAGCGCGATCTGGAACCCCGTCGCGTCGAACCAGTCGACGCGGTACTCGAGGTCGACCGAGCTCGACTTCTGGTTGACGAGGTCGAACTCGAACAGGAGCGAGCCCTCGCGCCGCTGCGAGCGCGGATTGTCGATCGACACGCGGCGGTCGAACGAGCGGTTGCCGATGTCCTCGCCGACCTCGCCGGCGCCTTCGGTGAACGTGTAGACGTTGGTGCCGGACGTGCGGCACGCGCCGAGCCCGACCAGCAGGAGCGACGCCGCCACGAGCGCGAGGCGGTCCTGCCATGCGTGGGTCTTGTGTCTGTAGGTCATCATTTCGAGAGCGATGGGACTGGGGTCGAATCTTGCAAACGCAGGCCGCCGACCGGGTGCGCGATCAGGCGCCGATCGAGCGAGCGGGCGAGCACGAACATCGTCTCGCCCGGCGCCAGCTCGAACGTTCCCAGCCGGACGGTCTCGCCGCCGACGGCGGCGAGCTCGAGCCGGTGGACGCCCGGCGGCACGTACAGCCGCGCAGCCTGCCACGAATGAGGGAGCGTCTGCCAGCAACGCAGATCCGCGCGCTCCGTCACGAACGAGAACACTTCGCCGGCGATCCGGCCGAGGATGCCGACCTGATCGTCGAGCTCCTTCGTCAGCTCGCGCTTGGCGAAGCCGCGCGCCGCCGACTTCGCCGCGAGCCACGCGATGCGGTCGTCGAGGTTATCCTCGGCGACCTGCGTCACGTTCTCCACCTCCACGGTGTCGATCGTGACGGTGTCGATCGCGTCGCCGGTCGCGGGCAGCCGGAGCTGGAGCCGCGAGACCGGCTGCGGCCGCCGCACGTAGTCCGGCACGGCCCAGTTGAAGAAGCCGCTCGGCAGCGGGACCGTGATCGAGATCTCCTCTTTGTACGGACCGAGCCCGACGCCGCCGAGCACGACGACGCTCGCCGCGCCCTCGGGCCGCTCGGGGTCGGGCCCGAAGCGCTCGACCCAGCGCTCGAGGTCCTGCTCGCGCCCGGTCTCGGCCGAGATCCGCACCAGCGCGCGCCCCGCGAGCGGCACGCCGACGCCCTTCTCGACCATGCGGGCGTAGTCGATGTACGCGTTGTCGGGGTCGTCCGTCAGCTCGTACGCGAGCGCCGAGAGCAGGTGCCCGAAGCCGCCCGCGCGGTACTCGGTCTCGTACAGCTCCTCCTCGCGCTCGAGCAGCGCGTTCGAGCGCCGCGCCTCGACGTACACGCTGTCGAGCCGGCCGAGCGCGAGATAGGCGAGCGCGAGCCCGCAGTGCAGGTAGACGCGCTCGAAGCCCTCCCCGTCGTACGACGTCGCCGATTCGTTCAGCACCCACGTGCCCAGCGACTCGAGCGCGCGGGCGCCGGAGACGAGCGCGCGGTCCTCGAGCGTGCGCACCTGATCGGCCGCCATGTCGTACGCCTTCAGCGCGTCCTCCCACGCTCCGCCGGTCAGCGCAGCGGTGCCCGCCTCGGCGCCCGCGAGGAAGTCGGATCCGGTGACGCTGCGGTCGACGTACTCCTCGTACGCCGCGCGGAAGTGTCCACTGCGGAAGGCAGTGAACGCCTCGCGTGTCCGCTTCTCGTAGCTGGCGCAACCCGTCGCGACGAAGACGAGCGCGCAGGCGAGCGGGAGGAGCGTGCGCCGCGAGGAGCGGCGTGATGTGCGCGGGAAGACCACGGGCAGGGGGCGGGCTACGGGCGAGCGGGCGCGCCATTCTCCACGGATGCGGCCGGCGCGCGAGCGATTCCGTGTGCCCGAGGAGACGGTGCACGGGAGAGGAGGTGCAAGCGACGTACCAAGCCGCGCCCGCGCCCCGTAGACTCCCCGGATGACGACGCGCCGAATGACCAAGCGCGCGCAGCAGGCGCCGGAACGCGCCCGGGCCGCTCAGAAGCCCCTGGGCGCTCAGACGCCCATGATGGAGCAGTTCTGGCGCGCGAAGAAGGAGGAGCCGGACGCGCTCCTCTTCTTCCGCATGGGCGACTTCTACGAGCTCTTCGGCGACGACGCGAAGGTCGCCGCCCGCGAGCTCGGCATCGCACTGACCTCGCGCGCGAAGGGCGCGGACGCGCTCCCGATGGCGGGCGTGCCGGTCCGCTCGGTCGACGGCTACCTGATGCGGCTCGTGTCGAAGGGGTTTCGCGTCGCGATCTGCGAGCAGCTCACCGACCCGCGCGACGCGAAGGGCATCGTCGAGCGCGGCGTCGTCCGCGTCGTGACGCCGGGGACGATCACGGAGGAGGACGCGCTCGAGCGTTGCGCGAACAACTTCCTCGCGGCGCTCTACGCCGACAAGGGCGGCGCCGGCCTCGCGTGGGTCGACGTCTCGACCGGCCGCTTCGAGGTCGCCGAGATGCCGGTCGAGGCGGTCGCGGACGAGCTCGCGCGCATCGCGCCGGCCGAGCTGCTCTGGCCGCCGTCGGTCGCCGAGCGCTGGCCCGAGCTCGCCGACGAGGTGACCAAGCAGCTCGGCCCGCGCGTCGGCGAGCGCGACGAGTGGCGCTTCGCGGCCGACACGTGCCTGCGGGCGCTGCGCAAGCACTTCAAGGTCGCGACGCTCGAGGGCTTCGGCGTCGACGACGGCTCGCGCGTCGTTCCCGCCGCCGGCGCGCTGATCGAGTATCTCGAAGAGACGCAGCGCTCGGCGTGCGAGCACGTGCGTCACATCGGACGCGTCGAGACGAGCGACTACCTCGTGCTCGACCGCGCGACGCGCGCGTGCCTCGAGCTCGTGTCCACGCAGCGTGGCGAGCGGCGCGAGGGGACGTTGCTCGCGGTGCTCGACGGGACGCTCACGCCGATGGGCGGGCGGCTGCTCCGCGAGTGGCTGCTCGCGCCGCTGCGCAACGTCGACGCGATCCTCGAGCGCCAGCGCGGCGTCGCGGAGCTGCACGAGGCGCCGTTCCTGCGCGAGGAGCTCCGCTCGCTGCTCGCGGACGTGCTCGACATGGAGCGGCTCGTCGCGAAGATCGCGACCGGGCGGGCGAACGCGCGCGACCTCGTCGCGCTCGCGAGCTCGATGGCGGCGGTGCCCGGGCTGCGTGCGCAGCTCGAGGGGACGTACTCGACGATTCTCGGGCGCTTGCGCGACGCGCTCGACCCGCTCGAGGACTTGACGGAGCGCATCCGCTCGACGCTCGTCGACGCGCCGCCGCTGACGATCAAGGAGGGCGGGCTCGTGCGCGACGGCTTCGACGCGCACCTCGACGAGTACCGTTCGATCGCGGGCGACGCGAAGAAGTGGATGGCGCGGTTCCAGGCGGCGGAGAGCGCGCGCACGGGCATCGCGAACCTGAAGATCGGCTTCAACTCGGTCTTCGGCTACTTCATCGAGGTCCCGCGCGGCCAGGTCGCGCGCGTGCCTGCCGAGTACGTGCGCAAGCAGACGATCAAGACGGCCGAGCGCTACATCACGCCCGAGCTCAAGGAGCTCGAGACGAAGGTGCTCAAGTCGGAGGAGCTCGGCCGCGACCTCGAGTACAAGGTCTTCCTGGAGCTGCGCGGCGCGCTCGCGGACGAGGTGGGCCGCATCCTCGACACGGCGCACGCGGTCGCGATCGTCGACGCGCTCGCCGGCCTCGCGCAGAAGGCGGCGGAGAACCGCTACGTCGCGCCGACGGTCGACGACTCGGACGTTCTGCGCATCGTCGACGGCCGCCATCCGGCGATCGAGCTCTCGCCGGCGTGCGACGCGTTCGTGCCCAACGACAGCCTGCTCGACCACGCGGAGCACCGGATCACGATCTTGACGGGCCCGAACATGGCGGGCAAGTCGACGTACATCCGCCAGACGGCGCTGATCGCGCTGCTCGCCCAGATCGGCTCGTTCGTGCCGGCGAGCGAGGCGCACGTCGGCGTGGTCGACCGCATCTTCACGCGCGTCGGCGCGGGCGACGACATCAGCCGCGGCGCCTCGACGTTCATGGTCGAGATGGTCGAGATCGCCAACATCCTGAACAACGCGACGCCGCGCAGCCTCGTCATCCTCGACGAGGTCGGCCGCGGCACGTCGACGTTCGACGGCCTCGCGCTCGCCTGGTCGATCGTCGAGCACGTCCACGCGAAGATCGGCGCGCGCACGCTCTTCGCGACGCACTACCACCAGCTCACCGACCTGGCGGAGCGTCACCCCGACATCTGCAACAAGAGCGTCGCCGTGCGCGAGTGGGGCGACGAGATCGTCTTCCTGCACAAGATCGTCGACGGCGGCACGGACCGCTCGTACGGCATCCACGTCGCGCGCCTCGCCGGCGTGCCGACCGAGGTGATCGAGCGCGCGCGCACGATCCTCGCGGACCTCGAGCGCGACGAGGAGGGCCTCGCGCAGCGCATCCTCTCGTCGGGCGAGCGAGCGGACGCGAAGAAGCGCTCGCCCTCGTCCGCGAGCGGCCCGCA
>CAZGTQ010000233.1:0-2310 GCA_964528575.1 uncultured Planctomycetaceae bacterium | reverse complement strand
GCGCGGGACCGAGGGATAGAGCGGTTCCACGGCCTGGCCGCGCGCGGAGCCCTCGGGGTCGGGCCACACCAGCGGAGCGTCTCCTCCGGCGCCGACCCGCTCGTCGAGGGGCGGAGCGCTGTGCGCCGTCGGCATCCCGCGGACGAGGCGGCCGGGCCGAGCGAAGAACGCGTGGCGCACGCCGTGCGCGAGGAAGTCCAGCAGAGGCTGCCCCAGCGGGGCCGGCTTCGCGCCGTTCGCCCCGGGAGCGACGAGGCCCGCCTCGATCGAGCGCTCCACGGCCTTGTTCGCCTCGGATGCGCTGATGCCGACGGCCTCCGCAAGCTGGGCATAGGTCCATGGCTTCCGGTCGCGGGTGGCGAGCTCGAGGCACACGAGGAGGTCCTGAGGCTTGAGGGGCACGGGCCGTACGCTATTCGCGAATTGCGAATGAGGCAAGGATCGCCTTCATCGGGGGCCGGAGGACCGTGGTCTATTCATGAATTTCGCCTATGCGCGAATAGGTAGGCAAGCTACGGTCTCCCCCGCCGAGGAGGCTCCCATCGCGCGCCCGCCCCGTCCTGGTCCCTCGAACGCGCCCACGGCACTCGCCGCGGCGGCCGTCGTCGTCGCGCTCGCCGCGTTCGTCCACGGCGTGCTTCGTCCGGCTCCTGTGTCAGCCCCGCGCCGCGATCACGTCACCGCTCTGTTCGTCGACGCCGGCGGCCTTCCGCTCGCCGACCTCGTCGTCGTCGACGCCGCGGGCCGCGACCTCGCGCCCGACGAGCGCGGCATGCTCTCGTTCGCCGCGGCCGACGAAGCGCGTTGCTTCGAGATCCTCGACCGCGAGACCCGGCGCTGGTTGCGCGCCTTCACGCTGCACCCGGGATCGGTCGGCGTCGTTCGCCTGACGGTGCACCGGTGACGGACCGACCCACCGACGACGAGCTCCTCTCCGCCCTCCGCCGCTGGGCGCGAGAGAGCAGCCTCAGCCAATCCGAGCTCGCCGATCGCGCGGGCATCGCGCAGCCGACGCTCTCGCGCTATCTCAACGGCAGATCGACACGCCTTCAGCGACGCAACGCCGAGATTCTCGGGCGCCGCATCCCGCGTCGCTTACTCGTCGAAGCGCGCGAGCCCACCTTGCAGGCTCCGCGGTCGCCGCGCGAGACGCCGACCGTCTTCGTCTCCTCGACCTATCTCGACAACAAGGAGCGGCGCGCGTGGGTGCTCGAAGCGATCGAGCAAGCCGGCATGCACCCGGTCGCGATGGAGCGCTGGACCGCCGACCCGCGCACGCCGCGCGAGCTCTCCGTGCACCGCGTGCGCGATGCGGACGTCTTCCTCGGCATCCTCGCCTGGCGCTACGGCTGGATCCCCGACGGCGAGGAGAAGTCGATCACGGAGCTCGAGTATGACGAAGCGGTCCGGCTGGGGCTGCCGCGGCTGATGTTCGTCATCGACCAGCCGCTCGCGCAGGTGAGCGTCGCGATCGAGTTCGACCAGGACGACCCCTGGGCGAAGCAGCAGCGCCTCGACGCGTTCAAGAAGCGCGCGGGCCGCGAGCAGACGGCGCTGCCGTTCACGGACGAGAACCTGCGCACGGGCGTGCTCACCGCGTTGTTCCAATGGAAGCTGGAGGCGGCTCGAAGCGACGGGGCGGCACCGCCGCAGCCGAGGCCGCTCGAGGATTTCGAGCAGACGCTCGCCGAGTACCTGCAGTGCGTCGAAAACGAGCATGCACAGATCGTGCTGCCGGGTTTCGAGGCGCGGCTGCGCGTCCCGCTCCTGCTCGACGACCTCTATGTACCGGTGCAGCTCGCACATGTGGACCGGCTCGACGAGACGTTCGAAGACTCGCTCCGGCATCGAGGCGAGCACGAGATCACGCTCCCCAGCGCGCTACAACGGCTCGCCGCGGACGAGCGCCGCAAAGGCATCGTCCTGCTCGGCCATCCCGGCTCGGGCAAGACGACGCAGCTTCGCCGCCTCGCGCTCTCGTACGCGCGCGGTGAGCTGGGCGACCTCGGCCTTCCCGACGACCTGGTGCCGGTACTCGTCCCGTTGCGCGAGCTCGAGGAAGAGGACGGCTCCCTGGCCGATCTGGTCCGCCGGCTCGTCGCCGACGAGAACCTCGGCTTCGACGCTGACTTCGGGTCCGAGCTCTGGGAGCGCGGCCGCCTGCTGCTGCTCGTCGACGGTCTCGACGAGGTCGCGATCGCGCGCCGGAAGAAGGTCAAGGCGTGGATCGAGCGCGCGGCGCGCGGCCGCAAGGGCAACGTCGTCGTCACGAGCTGCCGTTTCGAAGGCTACACGCTCCCCGTCCGGTTC